>NZ_JBVMAE010000002.1:0-331221 GCF_055597485.1 Crenobacter sp. CS_VA4
GACTTCGTTGCCCTCAAGATCGGCACCCTGCAACGGTCCGTGCCAACCGGGTCGGGCTTCGTTTTTACACAGCCTGGGCCGAAAGCTGCCAGTGGCTAGCAAGTCTGGCCAATTCACTTAGCCACACATTTTGGGAAGCTTGCCGAGATCGGTAACCTGTGGGGTGCTTTCACTCTAGAGTGTGACGATCCTCTGGTCCCGCTGATTTTCCCATTCGCCGACAGGGTAGCTCTTGGCCGCTGAGCAGGGCTTCGGCCAACCTCAACGTGCTCATGCCAGCGCTCTGCCCACGCAGCGCGTGATTCAGCCCAATGCTCCATCCGCAATCATGGTTTCGATTACCTCGGCAAAGGCTAGCGACGCCGCGCTTTGGTAGCCGCCTTTGCGGCGCAGCAGTGCCACGGTGCGATGAGGCAAGGCGGGAAATAGCTCAACCCCGCGGAGTGCCGCGTTTTCACGCGTGATCGCCTCCGGAAGAATCGTGGCGATGTTTCCACGTCGAATGATTTCGACGATGGCGCTGATCGTGTTCGCTTCGATTGAGATGCGCGGGGAAATGCCCAGCTTCTGGAAATACTCGTTCACATAGGCCCGCGTCGCAAAGTCGGTGCTCAACAGCGCCAGGGACGCTTTTTCCAGTTCCGCAGGCGTGACCGCTTGCGAACGGCAGGCAAACGGGTGTTTGCTGCCGATGACCACGCTGAGTTTTTCGATAAAGAGCGGTTGGCCGTCGATCTCGGCAGAGCGCACTTCGGTGAAGGCGATGCCGAGATCAACCGCATCCTCGGCCAGCGCGGACTCGATGGCGTCCTGGGTCATCTCATGGATGCTCAGCTCGATGCCGGGGTAGCGGGTAGTGAAGCGCTCGATCAGCGGCCCGACCAGGTACGCCGTGAACGTCGGCGTCATCGCTAGTCTCAGTGACCCACGCGACAGGTCCTGCACATCGTGGGTTGCCCGTTGTCCCGCCTCCAGTTCCCTCAGCGCCCTGCGCGCATATTGGATGTACGCCTCGCCGGCGTCAGTCGGCCGCACCGCCCTTCCCGTCCTGTCCAGCAACTGCACCCCTAGCGATTCCTCAAGCTGCCTGATCTGCTGCGACAGTGTGGGTTGCGAAACATAGAGCGCCTCGGCCGCGCGTGTGAAGTTGCCGTGTTCGGCGACCGCCAGCAGGTAGCGGATGTGTCGTAGCAGCATGTCCGATAACTATAGGTAGAAATTATAGTTTCTATTGTACATCGGTCTTAGACGCTATAGCCAAACCGGTTCATTCTTGCGCCATCGCTTCACCTGCCAAGGAGAAACACCATGAAGGCAATCATCGACGGGTTCTTGAAATTTCAGCAGGACGCGTTCCCGGAACGGTCCGAGCTGTTCAAGAAGCTCGCGACCACCCAGAGCCCGGCCGCTCTGTTCGTCACCTGTTCGGATAGCCGGGTCGTGCCTGAGCTGCTCACCCAGCAGGAGCCGGGCGATCTGTTCGTCATCCGCAATGCCGGCAATATCGTCCCCTGCTACGGCCCGGAACCGGGTGGCGTTTCGGCGACGGTCGAGTACGCCGTCGCCGTGCTCAGCGTCACCGACATCGTGATCTGTGGTCACTCGGACTGCGGCGCGATGACCGCGATCTCGACCTGCAAGTGCCTGGACCATCTGCCCGCGGTGGCCAACTGGCTGCGCCACGCCGATTCGGCCAAGTTGGTGAACGCCGCCCGCACCCACACCTCCCCCGAGGCGCGACTCGATTCGCTTGTCCGGGAAAACGTCATCGCCCAGTTGGCCAATATCAAGACCCACCCCTCGGTGGCGCTCGCGCTGGAACAGGGCCGACTCACCCTGCACGGCTGGGTCTACGACATCGAGACCGGCTCGATCATCGCTCTGGACGGCGTAACCAATCGCTTCGTCTCCCTCGCCGAATTCCCCCAAACCCGTGCTACGCAAGCAAAACGTAGCGCCCTGGTCGCCTGACCGTTCTCCCCAACCGAAAGGAAGCACCATGCAACAATCCAACGTCTACCAAGATTCCCGCCTCGAACTGACTGCCCGCATCCTCGCCGCCAAGGCACTCAAAGACCTTTCCTGGAAAGACCTTACCGAAGGAACGGGGCTCAGCCTCGCCTATGTCACCGCCGCGCTCTTGGGGCAGCACGCCCTCCCGAAGGACGCCGCTGAAATCGTGAGCGAACGCCTGGGTCTGGATGCCGAGGCCGTACGGCTGCTGCAGAGCATCCCGCTGCGCGGCAGCATCGCCGGCGGCATCCCGACCGACCCGACCATCTATCGTTTCTACGAGATGATCCAGGTCTACGGCACCACCTTGAAGGCACTGGTTCACGAAGAGTTCGGCGACGGGATCATCAGTGCCATCAACTTCAAGCTGGATATCAAGAAGGTGGCCGACCCGGAGGGTGGCTCGCGCGCGGTGATCACGCTCGACGGCAAATTCCTGCCGACCAAGCCGTTCTGAGGCGGGGCCGATCCGCGCCAGTGCATCAGGCGCGGGCCGCTTCTTGCCGGGGCCACGCCCGAGATAGACATGGAGGTCCTGCTGGACGTCCATCATATCGGGCGGTGGCCCTTTTCTCGTTCATCGCCCATCTAAACCGGTTTTGTGCGCTTGCTACATGGCAGGGTGAGCGCGTGGAAGCAGCATCTTTCAAACCAGCCCCTTCAACGAGTCGCCGAACCGTTCCTTTGCCGGCTGCGCGGATGACACACCGGATAGGTTCTGGCGGCCTCGTTCATAGCGCGGCGCGCCAATCTCGTTGCCAAGCACCCGACTTCGCCATTCATGTTTGCATCAGCAGCACAACGAACACCGCGATCGCGGCGACGCACAGCACGAGCACCGCCCCGGCGGCACAGTCTTTGGCCGTCCTGATCATGTCGGCCTGCTCAGGGTGCAGCTGGTCGATCACGTGTTCCAGCGCCGTGTTGAACAATTCGGCGGCCAGCACAGAACCGATGGCTAACACCGTAATCGCCCACCAGATGGCGGCGGGACGAAGCCACAGCAGCACCAGCACCACACCGATCGCGGCGATGATCTGGATGCGGAAGCTCGCCTCGCTGCGCCACGCGGCGCTGATGCCGCTCAAGGCAAATCCAAGGCGTTCGTGGAATGGTCGGTTTTTCACATTCGGACCCTCTAGAGGCGCGGAAGACCAGAAGCATGCCGGCTGGGGGCACGCCGCCGCATCAGGGCCGGTCGAGCACATCGCCCTTAGTCTCCCGCTCAACACAGCGGCCATCGCCGGCGTCGCTGAAGTTGCTTTGCCCGGCAGGGAGGAACTCCCAATGGTAACTTTCGGCATACAGGACGAGCTTCAGGATGCCCCATACCCCTGAAGCCCTTACCTCACTGCCCGCCTTCCGAATCAGACTGGGGTACAGTTTGGCTCCCCCGGTTCCCACGACGAACACGCGGATACCGCGCTGCTCGTCGGTGCGGCCGGCCGGGTCCAGCGGCGTGAAGCGTTCGTAATGATGGTCGTGGCCCGTGATGAGTACGCTGACGCCACCCGCGTACAGTGCCCGATAGAGCGGGACGGTGCGCGGCGTCTGACCGTTGAAGCCGGAGCTGAACACCGTGTGGTGCCAGAACGCCAGGATGCAGCGGGCGAGCGTCGCCGCGAGGTCATCGCTCAGCCAGCGCTCCTGCTCCGAAGCCGCCTCGGACTCGAGATTGCTATTGAGCGCGATCAAGTGCCAAGCCCCGAGGTTGAAGCTGTAATAGCCTTGTCCGGGGGAGCCCGCACGGTCTCCCCAGTAGGCGAAATAGCCTGCGGCATCGGGCGTCTCGTATTCGTGGTTACCCGGCACCGGGTAGGTGCGTGCCTTGTGAGCACCCCAGGTCGGCTCGTAGCAGTGTTCGAACTCCTCGAGGGTGCCCCTTTCATAGGCCAGGTCGCCCACCGCCAGCACGACGCCGGTGAGTCCCTCGAGCAGGCGGGCCGTCAGGGCGGCACCGCGGCCCGGACACTGCGCAATGTCGCCGGCGGCCAGCACGACGGGATCCTCGCCGGTCGACGGGACGGGCCCCGGACCGCCGTCCGCGTGCGCGAACGGTGCGAGTATTGAGACCAGAATCGCGACGCGGCCCGCCCTGACCAGAGATCTCATCATGCTGGACGGTTCTCCGGCGTTGTTTCGTTCGCCGCATCGGGCTCGCCGCACAACGGCAGTATCGTAGCCCGGGCCGCGTCCCGTAGTCTGAGCGCAGCCGACCAGCCGCTGCCGTCCGGCCAGATCGGTGCGCCGATGACGACGCTGATCGGGCCGCGGCGCGGGAACCATTGGCCGTCGCGTAAAGCAGAGCGCGTGCCGTGGATCGTGACCGGCACCACAGGCACACCCGCCTGCGCCGCCGCAACGAACGCGCCGATATGGAAGGCTTGCAGACCCGGCCTGCGCTGAAACGTGCCTTCCGGGAAGAACAGCACCGAGCGCCCAGCGCGCACCAAGGACGCCACGCGGTCGGCGTCCTTGTAGGGGTCGGCGCGATCGACGAACTCCGCGCCGATGCTCGACAGATAGGCCCCCGAGACGAACTGTTCCCGCAGTTCTCGCTTCGCGACGAAAGTGAAGTGCTTCGCCAGCGCCGCGACCAGGATGATCCCATCCAAGTAGCTCGCATGATTGGCGACGACGACACAGCTCTGTTTGCCCGGCAACTGTTCCAGCCCTTCGATGCTGAACGGCGTGCCGGCCAAGCGCAGCAGCAGTCTCGCCGCGCGATGGCTCACCGCCCAGCTCCACGCCGGACGAGGCAGCGCGATCGCGATCAGCCAGGTCGGCAGGGCCAGCAACCAGAAGGAGACCCACGCGTAGACCGCGTAGGCGACCTCGGCGATCAGCCGCCCGCTGCGCCGCAGTTGCGGCAGCACCGCTTTCCACGCAAAGCGTGCAAGCTGCCACCACAGCGGGGCGCGGCGCCGAGCGAAGTCGCCCTCCTGATAGCGTGCGCGGCTCGCGGCCCGCCGTATCTTGCCGCTGGAGGTTTTCAGCACGGTATGCGGTGGCACCAAGGCCACGTCATCGGCAGGCATGCCCAGCACGTCGACGGCGGTGGTCTGGACCTGTTCGCGCAAGCGTTCGAGCGCTTGCGCATCGGTCTCGCGGGTTTCCGCCATTACCACGATGCGCTCGGTGCCGGTGCTCGGGTCGGCGCAGCCGAACACGGCGACACAACCCTTGCGGATACCGGGGGTCAGACCGATCGCTTGTTCCAGCTCGTAGGGGTAGAGATTGCGACCGCCCCGGAAGATCACATCTTTGACGCGCCCGGTGAGATACAGCTCGCCCGCCGCCACGTAGGCGTAATCACCCGTGTCGAGCCATTCGCCGACGAACAGCCGGCGCGTCTGCTCCACGTTGCGGAAATACCCGCTGGTGGCGGAGGGGCCCTTGAATTGCAGACGCCCCTCCTGGCGTTCGGCGGTCTCGCGCCCGGTGCCGTCGACGATGCGCACTTCATGGCGAGGCAGCGGCCGGCCACAGGCGACGAACTCCAGTACATCATCCTCGCCAGCGTCCGCCGGGACCGCCTTGCCGGAAACCTCGAACTCGCGGCGCTTGATACGATCCACCGCCAGACCGCGACCCGTCGTTGGAAAGGTCAGCCCCACCGAGGCTTCCGCCAGCCCGAAGACCGGCGCCAGCGCTTCCGGCCGCAGGCCATAGCGGGCGAAACGTTGGCCGAAGGCGCGCATGGTCTGGCCGCTCACCGGTTCCGCGCCGTTGAACGCGAAGCGCCACGAGCCCAGGTCGAGTCCGTCGAGCGCGCGCTCATCCACATTGCGCAGACACAGCTCGTAGGCGAAGTTAGGGCCGCCTGACAGCGTGCCCCGGTTTCGATGGATGGACCACAGCCAGCGCTCAGGCCGAGCCAGAAACGTGAGCGGCGACATCACCACGTACGGGAACGCAAAGTACAGGCTTCCCAGCCAGGCGCCGATCAGCCCCATGTCGTGGTACAGCGGCAGCCAGCTCACGAACACGTCTTGCGAACCGACCTGGATGGCCTGTCCCATGGCCCGGATGTTCGCCAGCAGGTTGGCATGAGTGAGGACCACCCCCTTCGGGGCGCCCGTGCTGCCGGAGGTGTACTGAAGCAGCGCGGTGCTGTCCGGGCTGCGTGCGACCCTGCCCGGGCCGTCGCCGGTGACCGCCAACTCCTCTGCCGTGACCACGCGGCGCAAGGTCTCGACCTGGGCCTTAAGCAGCGCGGCCAACGGCTTGGCTTCCGGGACCGTGATCAGTATCTGGGCGAGCGCGTTCGAGAGAATCGCGGCGTGACGCCGCAGGTGATCGCCGATCTGGGACGCTCGCACCGGCGGATAGATCGGCACAGGCACCCCGCCCGCCAGTAGCACCCCGATGAAGCTGAAGAAGTACGCGGGGCTGGTCGGCAACATGATGGCGACCGCGCCGCCCGGCCGAAGACCACTGTCGAGCAGCCCGACGGCGATGGCCATTGCCTGGCCGTAAAGGTCCGCGTAGCTGATCCGCTTTTCTTCGCCCGCGCCAGATTCGAGCACAATGTGGACACGCTCAGGGTGGGCGCGCACGTGCCATTCGAGGACGTCGAGCAGGGTCTCGGCACTGTCGGGGGCTTGCTCCACCGGCGCTGGGGTCGCGTGCCTTAGGGCTTCGCCCGCTTCCGGCCGGCGCACGTGCTTGGCCTCGAGCACGGCACGCAGCACGTCGCGCGGCGTCTCGGCGCTGCCGAGCACCGCTTCCGGCAGCTTGACGTCGAACGCGCGCTCGATGCGCGTCAACAGTTCGACGCGGGCCAGGCTATCGAACCCGACCTCCCGCTCAAACGCGCTGTCCAGTGTCACGAATGGGATGCTTGCCTGGTGCGGGCGCAGCTCCGACGACATGCCGCGCACGATTTCCAGCACGGTGTCAGCGCTTACATCAGGACGGGACGAATGACCTACCATTTGCCAACCCTCCGGTTCCCACCAGGCGCTTCGGCCGGTACGCGTTCACCACCCAGAACCGCCTCTCTACAAGCCTTCCTCCAGTTGGCGCAGAAACAAGAATGGCCCACCGCCCATTACAGCCTCGTGGCGGTTTGAAAGCTCGGCCAGCATGCGGCACCTGGTAGTGCCTGCAAATGGCTTTGCCTAAACCGCCCGCAAGGTTCCCACTCTGCCCTGTGCCTCTTGCTTCAGTACGTCACCTCTTAGTATTAAACGCTGCGTTCGCTCTCAACAGGGAAGACGCAGAATTCTGAAAATCGTACGCTTCTCCAAGGGATGGCTTGAGGGCAGACCAGCGACGGCTTAAGCGCGAAAAACCCGCCAAGGGTGGCGGGTTTTGGGTTGGCCGAAAGGCATCGCAACGGGTGGCTTCAATCCGCCTCGCTTCGCACATGTCCACAAAGGGCATCGGCCCCGGCAGTGCGGCACGGCTTCGCGCGGCGGATTCCCTTCTACTGAAACGCCACCTCGGCAAAGCTGCGCAGCTTTCGGCTGTGCAGTTTGTCGACGCCCTGCCCGCGCAACAGCTCTATCGCGCGGATGCCGATGCGCAGATGCTGGTCGACACGCTCGCGATAAAAATGGTTGGCCATGCCGGGCAGCTTGATTTCGCCGTGCAAGGGCTTGTCGCTGACGCACAGCAAGGTGCCATAGGGCACGCGGAAGCGGAAGCCGTTGGCGGCGATGGTGGCGCTTTCCATGTCCAGCGCCACCGCGCGGCTCTGGCTGAAGCGGCGCTGCGGGCGATTGTCCGGCAGCAGTTCCCAGTTGCGGTTGTCGGTGCTGGCCACGGTGCCGGTGCGCATGATGCGCTTCAGCTCCGTCCCGCTGGCCTGGGTGATATCCGACACCGCCGTTTCCAGCGCCACCTGGATTTCGGCCAAGGCCGGGATCGGCACCCACAGCGGCAGGTCTTCGTCCAGCACATGGTCTTCGCGCACATAACCGTGGGCCAGCACGTAGTCGCCCATCTGCTGCGAATTGCGCAGCCCGGCGCAGTGGCCCAGCATGATCCAGGCGTGCGGGCGCAGCACGGCGATATGGTCGGTGATGGTCTTGGCGTTGGCCGGGCCGATGCCGATATTGACCATGGTGATGCCGCTGCGATCGGCGCGGATCAAGTGGTAGCCCGGCATTTGCGGCAGACGCGGCGGCGCCTTGCCCAATTCGTCGCCCGGCTCGGCCGCCAAGCCCTTGCGGCGGGTGATGACATTACCGGGTTCGATGAAGGCGACGTACTCGCTGTTGGGGTCGTTCATCGCCTCGTGGCCCAGGCGCACGAATTCATCGATATAGAACTGGTAATTGGTGAACAGCACGAAATTCTGGAAGTGCTCGGGCGCCGTCCCGGTGTAGTGGCGCAATCGATGCAGCGAATAGTCGACCCGCGGCGCGGTAAACAGCGACAGCGGCTGCGGCTCGCCCGGTTCCGGCTCGAAGGTGCCGTTGGCGATTCCATCGTCCATCGCCGACAAATCCGGCAGGTCGAACACGTCACGCATCAACTGGCGGCGCTCTGCGCTCAGGCTGCCCTCGATGTGGTCGTGTTCGGCAAACGAGAAATGCACCGGGATCGGTTGGGAGCTGGTGCCGATTTCCAGTTCGCCCTGGTGGCTCGTCAACAAGAGTTCGAACTGTTCCAGGTAGTAATCGCCGTACAGGTCGGGGCGGGTCAGCGTGGTCTCGAAACGACCCGGCCCGGCGACAAAGCCGTAGCTCAGGCTGGGCTTGTCGGCGGTATTGAAGCGCGCCACCGTGTCGGTCTGAATCCGCACGTAGGGGTAGCAGGCCCGCACATGCCCGGGCAGCGTCTCGCCGGCGACGAAGTCGCGCATCGCCTCGCGCAAATGGGCCACGCTGCCCTCATAAATCAGCCGCGCCTGGGCCAGGGCGGCCGCAGGGTCGGTGAAGTGCGCGGGGGCAACGAATGCCGGCAGGTACGGCATGGTTCTACTTTTCATCGTGATGCCTCCCGTGAGTTGGCTTGTTCCTCGCCAGGATAGCGCTCCGCCTCGAGCGGAGCACTAACCGGGGTCAATCAGATCGCTCCGGTGCGGCGCAGCAGCCAGGCATGAGCAAGGCCGTCGAGCAGCGGCGACAGCCGCTGACGCACCTCGGCGTGGTAGGTATTCAGCCAGGCCCGCTCGTCCTCGCGCAGCAGGACCAGATCCAGGCAACGGGTATCGATCGGGCAAAGCGTCAGCGTCTCAAACTGCAAAAACTCGCCGAATTCGGAGTTGGGCGCCGGCACGTTCAGCAGCAGGTTTTCGATACGCACCCCCCATTGGCCGGGCCGATAAATCCCCGGCTCATTCGAGGTCACCATTCCGGCCAGCATGGCCGTGTGCTCGTCCGGCGTCCGCAGGATCGAGATGCTTTGCGGGCCTTCATGGACATTGAGGAAGTAGCCCACGCCATGCCCCGTCCCATGACCATAGTCGACGCCGGCCGCCCAGATCGGGGCTCGCGCCAGCGCATCCAGCATCGGGCTGCGCGTGCCGGTCGGAAACCGTGCCTGCGACAGCTGGATCATGCCCTTCAGAACCAGGGTGAAATCGCGCTTCTGCGCGTCGGTGGGCTCGCCGACCGGCACGACACGAGTGATATCCGTCGTACCGTTCAGATACTGTCCGCCCGAGTCGATCAGCAACAGCCCCTGCCCCCCGATCACCGCGAAGCTTTCGGCCGTGGCATGATAGTGTGGCATCGCGCCGTTGGCGTTGAAGCCGGCGATGGTGGCAAAACTGGGGCTCTTGAAGCCCGGCCGGCGTGCGCGGGCGGCGGTGATCTGCTCGTCGATGTCCAGCTCGGTGACGCGCTGCCCGTCGGCCAGCGCCTGTTCCAGCCAGCTGAAGAATTCGCACAGCGCCGCGCCGTCCTGCTCCATCGCAAAACGGATGTGCGTCGCCTCGTCGGCGGTTTTCTGCGCCTTGGCCAAGGTCGACGGGTTGATCGCTTCGACGCGTTTGACGGACAAGGGTACGGCTTCGGCCATGCCGAGGGTGACACGACGCGGGTCGAGCAGCAGCGTGCTGTGTTCCGGCAGCGCGGCCAGCGCCACGCGGGCGGACGCATACTCCGCCACCCGCACGCCATCGTCGGCCAGCCGTTCGGCCAACCTGGCATCGATCGCCCCCGGCGCGACGAACAGCGTGGCATGGTCTTCACCCACCAGCGCATGGCCGAGGAACACCGGGTTGTAGTTCACATCGCTGCCGCGCAGATTGAACAGCCAGGCGATGTCGTCGAGGGTCGAGATGACATGCCAGTCGGCCCCAGAGGCCCGCATGGCGTTACGCACCAAGACCAGCTTGTCCTTGCGACTCACCGCGGCGTACGGCGGCAGGTGCTCGTACACCGGCGCGCCCGGCAGGCCGGGACGGTCCGGCCAGATGGTGTCGAGCAGGTCCAGGTCGGTGCGCAGGGTGACGCCCGCCTGCGTCAGCGCCGCCCGCAGCGCCCGGCTCCCCTCGAGGGCGAGCACGTTGCCGTCGACCGCCACCGTACCGCCGGCCGGAATATGCGCCGCCAGCCAGTCGATATAGATCACGCTGGCCGCCGAATCGGTCTTCATCAGGGTAATGCCGCTGCCGCCCAGCTCGGTTTTGGCTTGCTCCCAGTAGCGGCTGTCCACCCACAACCCAGCAAAGTCGGCCGTGACGATCAGGTTGCCGACCGAGCCACGAAAACCGCTCATCCAGCGTCGCCCCTGCCAGCGCGCCGGCAGGTACTCCGACAAGTGCGGATCCGCCGAGGGGATGAAACAGGCATCAACGGCGTGCGCCTGCATGGCCTGACGCAAACGGGAGAGACGCTCTTGTGCGGGAATAGCGGATGGGGTCATCGTGCAGAATCCGGGTTGGGTTAATGTCACGCAGGAAACAATTCAGTTTGCCCGTCATCGGGCAGCAGGAGCAACTGCAGGATTGCTCGACGTTAACCGAGTTGTCTTTCGAGGCAAAGCGCATAGCCATTTTGCTTGGTCGCTGAAGCATGGCGACGAGTTCTATCTTGAGGTGATAAATGCCTTCGGATGACGCGCCGGGCAGTGCCCAGCGGCTTGACTCTGCCGGTAGGCCGCTATAGTATCCAGCCCTCTTCTGGAGGGGTTCCCGAGCGGTCAAAGGGATCAGACTGTAAATCTGACGGTTCTGCCTTCGAAGGTTCGAATCCTTCTCCCTCCACCAGCATTCAGCAAAAAGCCTGGGCCGCGTGCCTGGGCTTTTTGTCGCCCTGCCAGAGTGCGCCGGCGCCTCAAATCGCCGACCCGGCCCCCGCCCTACGCGGTAAAATCTCCGCCCTCGATACCCACGGTGCCGCGCCAGGCACGATAGAAGGAAGACGCCGCATGGCCGCCAAACCGAAAAAATCCAAAGCTGCCAAACCAGGCAACGCCGCTAAGGCGGCGGAACTGAAACGCTTCGCGCTGGCCGAGGCGGCCTGCCAGGCGGTGATGCAGCTGTTTGCCGTGATGGAAAAGTCGGGGGGCTTGGCCGAGCATGAAACCGCGCGGCAGTACGCGCAGATGGCCAGCGTGCATTACCGCAAGATCCGCAACGGCAAGGTGCTGAGCCCGGCCGACTTCAATGCGGCGGTGGAGCTGTGCACCGCCGGCCGCCGCGCCCTGCAGGCACTGGACGCGGAGCTGACCTTCACCGGCTGGCCGCAGGCGGATGCGCTACTGGACGCCGAACGCCAGACCAGTGCCGTGCTGCGCGAATACCGCGCGCTGATTACGCCCAAGGCCTGAACACTCGTCGCGAAAAGCATTCGGCCAACCTTGAAGGTTGGCCGAAGCGTAAAGCCGGTTTTGCCGGGCCTGTGCAGCGCTAGCTGCTCAGAAATAGTCGTAGCCCTTCACCGGCGCACCATCACCTTTCTCTTTTTCCGGGTCCTGCGGATCGACCTTGTGGTCCCAGAACAGATACCAGCCCTTGCGCTGGTCTTCGACCACTTCCGGGTGCTCTTCCAGGTAGTGATCCATAAACTGCGTGAACTCCGAGACATAACCGCCATACCCCGGGCGATAGCCTTTGTGCTCGGTACGCATATCGATACCCTCCACGCCCCGACCGGGCCGTCAAACAAGAAACCACCACCCGAAACATAGCCGCAACGCCGGGGCAGTACCTGCCAATAATGGGCTTGATCCTGCATGCGGCGGGGAACGCCGCTCAAGGCAACGGCGGAGGCCGTCTCCGGTATCCGCTTTTCTTTGGATTCGGCCAACGTCCGCAGAGGGCTCGCACCGACTATCCTGAAGTGAGGTGTCGATTGAGGCGCGACTCAAACGCGGATGACGCCTCGTGGGGCATACCGGCCTGCTCGGGCTGCGCCGGGAGGCCCCGATGAAAAGGAGGCCCATCATGGCGATTGCAATAACCCTATCCGACTACTTGAATCGTTCGGGTATTGAGTATGACGTGGCGTGGCACCCGGCCAGCCAGTACAGCATGGAAACCGCCGAACTTGCCCGCATCCCGGGTGACCGGCTGGCCAAGACCGTGCTACTTGAAGATGACGGAGGCTATGTCGCGGCAGTGCTGCCGGCAACCTGTCACGTGCTGCTTTCCACATTGAGCCGTGATATCGGACGCCAGTTACGCCTCGCTTGCGAGGAAGATCTGGGTAAGCTGTTCAAGGACTGTGAAGTGGGAGCCATCCCGCCCCCGGTCGCGGCGGCTTATGGCGGCATGTCCACCTATGTCGACGAGTCGCTGTTGCAGCAGGATGACGTGTACTTCGAGGCCGGGGACCACAAAGAACTGATCCACATGCGCACCGATGCCTTCATGAAGCTGATGGCCGGAGCGGAGCGCCGACAGTTCAGCCGGCATATGTGATTCCCGGTGTTGCCGGGGCTTTCCTACCGCCGTGCACCGCTCTGGTGTGCGGCGGTTGCTTTTATGTGCGCGTCCTCTTCCCGAAAGCACGCTTGTTTGGTCCAGACCCGCCGGCTATAAGCCTGCCGGCTGGGCGGTGGGGCCGGCCATTTCCCTAAGCGTCTGCTGATACTGCGCGCGGTGCGGTCCGCCGAGCAGAATGGCGTGCTCGGCCGCGGCCCTGGCCTCGGCCAAGCGCCCGCCATCGGCCAGCACCTGGGCAAGATTGTTCCAGGCGTCCCCGGAATCCGGATGCTGGGCGATCGCCTGACGGTAAGCGCGTTCGGCCTGGCCGAGGTCCTTCCGCGCGTAAGCGGCATTGCCCAGGCCGATCGACGCCACGAGGCTGTTCGGCCAACGTGCCAGGGCGGTTCGGTAAGCGCGCTGCGCCGCAGTGGGTGACACACGTTCCAGCGCGGCGACGGCGGTTAAATAGTCGCCCTCGGTCGCTGTCTCCGGCAGGCGCTCCGGCGGCAGCACGACGATGGCCCAGTGCTCGCCATCCGCCCAGCTGCGCTCGAAACGGTCGAGCGGCATCTCGAGCCACTCGACATCGCCGGAGCGCAGCGTCACCCGGGTACGCGCCAGGTCGTAGCCGACCAGCACCGCGTAGTGCCACTGCGGCACGCTCTTCAGCCGCAGATTCTGCAGCACCACCACCGGGTCGCCGGCGGCAACCTCGCGCAGTACCGATTCCAGCGCCGGCTTCACCCGATAGGCGATCATGCCGTAGCGGCGGGTCGCGCCCAGCAGCTCCGCCTGCAGCGAGCCCTGCCGCTCCGGCAGATAGACTTGCGGGCTCAGCTGCGTCGGTGTGGTCGCCACGCCGGCCTTGACCAGCACGGTGGCGAGCGCGGCCGGGCCGCATTGGTAGGCATCCTGAGGGAAAAACGGCACGCCGCTCACCTCGGCCCGCTCGGGTAGGTCGGCGGGTCGATTGGCAAGCAGGGTGTTGGTCTGAGGCGTCGTGGCGCAGCCGGCGAGCAGTACTAGCAGAAATAAGCCGAGCAGCTGCGCTAAGGACGCTCTTCGCATAGGTAATCCCGACTAGGGCTCAGCAGGCACACCAAAGGGGCTCCCGGCCGGAGCCCCTTCCACTGGCAAGCGTTCTGCGTTAGATGAGAACGATGACCAGAATGACTACCAGCAAGATGATGATGAGTTCGGTATTGCCGATGTTACCGCCGGCTGGCAGCGAATCGATCTGCTGCGCCAGAAGCTCTACCTCACTGTCGGACAGCGCATCCACCCGGTCTTTGGCGACGGCGGCCTGAACGCCCATGGCCTGCAGTTTATCCTTGACCGTGGCCCTATCCAGGAAGGTACGGACCTTCTCGCGATCCGCCTGGATTTTTTGAGACGTTGCGGCGTCCTGGGTGGAAACCATCGCAGCGGATGCCTGCATAGGCTGCAGTGCAAGACAAGAGGCCAGCACTGCGGTACCAGCGTATTTGACTAACGAAATTTTCATTTCGAATCTCCGCGCGATAAAACGAGCAAACAAAAACCGTTCTTTCCCCTTCTTCTGTTTGGAATATACAACCCCGAGGGAAATCTGCCGGGAAAACAGCCGCCTGGCTCGGGCACCTGCCGCCGGGCCATTTTGCCCGCCTGTCAGGCCTAGCCGTCTTGCGGCTTTCGACCAGCAGGCCATCCCCGCCGCGGTTTTTCACGCCGGCAAGGCAACTGCCGACAGCCCAGAGAGCACGTGGACGTGGACTGCTCAACCGCGGGCGAGCGGCTGGCTGAGTCGATTAGCACCCTACTCATAGAGGCCGCGTCCGGCGTCGCACTTTTGTCACTTTTTCCTGTCGAACCTTAGGTATTAGCGTGCCAATTTCGGCTGGACGCGAAAAGGAGCTAGCCATGGATCTACACATGCAATCGCATCAATGGGCGCACAGATTGCCCGACTGGCGCGCGGCCGCGATGGCCGGTGTCTCCGGTGGGGTGGTGTTCCTAGTGCTTGACCTGCTGGCCGCATCGCTGAGCGGCGCCGGCCTGTGGGCACCGACGCACATGATCGCGGCGATCGTGATGGGCTCGGGAGCGTTGGCGTCGCCGGCCTCGTTCAGCATTGGTATCGTCGTGACGGCGTTGGTCGTCCACTTCGTGCTGGCGATCGCCATGGGGCTGATCCTCGGCCTGATCATGGCGCCGTTCCACTTCGATTCGAGCTGGGGCATGGCCTCGGTGGCGGGCGCGGTGTTCGGTCTGGCAGTGTATCTGGTCAACTTCTACGGCATGACGGCGTTCTTCCCGTGGTTTGCCGAAGCGCGTGGCTGGACTACGCTGATCGCTCACCTCGTGTTCGGTATCGTCATGGCGGACGCCTACCTGAAACTGGAAGCGAAGGAAGAAGACCGCAGCGGGTCGGCCCTGAGCTGACCACCTGGAAAACCCTCAAGCCCGGAAGCCTTCCGGGCTTTCTTTTGGGCCTCGGCCTGTCAGGCCTTGACCTCATCCGGTATCCGGCCGGGCCTGCCCTCCCCGTCCGCCGCCTCGTTGGTCAGCAGGCCCGCCGCCGACAGCCCCAGTACCACTGCATTGAGCAGGTGCCACAGGAAGTGCGTGCCGAGCGGGAGGCTCGGGCAGACGGCCATGTCGATACTACGGAAGGTTAGCGACACCATGAAGACGCCGCTGGCGGCGAGAAACTGCCATGCGCCGACCCGGCGCGTCAGGCCGTGGTAGGCCGCGATGCCGAGCAGCACCAGCAGCGCCGGCAAATAGGCCAGCGAACCGTTGAACAGTGCCGGGTAGCGGATAGCCCAGGCGCCTAGTGCGAGGAACACCAATAGCCCCGCCGCAACCGCCACGCGTCCCAGCCCCGCGACACCGCGCCCGTAAAACCACAGGAACACCAGTTGGAACAATAGGATCGGCAGCTCGTCCAGCCGCTTCGTCCAGCTGGTGGCGACGGCGTGGAAGGTGAAGCTGCCGGCGCCGATCAGCGCGATCAGCCCCGCCAGCAGCCGGCCACGCCTTTGCCACGCGTCGGCCAATGCCGCCCGCCGCCAGACCAGCCAGGCGGCGACAAAAAAGGCCAGATTGCTCAGGGTGTTGACCGGCTCGCCGAGCAGCCCCGGCGCCAGGCGTTCGCAATACAGATGGATGTAGGCCACGGCTTGTCCTCGATGATCCGGGCCGGCGCCCGGGGTTCGGCCAACCTTACTGACGGTGTATTACAAATGGGGGAGATGTATCGCCGTAACCGACCATCCCCTCAGGACGGGTTGTACTCTTGCCACGCTGGATGTGCACCCACCCCGTTCGGCCAACCTTGCTGCCGCCCCATGGTAGGCTGTGAACATGAAACACACCCTCTACCATTTTCTCGATCAGCACGCCCTCGCCTACCAGCGCTTCGAACACCCGCCGGTGTATACCTGCGAGGAAGCGCGGCTGCTGACCCCCAATCTGCCGGGCGCGGAAACCAAGAACCTGTTCCTGTGCGACGCCAAGGGCAATCGCCACCTGCTGGTGGCGGTGCCGGCCGATGCGACGGTGGACCTGAAGGCGCTGTCATCGGAGCTGGGCCTGAAGGGGCTGCGCTTTGCCTCGGCGGAACGGCTGTTGCGCTATCTGGGGCTGGAGCCGGGTTCGGTGACGCTGCTCGCCGCGTTCAACGACCGCGACGGCGCGGTGGACGTGGTGATTGACGCCGCGCTGTGGCAGGCGGACGCGATCCTGTGCCATCCACTGGTCAACACTGAAACGCTGGCGGTGCCACGCTCTGAGCTAGCGCGCTTTCTCAAGCTGACCGGCCACCCGCCGCGGGTGATGGTGGTGCCGTCGCGGCCCGAATAAGGTGGGCTCCTAAAGGTCCCGCATCCGCTGCACCGCCGGGACATCGGTTTCCCGCAGCGCCATCAGCACCGCCAGCACCGCCGAGAGCAAGGCGACACCGATCAATGCCAACAGATAGGCCCAGGGCACGCTAAGCGCCTCGGGCGGCGGGTCGAACACGCCGGTCAGCAGCTTGACCAGCATCCAGGCGAGCCCGAAGCCGGTGGCGACGCCGATGCCGGTGCCGACGACGAACAGCAGCAGCGCCTCGCTCCACAGGAAGGCGGCAAGCTGGCGGGGCTTGGCGCCGAGCGCCGACAGCACCGCGAAAGTGCGCCGCCGGTCGGCCAGCCCCAGAGCGAGGATCAGCCCGGTCGCCCCGGCTACCAGTAGCACGGCAAAGACCAGTTGCACGCGGGTCAGCCCGCCCAGATCGACCGCGACCAGGCTGGAGCCGATCAGGCGCTGGGCCTGCCCGATGTCGCTGACCTTCACGCCCGGCATGCCCTGCACTATTCGTCTCGCGGCCGCCGCCACCTGCGCCGGCGCAGCGCCGGTCCGCAGCAGGACGATTTCCGCAGCGCTCACTCCGGTCTGCTGGGCGACGTAAGCGGCGTTAGCGACCAGAAAGGAATCGCGCGGCGCGGTGGGGAATTCGCGTACCACACCGATGAAGCGAAACGAGACCTGATGGTACTGTCTGTCGCTAGCGCGCTGCAGCCGCAGCGTCAGCCTATCGCCGGGCTGCAGCTGGAAGTCCGTCACCGTTTCTTCCGAGACCAGGATGCCGTCCGGGGTCTGTGCCAGCCGCGCCAGCGTGGTGCGCGCATCGCCTCCCTGGAAATAGGCGTTCGACATCTGCGTCGCCTCGCCGATACGACCGGCGTCGATGCCGTACAGGTCCTGCAGATCGTTGCCGACGTAGGCCAGCCGGTGCTGCATCGCTTGCACGGCGCTGACACCGGGCAAGGCCGCCAGCGCCGTCAGTCTCGCCGACGCGGGCGCCTGCAGCGTGCCGGTGACCGCGACATCCGCGCCATTGGTCAATTCGGCATCGACCCGTGCCTGGGCGTGATAGGTGGTGTTGAACACCGCCGTCGAGGTCGCGAAGGCGAAGGCCAGCGCGATCAAGGCCACGCCCCGCGTGAGGCGACGATGCTGGCGGCCGATGGCGGCCGCCACGACTTCGGCCAAGGTCCCGGCTATCGGCCTCAGACAGCGCGCCAGGTACACACGGCCGCGCACCAGGCCGAATCCGCACAGCCGGATCGTCAATAGCCCAACCCCCAGCCACAACAGCACCGGCGCCAGGAACGCCTGGTACTCGACCGACGCGGCCGGTGTGCCTTCCGGCGCCAGCACCACCTGGTAACCGGTACTCCAGGTCTGCCAGAACACGACGGCGGACAGCATCAGCAGCACCCCGTCGAGGCCGATGCGCTGCCAGAGGGCGGCGCGTTCGGGGCCGATCGCCATCCGCGCGGCGACGACGGTGCTGTCCCTCGCGTCGCGCCAGGCGGGGAGCAGCAAGGCAAGGTGGGCGAGCAGCAGGCCGGTCAGCAGCGCCGCGGCGCCCTCCGGCGTGGCGACATTGTCGGCAAGACCGAGACCGAACAGCGCGCGCACCGACAGTGCGGCCAGCGTCAGGCCCAGCACGCCACCGACTATCCCGACACAGGCCGCCTCGGCCGAGGCCAGGGTCATGATCTGCCCGCGCGACGCGCCACGAATCCTCAAGAGGGCCTGATCACGCCGGCGCCGGCCGCCACCGGACGCCGCCACCGCCAGCGTCAACAAGGCCGCCATCAGGGCGCCCGGCGCCCCCAGGAACAGGAACAGCACCTTGGCGTACAGCGCATCGCTGCGCACCGCGTCGAGCCGCGCGGCGAGGTTGTCGGCCAGCACGCCGCTGCCTGCGCTGCGCGCTTCGAGGTTTCTGGCCGCGCCCTGTACCGCAACCAACGCGGCACCGGGGTCGCTGGGCAGACCGGCATGCGCCAGCGCGACGTGCAGCTGCGTCCGCACCGAGTCGGGGCGAACCGCGGCCTGCGGGTCGAACAGGCGGTGCCACATCGCCAGCGGCAGCAGTACCACGTTATCGGGCGGAGCCTGCGGCGCAGCGCCCGGGGGGACGCCGACGGCCTGGAACAGCGAATCGGCGTTGGGCAGGTCCACGACCCCGTCGATGCGGACCTCGGCGGGTACCAAGCCGGGGCGGTGAACGATGACCGTGTCGCCGACGCCGACGTGCAGGTTGGCGGCCGTCTGCTGCGCGACCAGCACGCCGTCGAGCGTGCCGAGCAGCAAGCGCAATTGCCCCGGAAAATCCCGCGCATAGCCGGCATCGAGACCGAGCACCTTGCCGGCGCCGGTGGTCTGCACGGTGCCGCCGCTGTGCGCCTCGAGGCCGGCGACGTCGGCGTAGCCGGCCGCGTGCAGTGTGGAGACCCTGGCGGCCTTGGCGATCGCGGCCGCCATCGCCGGCGTCGAGCTGCCCGGCACGAGCCGCAACTGCCAGTCCACCGGCACCCCGGCGATGGCGCGGCGGGTCATCGTTGACGCGCTCTGGCCGAGGAAGACGCCGAGTGCGGCGAGCATGGCGACGGTCAGCGCGATGCCCGCCACCGTGCCGACCAGCCGGCCCTTGCGCCAGCGGATCAGGCCGGCTAGCCACAGGCCGATCATGGCGACGACCCCGTCGGACACTGCAGCACCCCATCCTGCATCTGCCAGGTCGCCGCCATCCGCTCGGCCACAATGGGGTCGTGCGTGGCGAGCACCAGCGCGGTCGCGCTCCCGGCCAGGTGGGCGGCCAGCGCGTCGAGCAAGGCGCGGCCGGTCGTCTGGTCGAGCTGCCCGGTGGGCTCGTCGGCCAGGATCAGGCGCGGGCTGCCGACGATCGCCCGCGCCATGGCGACGCGCTGCATCTGCCCGCCGGACAGTTCTTCGGGCAGCTTGTCCGCCAGCTCTTCCAGGCCGAAGGCCGCGAGCGCATCCCTCACCGCCTGCGGCACGTCACCGCCGGCACCGCTCAGGATCAGCGGCAAGGCGACGTTCTCGGCGACCGTCAGCGGCTCGAGCAGGCTCGGCGCCTGGAACACCAGGGCGATCTTGGCGGGCAACAGCGTGTCGGCGCTCCCCAGCGCCGGCCAGCGGATGACGCCGCTGCTGGGCCGGTCCAGCCCGGCCATCAGGTGCAGCAAGGTGGTCTTGCCGCTGCCGGAGCGGCCGATCAGCGCGACCCGGTCGCCCGCCTGCAACTGGAACGTGGCCGAGCGCACCGCGGCGACCGGGGTGCCGCCCTGCAGGTAGGTTCGGCCAAGGTCTCGGGCCTCGATCAGCGCGTCAGCCATGGAGCAAGCGCCCGTCCCGGATCTGGACGACGCGGTCCGCGCGGGCCGCCAGCGCCGGGCTATGCGTCGCGATCAGCATCGCGCGCTCGGGGTCACGGCGAGCCATCAGGTGCTCCAGGATGCCGGCTTCGGTCTGCCCATCGACTTCGGCGGTCGGCTCGTCGGCGAGCAGTACCGCGGGGTTGGCCGATAGGGCCACCGCCAGGCCGGCGCGCGCCGCCTCGCCCCCGGACAGCTGCGAAGGACGCGCGTGACGCCGCGCCTGCAACTGCATTTGCTCGAGCAGGTGCTCAAGCCGCGCCGTGTCGACCCGGCCGGCGAGCCGCATCTGCAGCTGCAGATTGCCTTCGACGCTGAGGTGCTCGAACAGGTTGCCGGACTGCATCAGCAGGCCGATGTGCCGCGCGCGCAAGGCGGCGCGTTGCTTTTCCGGTCGGCGCGAGATCCGTTGCCCCATCACCTCGACATAGCCGCCGTCGGGCTCTTCCAGGCCGGCCAGGCAGGCGAGCAAGGTGGATTTGCCGCTGCCCGACGGCCCCATCACCGCGACAAACTCGCCGGCCTGCAGCGTCAGGGAGAGGCCGCGCAGGGCGGCGGTCTCGGCGTCGCCGTTATGGTAGAAGCGGTAAAGCTCGCTGGCGGTCAGAAACGGCATCTCAGCGCCACCGGAATGAATTGGCCATCAGCCGCCACTGGTCGACGTTGTCGGCGCCTTGCGGTGCGGCCAGGTCCAGCGCCGCCTGCTTGCCAGCGCGGTAGAACAGGTAGCGATTGTGCTCGAGGCGCAATTGCCGGTTGGTGACCGGGTTGGGGGCGGAGTTCGAGGTGTAGACGATCAGGATGGTTGGACCTGCCGGCAGCGTGGCCTGCTTGACCGCCACGATCTTGACCGCACGCCCGGTCTTGGCGAGTGCCGCGGCGTCATGATCGGTGACGGACGCCACGGTGGGAGCGCTCGTCGCCGGGCTGACCGCGATGTCGATGGTGTTGAACTTGTCGGCGAAGCGCGTCCCGTCGGCCCGATCGGTGCGTGCCCAGCCCTCCGGCACCTTCAGCGAGAACCCCAGCGGCGACGTATAAGTAACGAAGACTTGGGTGTCTGGAATGTCACCGGGTGGATTCTTTTCCGGCACCACCGGTCGTTCCGTGGCCATCGCCGGCGTGGCCACGATTTGCGCACCGCCGATCAGGGCGGCGAACGCAAAGATGGTCGTGGGCACTGAAAGGAAGTAACGCCTGATTCGAATCCCGCCTTGCATAGTGTTTCCTTTCAGCGCTCCAGATTAATCTCTACTTCAGCCACACAAAAAACAGCCGCTCGTGCTTGTGTGGCTGGATCTGCACGACGCGTTGCTGCTTGTCGCCCCGACGGTCGACGCTCACGCTATATTTTCCTGCGGGTAATTTCGCGAGGAGGAAAGGGCCATCGGAAGTCGTGTTGAGAACCGATTTGCCTTCCTGGTTTTTAATCAAAACCTTGACGTCCGACACGTATTCATTCCGCGGAATGGCTTTACGCGCAAATTCCAATTCTAGCGGGTACTGCGCGGCGATATGCTTGATGGCGTCAGCTTCATCCTGCCCGATGCCACCACTGACATACGCTACGGCACCCTGCACTTTTTCTGGAGGGGCAGTGGGTCGCGCACTCGCCGTGGGAACCACCGTTGCCAGGCTTACCACAGCCATTGCCGCTCCCAAGGCGAGCGCGATGCATTCATTGTGAACCTCCTCACCGGCTGCTATGTAGCCGTGAAGTCGGCGAATATTTTTCCGACACGCACGGTCAATCTCACCCAGCCGTCGCTGGCAGTGATTTGCTCATTTCTCTTTCATTTCCTGGGCTTTGGTTTCTTGGGTGTCCTTCATTTCAAGCTTTTTGTTCTCCCCTTTTTCTTCTTTCATTTCCCGTTTCTTACTCTCCCTATGGTACTTCTTGGCATGCTTGATGGTATGCGTCTGGGGTGCCCCGACACCGACTCCCGACGCAGTCGTGCCGGCGACAGCCACAGAGAAAGTGAAGGCGGAAAACATCGCCATAATGAGGACTGACAGTAATTTTCTCATTTCGATTCCTTTCATGGTGCCAAGTCATTTGACGTCCTTGTCGAGACATTCAAGCCAGGACTTAGCGTTTCTGCGCCGATTATTCGGCGCAGGTGGAAAATAGATTCATCCGTGCCGACTATTCCTCTGTATCTTCTTCGTCATTGGCGGCATCCACGTGCACAACCGCCCCGTTGCCGGCATCGATTTTCACGTCCTTGATCTCATTGCTGGCGGTCTTGATCTCCACGCTGTACACGAGGTTGCCGTTCTCATTGTCGAGGGCAACCTTGAGCACGGTCCCGGGCACCTTGGCCAGCGCGGCTGAGGTCGCCCGGGTCGCATCAATCTTCGCCAGCGCGGCGAGTCTGGCCGCTTCCCCCCGCTCTCCGTTTGGCTGATTCGGGACCTTGATGCTGGATTGATAGGCGGGGGACTGGGTTTTCCCGTCACCGGCCGCATGAGCGCTGCCAAGTAGTCCGACACCCAGTATGAGTGCGCCCAACACCGCACCTATCATTTGCTTCCTTTGCCTGTCGTTCATCGTCAATACTCCATACGCTTGCTTTGCAGGGCTGCCCGATGCCGAAATCCGTTCACGGCACATCGTGCCACTGGCACAGGAACCGGCACGCCTGCCCCACAAAGTCATATTGGCCGCTGGATCTTGCCGAGACCTTTCCCGAACGTTACATCTTTGTAAGTGTTGGCTGGTCACCAGGAGGAAATGGACTCTCATAGGCAAAGGTGGCAGGAAGCGTGAGGGTGAAGACGGAACCGGTGCCCAGTCTGCTCGATGCGCTAACGTGGCCTTTATGCGCTTCGACGACTGCCTTCACTAGGCTCAGGCCCAGCCCCAGGCCGCGCTGCGAGCGGCTGTGGTCGCCGCGGTACAGGCGATCCCAGATTTTCGGTAGCTCGTCGGGCGTCATGCCGATCCCGGTGTCTGCGACACGGATCTCCACCCCGTTCTGCTGGGCGCAAGCCTGTACCTCGATTCGCCCGCCCTGCGGGGTGTACTTGATGGCGTTATCCAGCAGATTGACCATGACCTGACGCAGGCGGTTGTGGTCCGCTGCCAGCCAGATCTGCAGCGGCGCGGTGATCGAGACGGTAATTGCTTTTTCCTCGGCTACCTGCTGGTAGAGGTTGATCGCATCGGCCAGGAGTTCCGAAATATTGACGGGCTCCAGGTGCAATTTGAGCGTCCCGGTTTCCGCCTCGGAAATGTCCATCAAGGTGTTCAGCATCTGGAGCAGCTGATCCGATTCCTCCACGCAGTCCGCTAGCGCTTCCCGGTAAATATCCGGCTTCGGCTCTGAGCGCAGGGCGATTTCCACGATGCCACGGATGCGCGCCATCGGCGTGCGCAAATCATGAGCGACGTTGTCGAGCGCGTTGCGCATGCCCTGGACCAGGATTGCAATCTTGTCCAACATCCCGTTGAATAGCGTCCCCAGTTCGTCCAATTCGTCGCCGGTCTGGCGGATCGGCACCCGCGCTTCCATGGCCCCGGACTCGATCGTGTGGACGGCCTGGATGAGTTGGCGAATCGGTCGCAGGAAGCGCCGTGCCAGGAACGCCCCTCCGAGCACGCCGACGACAACCATCGGGATCATGACACTGGCTACGATCCATCCAAAGCTCTCTAGGACGCTATCGCGCTCCTCTGTGCTCTTGCCGATTTGTAGTACCTCCCCGTCGGGCAGGCGTGTGCTAGCGATCTCCAGGATGGCCTCATCATCTTTTGCCGGCAGCCGGATCAAGGCGCTAGGATCGGTCAGAGGCGCGTGTTCTAGACGGCTCAGGTCGAATTGCGCCCACTGATCGGGAATCTCAAGGAAGACTGTCGTATTGCGCGGTCCGGCAATGCGGATAAAAAACGGCTTCGTTTTTCGCAGCCGTGTCTCGTGGGCCAGTTCTTTTTTAAGCCCGGAGAGGTCCGTTGCCTGGTATTGAGCCGCCAGTTGGTGAAGCTTCTGCTCAACGCTGTCGTGATCATGCTGTCGAAGGGTGGAAGCCAGCAGGAAATACGCGAGCGCAAAAAGCGAAACGGTGCTGAGAACAAAGAATGCCGAGTACCAGAGCGCGAGCCGTAAGCTGATCGTTCCCCGGAGGGAATCAAGGCCCCTTGAGAACATACCCCACCCCCCGGATGGTATGAATCATCTTGACAGGAAAATCCCGGTCGACCTTGTTACGCAAGCGACAGACCAGAACGTCGACGACATTGGTCTGCGTATCGAAGCTGTAATCCCAAACGTGCTCCAGAATCATCGTCTTGGACACCGGGCGGTTCGCATTGCGCATCAGGTATTCAAGCAGAGCAAGCTCACGCGGCTGTAGATCAAGTCTTTGCCCGTCACGCGTCACTTCACGTGCCAGCAGTTCAAGGACCAGTTCACCCACAATCAGCCGGGCTGGTTCAGTGGTTCCGGAGGCACGGCGAATCAGCGCGTGGACGCGCGCGAGCAGTTCGGCCAGCGCAAAAGGCTTTGTCAGGTAATCGTCGCCCCCCGCCTGGAGGCCGTTTACCCGGTCATCGACGGTACGTTTAGCACTGAGGATGATCACCGGCGTGGTGACCTTCCGGCGGCGCAGGGTCTCGATGAGCGCCAGCCCGTCCAAACGGGGCAGCATGATGTCAATGATGGCCACGTCATAGGTGATGGTGAGCGCCAGATCAAGCCCACTCGTGCCATCCTCAGCGTAGTCGACTGCGAAGCCGGCCTGCTTTAATGCCGCGATGATAAACGAGCGGATCTTTCTGTCATCTTCAACAACTAGAACGCGCATGACCACACTCCTTCCTCGCCGACTACGGCCGGGGGCTTTTCCCAGTATCACTGCGAATCTGCTAACCGTTGCACGACTAAATTGGAATGGATCACAGTTGGAAGTGATTCACCCGCTCCGATTGGACCCGAAAAATATCAATAAAACAGTTATTTATTGGTGATTTGTATGCTTTTTACCTTCATCCTGGTCAGACCCACAGCCCTCCGGCACCTTCAGCGAGAACCCAAGAGGCGACGGATAGCTGATGAACACCTGGTTGTCCGGGATGTCGCCCGGCGGGTTCTTTTCCGCCTTGAGCGCCTGCTCGGCCGCCCTAGCCGGATTGCCAACGCTCGGCACGATGCCGCCGAGTACCGCGACGACCGCCATCGCTAAGACGGTAGGCCTGTTCTTGTTCATTGTCGTGTCCTTCACTGCTCGGCGGCAGGGTCTTGAGCCTGTTATCAATCGGCACGCTCTTGGGGTTCGGCTTGGCAGCCATGGCCGGCTTCAGCCCAAGCCGGTCGCAAAGCGCGCCATGACGATGATGATCAGCACCTGCATCGTGCCCTGCAGCGCCACGCCGCGCACATAGACGCGCATCAGCCTGCCGATGCGTTCGCCGTCCGGCTCGGATTTGCGCAGTTCGAGATACACCTTGAGATTGGTCGGCAGCAGCAGCGCCAGCCCCTGCACGGTGAGCAGGGTGACAATCACCAGCGCCGCCACCACCCAGCCGAAAGCGGGGTAAGGCAAGGCGATCAGCCCCTTGCGCACCGCGAGAAACCAGCCGGCGGTGCCGGTGATGATGGCCAGCGTCGGCATCAGGAACAGCATGCGCGGCATCAGCCGCGCGACGATCTGGCGCCGCGCGGCCAGGTCGACCCGACGCAGAATCGGCCCGATCACGAAGCCCATGAAGAGGTCGATGCCGGTCCACAGCACGCCCGATAAGACGTGCACGAAGTCGTGAAACCACAGGCTCGGCCCGCGGATGGCCGCCACCATCACCGCCAGCGCGACGAGGGCGGCCGAGAGGTAACGCCAGTCCACCAGCGGCGGCACGGCGGAAGCGGAAACATGGGACATGGTTAACGCTCTCGGCAGACAGCACGGCCGACGAGCGCCGTCATGTCTCCCCCTGCTGCGGGCGGGCGCGCAGGATCGCGATGACCTCCTCGTCGTCGACCTGCGGAAAATCCCGGTAGAACTGCCCCACCGCATGGAAGCCGCCCGGCGCGTCCAGGCACACCACCTCGTCGGCGTAGCGCGCCACCCGGTAGAGCGTGTCGGGCGGCGCCACCGGCACCGCACAGACCAGCTTGGCCGGCTTCTGTGCGCGTAGCGCGGTCAGCGCGGTGACCATCGTGGCACCGGTGGCCAGGCCGTCGTCGACCACGATCACGGTGCGGTCGGCCACCTCGAGCGGCGGGCGATCGGTGTAAAGGTGGCGGCGCTCGCGCAACACGGCCAACTGAGCCCGCGCCAGGTCATCGATATAGCGCTTATCGAGGCCAAACTGTCCGGCGAAGTCGTTGAGCGTGACGTGACCGGTTTCGTCGATGGCGCCGAGGGCGAGCTCGGGCTGGAACGGCGCGCCGAGCTTCCTCACCAGCACCACGTCTAGATCGCCGCCGAGCTCATCGGCGATCAGCTTCGCCATCGGCACCGCGCCGCGCGGAATGGCGATCACCAGCGGCCGGCTGGTCCGGTAGCCGGCGAGCCGCTCGGCCAGCAGCCGGGCGGCGTGAGTGCGATCGGTGAACATGACGACAAAACTCCGGCAAGCGGGAAACGGTACCCGCGCTTACAGCGTAGTCCGGCCACGGCGTGAGCAAAACCAGCGCGACACGCCGTTCAATCCGTGGCCCGCCCCCTGGACTCTTGACCATTGAACGGCTAGCGGTACATTCGGCCAACCTTGATGCGGTCGAAGGGCTAGGCCGGGCGTTTCGCCGCGATGTGCTCGGCAAAACGTTTGACGAAGTCGCCCAGCTGCTGGCGGATCGCGTCGTCGGTCAGCTCGCCCTGCTCGTTGAACACGGTATGCGCGCGCGACACCATCAGTCGGCCGCCGAACCACGGCTCGGTGCCGAGGGTGCGCAGCACGCCGAGCCAGGCTTCCTGCGCGAGGATGGTGCCGAAGCCGCCGGGCGAAGCGCCGAGCAGCGCCACCGGCCGCTTACCGAACAGCGTCGGGATGTCGGCCGGCGGGCGCGACAGCCAGTCGATGGCGTTCTTGAATACGCCGGGAATCGAGTTGTTGTACTCCGGCGTGGCCAGCAACAGGCCGTCGGCCTGCGCGATCGTCGCCTTGAGCGCGGTGACCGCGTTCGGGATGCCCGATGTCGCTTCGACGTCGCCGTCGTAGAGCGGGATGCCGTGGAGGGTAGCAAGCTCCAGTTCGACGCCGTACGGAGTCAGTTGCGCCGCCGCCCGCAACAGCGCGGTGTTGTACGACCCTTTTCGCAGGCTGCCCGAAATACCGATGATTCGTGTCATGTGCTTGCCTCCGCTGGGCCGGCCGGGCCGTGACCGAGCCGGACGTCGATCATTGAAAACGCTGCGATGCCGGTCGCACCGCCCTGCGCTCCGCTGCGGCTGCCTTAGCGAGTGCTCGGCAGAAAACGAGTAGAGCCACTATAGCCGCCCATTCGGGCTTGGTATCGGTCGCTCGGCTCAGCGTGCACCGTGCCAACGCCGGTACACACCCGGCGTGACGCCGAGCGCAGTGCGGAAACGGTTGGCGAGATGGCTGGCGCTGGCAAAGCCGCAAGCGGCGGCGATGTCGACCAGCGGCTGTTTACCGTACGCCAGCGCCTCGCGGGCACGGGCGAGGCGGCGCTGCATGATCCAGGCATGCGGAGCTTGGCCGAACGAGGCGCGGAACATCCGGGCGAAGTGGTACTCGGACAGCGCCAGTTCCGCCGCCAGCTCGCCGACCGTCAGCGGCGCATCGAGCCGCGCCTCGATCAGCTCGCGCACCCGGCGCCGTTGCGCCGGCGCGAGGCCGCCCTTCACCGCCAACGCACGACGCCGGCCGGTATTGGTCAGCATCAGGTGCGCCAGCACCTCGTGTCCCAATGCGTTGCCGGTCAGCTGGCCATCCGGGCTGTCCCAGTCGAGTCCGGCCAAGCGGCGACAGACCGCCGCCAGCGCCGGGTCGTCCATATAGGTGCGGTCGAGCAGCTGCTGCTCGCGCGGTTCGCGGTCGAGCAGGGTCACCGCCAGCGCGTCAAATTGCTCGGTCGGAAAATACAGGTGCAGGAAGCGGATCGGCCCCTTCACCTGCCAGTCGGACTCGTGCTCGGCCGGCAGCACGCACAGCTTGTCCGGCGCACCGTGGCACTGAGGCCGGTCGCGCCGGACGATGTCGAAACCGCCCTCGAGGTACAAGGACACGGTGTGGTGATCGGGGCGATTGTAGAAAGTGTCTTCCAGCTGAGTGCGCCGCCACTGCGCGGCCACCAGGCCGTCGCCGAGCGGGGCGCGGCGCTCCAGCTCGGCGTGGGACTGGGTCAGGGTGTCGTAAACGGGTAGCGTGGCGGCGGGCATGGCAGGGTCCTCTATGCCTTGCAGTGTACGACGACCGGGTAGCCGCCATGACCGCGCGGCACAAAAAAGCGCAGGAATATGCAATCGCGCCGTGCTCCCCTTGGCGACACTGACGGCATCGTCCCACACCCGGAGCCCTGCCATGAATGCCCTGCTTTACCTGTCTACCGTGTTGATCTGGGGCACCACCTGGATTGCGCTCAAGTGGCAGCTGGGCGACACGCCGATCCCGCTGTCGATCGCCTACCGCTTCCTGCTGGCCGCCGCGGTGCTGTTCGCGATCCTGGCGACAAGGAAGCAGCTGCGCCGCCCGCGCGGCGAAGCCGGTCGGTTGGTCGCGGCGCAAGGCCTGTGCCTGTTCTGCTTCAATTTCCTGTGCTTCTACCACGCCAGCCACTACCTGCCGAGCGGACTGGTCGCCGTGGTGTTCTCGACCGCGACGCTGTGGAACGCGCTGAACGCCCGGCTGTTCCTGAAACGGCGTATTGCCCCGCAGGTGATGGCGGGCGGTGCGTTGGGCCTCGCCGGCATCGTCACGTTGTTCTGGCCGCAGCTGGCCGGGCATGGTGCCGACAGCGGCACGCTGATCGGTCTCGGCCTGTCGGTGCTCGGCACGCTGTGCTTCTCGGCCGGCAACCTGCTCTCCAGTCGACTGCAGGCGCTCGGCCTGCAGCCGTTGGAAACCAACGCCTGGACGATGCTGTGCGGCGCGCTGATCTTGGTCGCCGGCAGCCTGGTCGCCGGCCTGCCGTTCACCATCGATACTTCGGCGCGCTACCTCGGCGCGCTGGCCTACCTGGCGATCCCCGGCTCGGTGATCGGCTTCACCGCCTATCTGATGCTGGTCGGCCGGCTCGGCCCGGAACGCGCCGCCTATTGCACCGTGCTGTTCCCGGTGGTGGCGCTGAACGTGTCGGTATGGTTCGAAGGCTATCAGTGGACGCCGTTGGCGCTGGTTGGCCTGCTGCTGGTGCTGGCCGGCAATGTGCTGGTGTTCCGGCAGCCGAAGCGCCCTGCTGCGCTGCCCGCGGGCGCCAAAACCGTATGAGAAACCGTATAACCTGAGCGGTTCCACGACCGCACAGGATGAGCGTTGCCCGGCCATCTGGCCGGGCTTTTTTCATTCGGCCAACCTTGACGAGCGAAGAGACCCAACCGAATTGCTTCGATCTGGCATGGGCCAGCAGGCCGGCCTGTGGTTGCAACAATTTCCGGTGTTTCTGGCGCAGAGGTGGCGTTTTATGCCCGCCGGACAAGGGCGTGCCGCACGATGTTCCTCTGTTTTTTGTTAGCCGTTCTTAATGTCAGCCTGGCAAAGCTTCCAGCAAATTGGTTCATCCGTTACCCATTCCCTTGTTGACTGAACCGAATCACCTCCTACACTGAATCAGACTTGACCCCATAGAAAATCCGGGGCGATTCACATCAGCTGAAACGCCATTATCTCTCGATCTCTACCTAATATCGCTTCAAGTCATCGGTCAAGTTAAGTCTATCTCACGACTTTTGGTGAGAGCCGTGAAGGATCTTCGCCGCTAGTCCTCTCGTGCCGTCATTATGGAGTACTGGGTCATGGAAAATTTTCCATCTGCATTCGATAAGTGGTCTGAGATATGCCAATCTCAATACCAAAATACTTTAAAGGCATCAGGCATTGGTTTTGAGTATTCCGGAAAAATACTCGATTTACAAATCGACCTTATTAAGGACTTGTTCAGCTCTACCACAGAAGCGGTCAAAGGCTTGCAGAATATCAAAAACCCGCAGAGCCTTACTGAGCTACAGGAACATTTAACAAGGCCTTCGATTGAAAAATCGATGGCTACTTCGCAAGCCATCTATGAAATGCTTACCGAGATGCAGCAAAAGCTCATGGAAATTTCAATAGTCCCGATGGTGGCTGAAAATATAGCCTCGGCCCATCGTCCTTCAAAGAGCGACAAGAGCGACGCCGATCGCATGCGCAAAGACAGTGTAAGAGCCTCCGAGGAGATTTAGCGGAGAAGTGCCCACTATTTTCCTCAATAGCGGGGTAAGCAAGGCTTGATTCAGGGCCTTGGCGAAGCCAAGCGAGCCAATAGACTGGCTAACAAAACCCAGTAGCAATGATCCCGGCTAGGTGCGCTGCCGCTGACACAGGGCAAGGCAGCGCAGCGACGCCGGGATGGTTTTGTGAGCGGCGCTCAGTGGTGATGCTCCAACAGCGAGCTCGGCAACGTCGGTGTGCTTAGCCCGTCTTCGCTCAGCCATTGCCGGGTACGCTCGGCGGCCAGCTCGATCAGCCGGCCACACTGGCTGTAGTCATACGGCGAGGTGTTGAGCGGACACAGCGGCGGGATCACGTGGATGGCGGCCTGCGACGCGTAGGCACGGATGTCGTTGACCAGCTGGCGGGCGATCAGCAGCGTCAGCGCGTGCAGCGCCTGCGCGATCACGCTGCGCGGCGGGTGCTGCAGCGCGCAGGCGAAACCGGCCGGCAGCACGATGATGCGCCGCGCGCCCAAGCGCACCGCCACCGACACCGGGGTGTTGTTGGCGACGCCACCGTCGACCAGCTGACGGCCGTCGACCTCGACCGGCGGAAACACGCCGGGAATCGCTGCACTGGCGAGCACCGCGTCGACCACCGGCCCGCGATCCAACACCACCTCGTCACCGTTCAACAGGTCGGTGGCGACCACGTAGAGCGGTAGACTGGCGTCCTCCAGCCGGGTAAACGGCAGATGCCGGCTCAGCAGCGCGCGCAGGCCCGCCGACTCGACCAGATGCTGACGGCGGCGCAGCACCATATTGAACAGGCCGAGCATCGTCATCGGCATGATGTCGCGACGGCGGATCTGACTCCACAGCGTGGCCAACGCGGCTACCCCAGCGGCGTCGGGCCGGCCGGCGAAGTAAGCCGCGTTGATCGCGCCGGCCGACGCACCGATCACCACGTCGGCGCGCTCGCCGTACGCGAGCAGCTCGCGCAGCATGCCGACCTCGACCGCGCCGAGGCTACCACCACCGGCGAACACGAAGGCGGTCTTATCGCTACTGCCTGGCATGCTGCATCCCCCTGATTTCGGCCAACGTGCGGAGCGCGAGCCGCTTTGAATAAGAATGGCCGCTGACACGACCGTATTCTTTAGTCGTACCCGACGGCGCTGGCTTACGGAAGCGACACCGGACAAGCCAGGCCGAATCGCTTACCGGCGGTTCGCCGGGCTTCGTTGTCGCAAAACAAAACAGGCAGCCCGCAGGCTGCCTGTGTGATGAGACGAGCTGACCGGATCAGAGGCCCAGCATCGCCTCGGTGACGATGAAGTCGTTGCCGTGCTTGTTGATCAGCTTTTCGAAGGTCGGGGCGAAGCACGACCATTGCTCTTCGACCAGCAGCACGGCGTGGCCGTCGTTTTGCAGGGCGACGCCGAGGAAGCGGCCGATCGCCTCCGGCTCCACCTGGAAGAACGCCGGATAGCCGTCCAGCCGGCAGTTGACCAGCACCAGGGCATTGCGGTCGAGCCGCGCGCCGAGAAAAGTCATCATCGTTGTGGCTCGGGTAGGTAAAGTGGCCGCCATTGTAACCCGGCAGGCAAAAAACCCGCATTAGCCCTAAGCCGTCGATTACTGGGGCGGAACGGGCGCTTCTTCCGGGTTCACCCGCCAGGTCTCTACCGCCGGCAGTGGCAGGCCGCGCGCCTCGACGCGGGCGATCGCGTCGGCCGAGACCGGCACGCCCCAGCGCCGGAAGTGCGCCGTCAGGTCGTGGCCGGTGATGTCGGACAGCAGTTCGTACAGCGTGTCGGTCTGCCGCTGTTGGCTCGCGCAGATCGCCTGCTGTTCGCCGGCCGGCAGCTCGCGGTAGCGGCGGTTAAGCTCACGGAAGATGTCCCAGCCCTGGTCGGGAAACGCGTAACGCAGCTGCGCGAGGAACACCAGCTTGTCGACGTCGTCGGCATCGCGATCGAAATCGAAGCCTTCCCGAAGCTTGGCGATCGCCGTGGAGTAACGCCGCGTCTCGATCAGCGCCGGATGCTTGCGAATGACCTCGGCGACGTAGAGCGGGTAGAGGTTGACCGTCGACTCGAGCCCGTAACGCTCCGCCCACAGACAGGTCTGCTGGTAGTTGTGGCCGGTCTCGTGGATTACGCCCCAGTTCGACGCCGCATCGACGCTGGCGAGCTTCCAGTCGAGCAGCGTCATGATCGGGAAGCCCGCGTGAGCGTAGCCGTGGCTGATCTGCACATCCTCGACCAACCACTGTCGGCCCTGAAGTTTGGGGTGCAAGGGCGACGAGCCGTCGAAACCGGCCAGGTCCATCACCGCGGCCTGGGCCGCGTCGTACGCCCGCATCACGCTTTCCGGGTCGGCGAGCTCGCGGACCTGGCTCGACGGCACGACCAGCACCGCCTTGTCGCCCTCGAGCACCGCCCATGGCGCCGGGGCAGTGCGCGCGACCGCCCAGTCGGCATTGCTATGCGTGCCGAGCCTAAAGTACGGCGCCTCCACCGCGCCGCTTATCGTCATCGGCAGCGTGACGTTGGCCGAACCCTCCGACTCGATGATCACCAAGCCCCCGTACCGGCTGCGCACCAGATTGACGCCCGGCTTCAGCGGCACCGACAGGCTGACGCGCGGATAGCGGTCTACCGTCTCGCCGGGCTTGCTGCGCACGATCACGTCGGTGTGCGGGCCAATGCGCAGCGACACGCCGTCGACCGGCACGTCGTAGGGCAAGGTGACGGTGAGCGTCTCGCCGGCCGGCGCATAGAGGCCGGTCGCGAGCCAGTTGCGCGGCAGCTGGCTCCAGCCGATATGCGAGTGGCTGATAAAGAGGCGATCGAGCGTCACGATGACGCTCAGGCGCGGCGCGGTGGGCGGCACGGAGCCGGGGAAGGCCGATACGTCGCGCGGTGCCGGAAGCGGCGCCCCCGGCGGCGTCAGCTGGTTCACCACGTGGCGCGCGCGCTCGAGTTCGAGCGCCGCTGTGTTGGTCGCGGCTATCGGATAGGTGACAGCCACCGCCCTGCCCGCGTCGACCTCGGCCGCGAGTTCGGCCAACCTTGTCCAGCGCTGATCCGCCGCGTCCCGGTACGCCGACACGGCCAGCGCGTTGCCGGACGTAAGCGTCAGCGCCCAGTCGCCGCTGCGCAACGAGTGCCCGGCCCACACCCATTGCTGCGCCGGCCCGCCGTCGCACGCCGCCACCGACAAGCCGCCGCCGTCGACCAGTCCGCCCGCGAGGCAGAGCCCGGGCTCGGCCGCCGTGCGCAGCGCGGCCGCATCAAGTATCCAGCGCTGGCGTGCATCGGCGCCGTCGCACACAGCGGCGAGCACCGCGCCGCCTTCGCGCGCGACGCACCAGCCGCGCGCGAAGGAGATCAACATGTCGCCCGCTCCGCCGGCGGCCTGCGCCAAGGCCTGCCAGACCAGCGCCGCGACAAGTGCCGTGGCGATCGGGAAATCAATAGGCTGCGTCATGTTTCTACGATAGCCGCGGCCAGCCGCCCCGACATCACACCAAGCCATTTCACCAAAAACAAAAGCGGCCACGCAGGCCGCCTTGTTCGTCTTGCCGTCCGGCTTAGAGTCGCTAACAAAACCCAGCGAAGCGGTTCCGGCTAGGCGCGCTGCCGCAGACAGTACAGGTAGTACGGCAAGGCAGCGCAACAACGCCGGAAGGGTTTTGTTAGTGGCATTTAGCCGAAGTGGCAGACGTAGTGCAGGATATCGGTCACTTCGATCTGGAAGCTGCTGTCGCCCGGCACGCTGAACGATTCGCCGCCCTTATAGGTCTTGGCTTCGCTCTCGCCCTTCAGGGTGATGCGACATTCGCCGGCAACCAGCTCCATGATTTCCGGCGCGCCGGTGTTGAAGGTAAGTGTGGACGGTAGGATCACGCCGACCGATTTCTTGGTGCCGTCGGCCAGGGTCAGGCTGTGGCTGACGCACTTGCCGTCGAAGTAGACGTTGGCCTTCTTCGCCACGCTGACGTTATCGATTTGCTCCATTGGTGATCTCCTTGTTGGTGTTTTAACAGGTGGGAAGTGTAACCCGAAATACCGCGCTCGCGTTGCGCCGGCCGGGAACCATCGCCGGGCGGCTACGTCAGAATGTGCTAACGTAGTGAAGCATCGCGCGGCGCACCATGCCGTTGTTATTAGCCGCTTTGTTGGACGCCAGACAGTGTTGTTCCACCTCTAAAAGGGAGAGCCGTTGTTCATGGATATCCGCACCATACGCGAGCAGGCCTTCGCCATGCCGCTCACCAACCCGGCCTTTCCGGTCGGCCCCTACCGCTTCATCGACCGCGAATTTTTCATCGTCACCTACCGCACCGACCCGGACAAACTGCGCGCCGTGGTGCCCGAGCCGCTGGAGCTCGGCGAACCGCTGGTGCACTACGAGTTCATCCGCATGCCCGACTCGACCGGCTTCGGCGACTACACCGAAAGCGGCCAGGTGATCCCGGTGACCTTTGGCGGAGTCGCCGGCAACTACACCCACGCCATGTATTTGAACGACCACCCGCCGATCGCCGGCGGGCGCGAACTGTGGGGTTTTCCGAAGAAGCTCGCTTGCCCCAGCCTGAAGGTGCACATCGACACCTTGGTCGGCGAGCTCGACTACGGCCCGGTGCGGGTGGCGACCGCCACGATGGGCTACAAACACAAGACGCTCGACGCGGTGGCGGCCGGGTATAACCTCGCCAGCACGCCGAATTTCCTGCTCAAGATCATCCCGCACGTGGACGGCACGCCGCGCATCTGCGAGCTGGTGCGCTACTACCTGCAGGATGTGACGGTCAAAGGCGCGTGGACCGGGCCGGCAGCCTTGTCGCTGTTCCCGCACGCACTGGCGCCGGTGGCCGAGCTGCCTGTGCTCGAGGTGGTCGAGGCACGCCACATCGTGGCCGACCTGACCCTCGGTTTGGGCGAAGTGGTGTTCGATTATCTGGTCTAATTAGGAGAAGAACCATGCAACTGAACGGAAAAGTCGCGCTGATCACCGGCGCCGCCAGTGGTATCGGCAAGGAAATCGCCCTCGTCTACGCCCGTGCCGGCGCCGCGGTGGCAATCGCCGACATCAATCTGGACGCGGCGCAGAAGACCGCCGACGAGATCAAGGCCAGCGGCGGCAAGGCGATCGGCGTGGCGATGGACGTGACCAACGAAGAAGCGGTCAACGCCGGCACCAAGGCGGTGGTCGACGCGTTCGGCCAACTCGACATCCTGATCTCGAACGCCGGCATCCAGATCATCAACCCGATCATCGACTACAGCTTCGCCGACTGGAAGAAGATGCAGGCGATCCACGTCGACGGCGCCTTCCTCACCACCAAGGCGGCGCTGCAGTACATGTACAAGGACAATCACGGCGGCACGGTGATCTACATGGGCTCGGTGCACTCGCACGAGGCCTCGCCGCTGAAGTCGGCCTACGTCGCCGCCAAGCACGCCCTGCTCGGCCTCGCCCGCGTGCTGGCCAAGGAAGGCGCCGCGCATAATGTGCGCTCGCACGTGATTTGTCCGGGCTTCGTGCGCACCCCGCTGGTCGACAAGCAGATCCCCGAACAGGCCAAGGAGCTGGGCATCAGCGAGGACGAGGTGATCAAGCGGGTGATGCTCGGCGGCACGGTGGACGGCGTGTTCACCACCGTTGACGACGTGGCGCAGACCGCGCTGTTCCTGGCGGCGTTTCCGAGCGCGGCGCTGACCGGCCAATCGTTCATCGTCAGCCACGGTTGGTATATGCAATAAGGGGACGGCATGGCGACACGCAAACAGAATCCGGCCTGCCACGAAGGCAGCGGCCGCTACGAAAGTCCCGCCCTGCCCGCCGATCATCAGTATCAGGTGGTCGGACTGGTGCTGCAGGGCGGCGGCGCGCTCGGCTCGTATCAGGCCGGGGTGTATCAAGGGTTGGCCGAAGCGCAGCTGCATCCGAACTGGGTGGCCGGCATCTCGATCGGCGCGCTCAACGCGGCGATCATCGCGGGCAACCCGCCCGAGAGACGCGTCGAACGGCTGCAGGAATTCTGGCAGACCATCTGCCAGCCGCCGTTCCTACCGCCCACCCCGTTGAGCCAGCTGAACCTCGTCAAGGACTGGCCTAGCCCGCTGATCGGCCTGTTCAACGGTTGGGAGGCGTGGCGCGCCCTGACCGAGGGACAGAAAGGCTTCTTCGTGCCGCGCAGCCCGCTTGGCGGTAACGGTCCGCCCCGGCCGGACAATACCAGCTATTACGACACCGCCCCGTTGAAAAGCACGCTCGAAGCGCTGGTCGACTTCGACCGGCTCAACGACACCCGCGAGATGCGCGTGTCGGTCGGTGCGGTGAACGTAAAAACCGGCAACTTCGTCTATTTCGACAACACCAAGGAGCGCCTGCGCGCCGAGCATTTCATGGCGTCCGGGGCGCTACCGCCGGGCTTCCCGGCTGTGGAGATCGACGGCGAGTACTACTGGGACGGCGGCGTGGTGTCGAACACGCCGCTGCAGCAGGTGCTGACGACCACGCCGCGCAAGAACTCGCTGGTCTTCCAGGTCGACCTGTGGAGTTCCCACGGCTCCCTGCCGACCGACCTGTCCAAGGTGGCGCTGCGCCAGAAGGACATCCAGTATTCGAGCCGCACTCGGATGATCACCGCGTATATGGCGAACATGCAGAAGCACCGCCGCCTGCTGCGCGAGCTGATGGAGCTGGTGCCCGAGGACGCCCGCAAGGACAACCCCTGGTACCAGCGCGCCGCCGAGGAGGCCTGCGACCGGCTCTTCAACGTGATCCACCTGATCTACAAGGATAAGGACTGCGAAGGGAGCTACAAGGACTACCAGTTCGGCGCGATGACGATGCGCGATCATTGGCAAAGCGGCCTGGCCGATATCGAGCACAGCCTGAAGCTCCCCGACTGGCTCGACATGCCGCCGGCCGAGAAGCCGTTCATTACCCACGACATACACCGGCGGTGAACCGGTTCGGCCAACGCTGACCGCGGCGTCACCCTTCCAAAGCCCCTCACTCAGGGGCTTTGTTCTTTCCACATGGGCGTATCAGCGCTTCAGGATTAGCCCCCCGCCGGCGTCGACCGCCCGGCTCGGAATCACGCTGCGTTCGATGCCGACCAGCGTGGAGAACAGGTCGCGGGTGAACACCCGATTGCCGAAGAACCAGGAATGGCTCTGCAGGCCGAGAAACGCCGCCTGGTCGGCCGCAGCCACCGCCGGGTCGCTGACCAGTTGCTGGTAGTAGACTGAACAGTCGACGTTGACCGCCTTGGCCGGCGCCTCGGGCGGCAGGCCGACCCGGCCGGCCCGTGGTGCGATGCCGAGCCGTTTCACATTGGACAGGTCGAGCGCTTCGTCGTGGCGGTTGCTGTAGTTGGTCAGCCGCGCGCAGTGGCGGTAGACCGATTCGGCATCGGGATTGCTGGCCGCCAGCGAGTCGGCCGACACGTCGCCGGCGGCCAGCAGTATCTGGCTGACGCTCCAGGCGCTGTTGCCCAGCGCGGTGTCGTCGGCGTCGTCGAACGCCTCGCGAATCACCATCGCGCCGGTGGAGTGGCCGAGCAGGTGGATATTGATCGCGCAATCGGGCGTCTGCTTGCCGGACAGGTAACTGATGCCCGAGTTGACCAGCTCCAGCGCGGTGAGCTTGGCGCGATGCCGGTCCGGCAGGTAGGCGAGCGCCTTGTCGTCGCTCGGCCAGTCGAACGACACCACCACGCCGAGAAAGCCGAGCGCGCGCAGGTCTAAGGTCAAGCGGCGGTGGCGCTGCATCACCTCGGTCTCGCTCATGTTGTAGCCGTGCACGATGAACAGGATGTCGCCGCGTTCTTCGCCTTGGGCGTTCTGCCAGACCGACTGGGCGCGTACCGCCTTATACCAGCCGGTGGCGGCCACCGCGTCGCCGGGAACCGGGTCTTCGCCGTCCGGCACCATCAGGAAGCGGGTCGACCCGACGTCGGCGACGAAGCGGCCGTTGCGCACTGCGCGCACCGACATCACGTAGTCGTGTTGATCAAGCTGGGTGGTTTTCTGATTCGTCATGATCTCCCCCTTGTCCTAGTCTTGGGTATAGCAAGCGGGGCCGATCATGCTGGAGGGATCGAAGTGACGGGGAACTCCACCGTGGCTGATGCCGAATAGCTGGGACGCGGCGGGTGGAAGGGGGTTCGGTCAAAGACCCAGCGCCGGACGGACCGATGACAGAACGGTTCTGGCCGGCCGCGGGCTGCGGCATAATGGCGCCATTGCGTCGAATCGGTCCAATCGCTGGCCCGCTTCGGCTGAACCATTGCCACCGGGGTGCCCATGAAACAACAGGACAATAAACACATCCGCTACCTGGCCGAACATCTGCTGCATACCGGCATCGGCGGCCTGGGCGAGCGCGAACGGCTGGCACTGATGCGCATCTCCAAGCGCCTGCAAGCGACCCGTACCGACGCTTCGCTGCCGGAAACCGGAGTGACCCTCGGCGAGCGGATGGCCGACCGGGTGGCCGAATTCGGCGGCTCGTGGACCTTCATTTCACTGTTCGCCATCTTCCTGGTCGGCTGGGCGGTGATCAACACCGAGCTGCTCGGTGCACGCGCCCTCGACCCCTACCCGTACATCTTCCTCAACCTGATCCTGTCGATGCTGGCGGCGATCCAGGCGCCGATCATCATGATGTCGCAGAACCGGCAGGCGGCACGCGACCGGATGACGATGATTCGTGACTTCGAAGTCAACCTGAAGTCCGAAGCGTCGATCGACGACCTGCACAAGCGCATCGACCACCTGACCTGGCAGGTGCTGTCCGACCTCGACCACATCAAGCGTGCCAGCCGCAGCCTGATGGAAGGCCATCGATCGGAAGGCCACGAACCTCCGGCAGGCCAGTAGTCCTGCCTCCCCCGACGGCGAGACCTTGATCTTGCCACCGGTGCCAGCCACAGTACGACGGTGTCCTTCTATTCCCCAAGGAAACCGTCATGCCCCACCCCATCATCAACCTGTCCGACCTCGAGTTCTTCCCCATCGGCAACGGCGACCGCTATCAGGCGCGCATCGGCACGATCGGTAAACGGCTCGGCGCACAGCAGCTTGGCTACAACCTGACCGTGCTGCCTCCGGGCAAGTGCGCCTTTCCGTTTCACAACCACCGCGTCAACGAGGAGATGTTCTACATCGTGGCCGGCCTAGGCGAGCTGCGACTCGGTGACGCGCGTTACCCGATCCGCGCCGGCGACGTGATCGCCTGTCCGGCTGGTGGCCCGGAAGTCGCCCACCAGATCGCCAACACCTCGGCCGACACCGAATTGCACTTCCTCGCCGTCAGCACCGCGCGCTCGCCGGAGCTCGCCGAATACCCGGACAGCGGCAAGTTCGGCGTGCTGGCCGAATTCGGTCCCGGCACCGATGGCCAGCCGCAATCGTTCCGCTACGTAGGCCGCATCGGCGACAGCCTCGATTATTGGGAGGGTAACTGACCGTTTCGGCCAACCTTGGCCTGCCGCTCGATGGCCTACACTTGAAGCAGGCCGCCGTTGCATCGCGGCCGAGGAGTTACGCCATGAAAACACTGCGGAAACAAGGCGGCTGGTACAACGGTCTGATGATGTTCGCGATCGTATTGGCGATCGTAGTGTTCGCGGCGCAACCGTGGATTCTGCTCGCCCTGCTCGCGACTCTCGGCGTGGTGTATGCGCTGCAGTTGATCTCGCAAGGCGTCGAGCACTGGCGGCACCGTCACGACCCGCCGGGCCACGCCCACTGACCCTTCCCCTTCCGACTGGCGGCCACAGGGCCGCCTTGTCATTTCCAGGACGGAAAAAGTCGCAGCTAGCCCACTGTGGCGCCCTCTCTACACTGACATCAAGAATCATCACGGCCAATGACATTTGAAAAACAGGCCGACCTACCGTTTGTCGGAACAACAGACTGTCGCACTGCAAAAAAACGTATCGCCACCCCCTGTAGTTGGTGCTTGTTTCATGGGGCTTGCCCACCAAGGCTCGGATCATGTGCGCTGCAGCAGTCGATGACAGGTGACAAATTTTTTGTTTGTGGTTTTGGAAACATAATCCACGATGAGATTTCCCACGACAGATACCGGAGATCCAGCGATGAGTTACCGAGTTGAGCGTGAGTTAGACCCGAGAGGAATTTTTGTTGGCTGGTCGGTGGTGGAAGCCGCCGGCGAAATGCGGGTTGGACCTTTCCCGCTGCATGCCATGGCAGAGGACGAAGCCTATCGTTTGGCGCTGCGCACCGACACATCGCAGCTGCATGAATTCGACGACTACGCACCGGAATGAGTCGTTACACCGGTTTCGAAATACCATCCCAGTAGCATCACCCAGCCGCATTACCACCTCAGCCCCGACTAAGAACCGCCAAACAAAAACCGGGCCGGCGTCCTGCAACGCACGGCCCGGTTTGCGTTCCCCCCCGACCTTTAGATCGCTTAGAAGCTCAGCCTCACCGGCATGAAGAAGGTCCGCGGTGTGCCGACAAGCGGCGGCAGGCTAACGGTATGCCAACGTGAATCCCGGTGACCTGTTTGAGTAGCGGGAGCAGAGGGGCCCATTCCTGCTCATTGAGGCGACTTTGTCCAGGTGGGACAAAAGCCTTACGGGCTAATGCCCCAAGCATGTAAACAGACCCTCTTATTGCCGAGCACCTTGGCCGCTGAGAAGTAAGAACATGCTGATCGGCGGCTAACGCTCACAACGCCGAGTCCACACATGCAAAAAACGCCTTCGGCCAACCCGGAGACAGGTTGGCCGAAGGCGTTTGGGGTCAAGCTGGCGGGTAGCCCGCTCAGGGGTCAGTCGTCGAGGAAGCGTGCCTTGACGCTCTTGCCCTTCAGCTTGCCGGCGTTCAGCCGTGCCAGTGCCTTGGCGGCGATACCGCGCTCCACCGCCACGTAGGTCGAGAAGTCGAACACCGCGATCTTGCCGACCTGCGCTGCCGGCAAGCCGGCCTCGCCGGTCAGTGCGCCGAGCACGTCGCCCGGGCGGATCTTTTCCTTGCGACCGCCGAGAATCTGCAGCGTCACCATCGGCGGCGTCAGCGGCGTGCCATCGCCCTGCGTCAGCTCGGCCAGGGTGCCCCACTCGACCGCGCGACGCTGATAGTTTTCCACGGCCTCCACCCGGAACATCTCGGCCGGCGTCACCAGGCTCAGCGCGATACCCTGCTCGTCGCCACGACCGGTACGGCCGATGCGGTGCACGTGCACCTCCGGGTCGCGGGTCAGGTCGACGTTGATCACCGCTTCCAACGACTGGATGTCCAGACCGCGCGCCGCCACGTCGGTCGCCACCAGCACCGAGCAGCTGCGGTTGGCAAACTGCACCAGCACCTGATCGCGCTCGCGTTGCTCCAGCTCGCCGAACAGCGCCAGCGCATGAAAGCCCTGCGCGTTCAGCTTGTCGACCAGGTCACGGCACTGCTGCTTGGTGTTGCAGAAAGCAATGCTCGACACCGGCCGGTAGTGCTTGAGCAGCTTCGCCACGGCGGCGAGGCGCTGCTCCGGCGCCACCTCGAAGAAGCGCTGGCGGATCTTCTCGTCGTTGTGCTGCGCCTCGACCACCACTTCGGCCGGGTTGCGCAGGAAGCGCGCACTCTGCTGGCGGATCGTGTCCGGGTAGGTGGCCGAGAACAGCAGCGTCTGACGCTCTTGCGGGCAGGCCTTCACCACCTTGGCGATGTCGTCGTAGAAGCCCATGTCGACCATCCGGTCGGCCTCGTCGAGCACCAGCGTCTGCAGGCCGGCCAGGTCCAGGCTGCCACGCTCGAGGTGGTCGAGGATCCGGCCCGGCGTACCGACCACGATGTGCGCACCGTGTTCCAGCGACGCCATCTGCGGGCGCATCGTCGCGCCGCCGCACAGCGTCAGCACCTTGATGTTGTCGAAGGCGCGCGCCAGGCGACGGATTTCCTTGGTGACCTGGTCGGCCAGCTCGCGGGTCGGGCACAGCACCAGCGCCTGCACGGCAAACCAGCGCGGATTGATCCGACTAAGCAGGCCGATGCCGAAGGCGGCGGTCTTGCCGCTACCGGTCTTGGCCTGGGCGATCAGGTCGCGGCCGGCCAGCACGATCGGCAGGCTTTGTGCCTGGATCGGCGTCATCGATCGGTAGCCGAGGCTGTCGAGGTTGCTAAGCATCGCCGGCGAAAGCGGCAGCGAGGAAAAAAGTTCTGTCGTCACAATGAGTTAGCGCAATGCAAAAAGGCGCACAGTCTACCACGGGGCGGCCAAGTTGGCCGAATCGGATGACCCAAGCCTCAATGCCGTGGCCCCAGCCACCAGCAGGACCCCACCACCACCGCCAGCGTCAGCAGCTTTTCGGCCACCGAACCGGTGCGCACCGTCAGCGGAAAGCGCACCGCCACACGGATTGGCCAGAACAGCGGCACGCCCATCGGCGTCAGCGCGTCGGCGACCAGATGCGACAGATAGCCCGCCAAGAGCGGCGCGAGCATGTTCGACGCGACCTTGTGGCCGGATAGATGCAACAACAGCCAGGCCAGACACAACACGGCCAGCAGCGAATGGGTCAGGCCGCGATGGCCGAACACCTTGGCGATCAGCGTGGACACCGGCCGCACCCGGCTGCCCAGTGCGCTCTTGGGGTGGTCGATGTCGGGCAGCAGCGACCCGGCCATCGCCAGCGGCACCGCCAGCCACAAGGGGCTGATATGGAAATGGGCCACGACGGCGCCGGCGACCGCGCCGAACACCAGGTGGGAGGCAAGCATCATGACAATACCGCTCAAACAGGCGAAAAGGCGCCAATCATAGCCGATTCGCCGCCGCTTGCGAGTGCGTCGTACTCCGTTTTCCGCTGGGCCTAGGTGCAGGCCACGCGCTTTACGCCAACAGCATCTACACTGTCGATATCGTTACCCACGGAGTCCTGTCATGCCGTCCGCCCCGCCCACCCCACTCGACCCGCAACGCCGACAGTTTCTCGGCGTGATGATCGCCTCCGGCTTCGCGCTGGCGGTGCAGCCGGTCAGCGCCGCCACCATCCATACCGACAGCGAGGGGCTGCTCACCGGCAGCGCGGCGATCCCGGCCAAGAACGGCCCCTTGCCCGCCTACTTCGCCCGCCCCAACCGCGCCGGATCGCTGCCGGTGGTTCTGGTGGTGCAGGAGGTGTTCGGCGTGCACGAGCACATTCAGGATCTGTGCCGACGATTCGCCAAGGCCGGCTACCTCGCGGTCGCGCCCGAGCTCTACTTCCGCCAGGGCGACCCGCGCCAGTATCCGGATATCGGGCAATTGCTCAGCCAGGTGGTCAGCAAGGTGCCGGATGAGCAGGTGCTGGCCGACCTCGATGCGGCCCTCGCCTGGGCCGGCGCCAGCGGCGGCGACGTCAAACGTGCGGCAATTACCGGCTTCTGCTGGGGCGGCCGCATCGTCTGGCTGTATGCCGAGCACAATCCGCGCCTGCGCGCCGCTGCGGCCTGGTACGGCTGGCTGGCCGACGACAGCACGCCGCTGACGCCGCGCCAGCCAATCGACATCGCCGCCTCGCTGAAGGTACCGGTGCTGGGGCTCTACGGTGGCAGGGATGACAGTATCCCGGTCGACACGGTTGAGCAGATGCAGGGCTTGCTGAAGGCCGCCGGCAACCCGTCGAAGCTGATCGTCTACCCGGACGCCGGCCACGGCTTCAACGCCGACTACCGGCCAAGCTACGACGAAGCGGCGGCGAAGGATGGCTGGGCGAAGATGCTCGCCTGGTTCGCCGCGCACGGTGCTCGCTGAACCAGCCGCTGCGGCCTGAAGGTTGGCCGAACAGGGACTCACGCAAAAAGCGGCCGGCAGGCCGCTTTTTCCTATCTACCGCCCCAAGTTTGGACGGGCCCGGGCGTGGGCAATCAGCCGACGCGGTACACCTGACCGGTCTGCGCGCCTTCCACGCTCTTGCTGTACGCCAGCGCCGCCTTGGCCGCCGGCACCGGCAGGAAACCGCGGAAGTACGGCCCGTACGACGGCATCGACTCGGCGATCACCCCCGGGCTGACGCTGTTGATGCGCAGACCGCGCGGCAACTCGATCGCCGCCGCCCGCACGAAGGAATCGATCGCGCCGTTCACCATCGACGCCGAGCTGCCGTAGCGAATCGGGTCCTCGCTCAGCACACCGCTGGTCAGCGTGATCGAACCGCCGTCGTTAAGGTGATCTCGCCCGGCCAGCACCAGGTTGACCTGGCCCATCAGCTTGTCGGCGAGGCCCACCTGGTAGAGCTCCGGCGTCATTTCCTCGAGCGAGCCGAAGTGCACCGAGCCGGTGGTGGCCACCAGCGCGTCAAACCGGCCGATCTTGGCGAACAGCGCCTGCAGGCTGGCGATGTCAGTGATGTCCGCCTGGTAATCGCCGCGGGTCCGGCCGACGGAGACGATCTCGTGACGCAGGGCGAGTTCGGCCTGCACAGCCAGGCCGATGGTGCCGGTGGCACCGACGATGACGACTTTCATCACGTTCTCCTTTCAAGAAATACGGTTCGAACCCGACGCGCTGCCGGGCGGATGGAAAGCCAATGAAAAAAGCGGCTGACCGCCGCCTGTCTCGAGCTTGGCCTACCACTCAACCGTGGATGTGCTTGGTGATATTGGCGATGCGGACACCAAACTGCCTGGCGGTTTCCAGATCTCCCGGCACCGGCCCTTCGTCCGGGCTCGAGTCGGACGGCGACTGCGCCAGCAGGCCGGAAAAACCGCCCAGCCAGTTCGGGTCGTCGCGCGTGGCGGCCTTGGTATTGGCCGGCATCATGCCGGTGCCGACCCAGATCATGCTGTGCTGCATGGCCAGGGTATTGAGGTAGTGCAGCGTCGAGAGCTTGTCGCCGTTGATGCTGGCCGAGTTGGTGAAGCCTGCGGCGACCTTGTCCTTCCACTTCTGCGCAAACCACGGCTTGGAGCTGGCGTCGGCGAATTTCTTGAACTGCCACGACACCATGCCCATGTAGGTGGGCGAGCCGAACACGATGGCGTCGGCCGCGTCGAGCGCCTCCCAGGCACCTTCAGGCAGGTTACCCTCGGCGTCGATCGGGTACAGTGTCGCGCTCACTCCGCCTACCCCGGCAACGCCGGCGTGCACGGCCTCGGCCTGTTTGGCTGTGTGGCCGTAGCCGCTGTGATAAACGATGGCGATACGAGTCATGAAATCTCCTTGTTAAGGTCAGCGCAGACGTTCCGGCCGGGTCGAGCCGGAAGCCTGACTATCATTTCTAGCTCATTTCGCGCTCGTCGGCCTGGGCAGCGGCTCGCGGTAAGCCGCTACCTGCTCCAGACCGCCAGAGGCCAGTGCCCGCCGGACGCGACACCGCCCGGCCTCGCCTACAATGAGGCACAGGTGCCATACCGGCCCGTACAACCCGAAAGGATGGTCCCATGAACACCTGGAACCTCATCGCCCTGGCCGCTATCGCCGTACCGGCGCTGGCCGCCCCCAGCCAGTGGCGGGTCGCCGGTCAGACCAGCAACGGCAATACCGTCCAGGTCGATTCGGCCAACCTGACCAGCGACGGCGACGTGATCCACGCCCAATTACGCGTCGAGTACAAGCCGCCGGTGACGGTCGGGACGGCCGGGCCGATCACCAGCATGCGGGTCGCCGCGATGTTCCGCTGCCGCACGATGGAAACCTCGGCGCAGCAGCTGGTAATGTACCGGGATGAGGCCCGGAACGAGGTGGCGATGCGCAGGGACCTTCCCGCCGATGAGTTTGGCCAGGAGCCGGACGGCAGCATCGGTGACGTGGCGCTGCATTATTTGTGTCGAGGGTACGCTACCCCGTAGAACTTGGCCGAACGACCGGCCGATGCAACAACGGCACCCTGGTTGGGGTGCCGTTGTTCGTTTGGGATCAGGCCTACTTCACACCTGTGCATTCTGACAGAAGCGCTCGGCCTGCTGCGGATCGGCCACGAACGGGTTGGCACTGCCCTGCAGCGCGCGGATACGCTGGTTGCGGCGCCGCTCCCAGTCGTCCACCGGATACTGGCGCGCCCAGGCGCACATCAGCTGGCTGTCCTGTCGGCTCATCCGCAGCGCGTAGGTCTGATGCATGTAGAGATAGATGCGCGCGATCCGGCCGCGGATCGGCTCGGGCGGCTGCACCCGCTTCATCTTGCTGTCGACGATCATCCGGCACTGGCCGTACTGCGGGTGCGGATTGCCGCGTTGCCAGGCGCTGAACGCATAGTTGCTGCGGTCGCCGTTCACTTCGCCGATCGCCGGCACCAGGTTCACCAGGTCGCCCTCGGCGCGCGCGAACCCCCGGTCGTTGTCGGCGCAGTTCTTGCGCCCCCCGTTCTGCCAGCACCGGCGCTGATGACCGAACACCCAGGCCGGCACGATGTGTTCCCACTCCAGTCGCGAAGCGCGTTCGGCATTCTTGCGCGGTTTGAAGCCGCAGGAGTGCTGGTCGATGGTCTTGCCGTGGTAGTCACAGCCGCAGTAGAAGGTTTCTTCCATGCCGCTGTAGAGCTTGGGCAAAACCTTCTTGGCCCCGGCAAAGTCTCGGTGGCCGACCGCCTTGGTGCTGTTCACCAGCGACACATCGCTCGGTTCCGCACCGGAGGGGCTGCCCGACAGCTCGCCGGCCAATCGGCCGGTCGCCTCGCGGATCAGTTTCTCGGCGTGCTCGGCCAGCGCCTTGCCGCCATACTGGAGCGCCTTGTTGGCCAGCTGCTGCGCTTCCTGATCGCTGCAAGCGCTCACCATCGCGGCCAGCGCACCCAGCGCCAGCCAGCGGAACATCGTCTGCTTCATTGCCTGCTACCGCCGGTCGACGCCGGCTTCAACCACGGAAAGGCGGTCGATTCTACACGCTGGACGATGGAATACCTGCCGCGCGTTCAAATATTATGAACAAATAAAAACCCGCCTCGCGGCGGGTTAGTCTTGCAGGTCGGCGGAACAGCGCTCAGCCGCCGGTCATCGACATGATGCGGACGATCTTGCCCGGCCGCTCGCGGAACTCGTGCTTCTCGGGCTTGAGCTCGATTGCCTCGCGGATCGCTGCCTCCAGCTCGGCATCGCTGCAGCCGGCGCGCAGCAGCGGGCGCAACTCGAAACGCTCTTCCTGGCCCAAACACATATACAGGGTACCGTCCACCGACAGCCGGACGCGATTACAGGTGGCACAGAAGTGCTGAGAGATTGGCGTGATCAGGCCGAGGGTGAAACGGCCGTCCGGCGTAGCCCAGTAGCGTGCCGGACCGCCGCCCAGATCCGCCGTCTGCGGCACCAGCGCAAACTGCTGCTGCAGCCGCGCCAGCACCGGCTGAAGGTCGAGGAAGTGCGCCGCGCGGCCGGTATCGCCCATCGGCATCGCCTCGATCAGGCGCAGCACGAAACCGTGCTCAATACAGAACGCCACCATCGCCTCGATGTCGCCGTCGTTGACGTCCTTCATCGCCACCATATTGATCTTGATCGGCGCAAAGCCGGCAGCCTTGGCGGCCATCAATCCTTCCATCACCCGCGGCAGACTGTCGCTGCCGGTCAGCTCGTGAACACAGTCGCGACGCAGCGAATCCAGGCTGATATTGAGGCGGCGCACCCCGGCGTTGTGCAACGCCTCGGCGTATTTGCCCAGTTGGGTGGCGTTGGAGCTAAGCGACAGGTCGTCCAGGCCCGGCAGCGCCGACAAGCGCGCCGCCAACTCCGGCAGATTGCGGCGCAGCAGCGGCTCGCCGCCGGTCAGCCGCACCCGCCGCGTGCCCAGCTGGGTAAACGCACTGATCACCCGCTCGATCTCGTCGAAGGTCAACCAGTTCTCCGGCTCTTCGAAGCCCTTGAACCCTTTGGGCATACAGTAGCTGCAGCGCAAATCGCAGCGGTCGGTCACCGACAGCCGTATGTATTCGATCGTGCGTCCGAAGCGGTCCATTAACATCGCCGGCTCCATCTCTCGCTCTAATTATCTCCTAGTTAAGATTGTAACGGCTTAACCAGGTCCCGGCAGCAATTGTTGAGCAATTTGGTGGGGAATTGCCTGATCGCTCAGCCGACCAACCGTTTCTGCCAAGCTAGCACGCGACAAACGCGAAAAAAAGAGCCCTCCGGGGAGGGAGGGCACAGGAGTATCGGGGAAGTACAGCCAGCCTCCAGAAGGAGAAATGGCAGGCTGTAGTGCGTGTCGCGGACGTCAAGCACAACGTCATGATAGCGAGGCTTTCATGCCGTCACTATTCGTACAACTACGTATGTATACAAACTAATCGCCGGCTCGGACTTCCAACTGGCGCACCCGCTCGAACAGGCACACCGTTGCCGCCATCGCGACATTCAGCGATTCGGCCTGCCCCGGCATCGGGATCATCACCCGCGCCGGCGCCAGCGCCTGCAGCGCCGCGGAGACGCCGCTGCCTTCGTTCCCGAACACGAAAGCCACCGGGCCGGTCAGGTCCTGCCGATACAGTGACACCGCGCCATCGAGCGCGGTCACCAGCTTGCAGCCGGAAAAATCTTGCAACACGGCCTCGAGGTCGGCCGCCTCGTGTAGTCTCAGCACGAAGTGCGCCCCCATCCCGGCACGCAGCACCTTGGGCGAATACACGTCGACGCAGCCCTTGGACAGGAACACCTCGCTCACGCCAGAGGCCGCGGCGCTGCGCAGAATGGTGCCGAGATTGCCGGGATCCTGGATGTCTTCGAGTAGCAACAGCGAGGCATCGGGCGCAGGCCGGTCGGGCTTCGGGCGGCGCGCCAGCGCCAGCAGCTCCGGCGCACTAGCAAGCGCGGTCACCTTGGCAAACACCCCTGGAGCGATGTACGACACCGTCACCCGTTCGGCCAAGGTCGCGACCAGCGCGACGATTTCCGGATGGGTAGCGGCGGCTTCGTTGATGTAGAGCGTGGTCAGCTCACCGCCGACCTCGAGGCAGGCGGTAGCGAGGTGTATACCCTCCAGCACCATCAACCCGGACTTGCGACGGTCGCGGGCATTCTGGAGCAGGCGGGAAAGATCTTTCAGGTCGTTGTTCTGGGCGGAGGTAATCGTCTTGATCGGCATCTATCAGCGGGGCCGGGTTGCCTCAGCGACCAGAGCCTTGAAACGCTGGTAACAGCTCTCGTCGATCGGCCGCCCCGAGCGGGCGTTGTCCACATAAAACACGCCGGCAAGCGTCGGGCCGGCAAACAGCGCCATCGCGGCAAACTCGTGCGCACCGGCCAGCTCGACAAAGCCGGCGGGTTCGCGCTGCGCCAGCATTGCGGCGACGGCGGCCTGAACATGAATGCTCTGCGGCTTATCGCAAAGCTTGCCGAAGAACGACTTCGGCGGTAGCGGGACCAGCCGCTTTTCGAGCGGATGCCCGTCCAGGAGGCCGAGCCGATAGCGCAGCTTGAGCGAATGGCTGGGCTGATCGTACCGCAAAAACAGCACACGCTCGAATTTAAGATCGTTGGCCAGATGCCGGATCGACTCGCGCAGTACCGCGTCGAGCAGCTCCGGCGGTAAGCGGTCTTCGACCGGGGTCGGGCTGCTCGGCGCCAACGGCGGCGATGCCAACAGGCAGCGCGCCGGGTTGGCGTAGCCCGGTGCCCGCGCGTGGCGCGCCACCGTCAGCGTCGCCTGCACGACCGTCTGATAGACCCGCTCGTGGCTCACGTTGATTTCTGCAGCCACCGTTGCCAGTCGGCTGTTCCAGCCGGGCTGCCACCAACCCTGCTCCAGCGTGTTGGCGGTCTCGATCGCCAGCTGCAGCAAGTTGCGGCGTGCGTCGCCGCCAGCTTCCTCGAGCAAAGGCAACAGCGCCGCTGGCAGTGGCAGCGTCTCGACGAACTGCTGCACCAGCTGGCTGTAAGAGGTCTCAAAGGCCGCTTCGATCTGCTCGAGCAGCGGCTCGTCCGGCAGCGGCTGCTGCGTCTTGATGAACAGGCAGGCCGGCAGGTTGTAGATCAGCGCGGCCAGATACACATCCTCCACCCGTACCGCGTCGGCCAGCGACAACCACTCCTTGGCCAGGTACGCACCGATCCGCGCTCGCCCCAACCAGTCTGCCAGCAGATCGAAGCGCCCAGCGTCGAGCGTCGCCGGCACCGCGATGGCCGGCAGATCGCGGAAGCGCCCGAGCACGCCGTCGAGACCCGCCATCAGCAGCACCGATTCCACCGACAGTGTCGCATCGTCGCGGTTGAGCGCGCGTGAGCCGGATACCGCCCGCAACAGGTCGAGCAATAACAGGGGGTCAGACAGGCAGAGGTTGGCCAGATCGCCGAAATAGATCAGGTCGAGATGCTGCTTGTCCAGCCCGTCCAGCGCCTGACGCGAAGCGGGCAATATCGGCCAACGTTGTGACGACAGGGATTGCAGCCAGTCAGATGCGTTCATGGGGGTGGTTCCAGATCAGCAAGGCCTGCTGCAACGGCCCGCCAAGCGGCACGGTCGCAGTCGGCACAACGCCGGGGACGGTAAAGGTATTGCTCAACAGCAGGCTTCCCGGTCGCCCCTGCCGTTGAAACTGTTGCCAGACCCGCGCCATCGGCGCCGGCGACAGAAAGGTGTACACCGCGTCGAACGCCCGCCAGTCGAGCGACCAGAGGCTGGCGTAGACGATGCGCACATTGGCCGGGCGCCTCGCCCTCCACCAGCGCAAGCGCGCCCAAGCCCACGCCAACAGCGCGTTTTCACAGGCGGTGATGGACAGGTCCGGCCGCGCTGCCGCCAGCGCCAGCGCGAAGCGTGCGTCAGCACAACCGGCTTCGAGCAGATGGGCGCCGGGCGGCAACTGTCCTACGACCGCTTCTACCGCGGTGGCAGAAGAACGATAGAACGGCACCGACTCGGTTGCCGCGTTGCGGGCCAGGCCGATCAGCAGCAGCGCCAGCACCAGGTACAGCCAGCTCGGCAGGCCGGCCTGCTGCAATACCAGCAACGCCGGACAAAAGCCGGCGTGGAGCAGCAGACGCCAACCACGCTCCCGAGTCAGCCAGGCAAGCAGCACGGCAAAGAAACCCTGCAGCCCCGCCCAAGCGAGCGGTTCAACCGCCGGCGCGATCCAGAACCACGCAAGCAGTGCGGCGGCGAGCTGGATCAGACAGGGCTTGAGCCAACGCATCGCGCGCCCCGCCGCTTACTTGGTCGCCGGCTTGGCGGCGGCAGCGATGGCTGCCGTTGTCGCCGGTGCCACGGGGGCGCTGGTCACTGTACCGGTCGAGTCCACCGATACTCCGGCGGCGAGGATCTTCTGCTCGGTCTCCTTGTTCAGCACCATGATGGTGATGCGGCGGTTTTCCGCGCTGAACACGTTCTGGCGGTTAAGCGGATTGGCCGCCGCCAGGCCGACCACGCGCAGAACCTGGTCGGGTGGCACCCCCCCCGTCAGCAACTCGCGTCGTGCCGCGTTGGCACGGTCAGCCGACAGCTCCCAGTTGCTGTAGCCGCCCGAACCGCCGGCGTACGGCCGCGCGTCGGTGTGACCGGAGATGCTCAGGTGGTTGCTGACCTGCGGCAGGTCCTTGGCCAGCGCAGCCAGGATCGCCTTGGTCTGCGGCAACAGCTGGTAGCTGCCGCTGTCGAACATCGGCCGGTTCTTCTCGTCGATGATCTGGATACGCAGACCTTCCGGCGTCATCTCCAGCTTGACCTGGTCCTTGTACTCCTTGAGCAGCGGGTTGTTCTCGATCTTGTTCTGCAGACTGTGTTCCAGCTGCTCGAGACGGACCTTCTCGCGCTCCTGCTCCTCGAACGGCGAGCGGCGCACCTGGCCGGCCTGGCGACTGAGGTCGGTGCCGCCGCCCTTCAGCACGCTGGTGGACTGGCCGGGGCTGTTGCCACCCATCAGGGCGACCTTGATCGGCATCTTGAAGTAGTCGGCAATCCCCTTCAGCGTACCCTGGGACACCGAGCCCAGCAGCCACATCAGCAGGAAGAACGCCATCATCGCAGTCACGAAGTCGGCATAGGCCAGCTTCCAGGCGCCGCCGTGGTGCGCGTGGCCGCCCTTCTTGATGCGTTTGACGATAATGGGGCGCTGCGATTCGTCAGCCATGACTGCACATTTCTCTGATTAACGGTTTTTCGACTGTTTGACGTGGTCTTCCAGCTCGGCGAAGGCCGGGCGGTCCGCCGAGGCCAGCGCCTTGCGGCCAAACTCGACGGCCACCTGCGGGGCGTAGCCGTTGATGCTGGCAAGCAACGTGACTTTGATGGTCTGCAGGATGCGGGTCTGGTCTGCGTGGCGATGCGACAGAATAGCGGCGATCGGGCCGATAAAGCCGTAGCCGAGCAGAATACCCAGGAAGGTACCGACCAGCGCGCGGGCGATCAGGATGCCCAGCTCTTCCGGCGGCAAGCCGACCGATTCCATGGTGTGCACCACGCCCATCACCGCGGCCACGATACCGAAGGCCGGCATCGCATCGGCGAGGTTGCGCACCGCGGTCACCGGTACGTCGCCCTCGTGGTGGTGGGTATCGATCTCCACATCCATCAGGTTTTCGATCTCGAAGGCATTCAGGTTGCCGCCGACCATCAGGCGCAGGTAATCGGTCATGAACTCGACCAGGTGGTGGTCGGCCAGAATGGTCGGGTATTTGCTGAAGATCGGGCTATTCTCCGGCGCGTCGACGTCCATCTCGATCGACATCAGGCCTTCCTTGCGCACCTTGGTGAGGATCTCGAACAACAGGGCGAACAGTTCCATGTACACCGCCTTGTTGTACTTCGGCCCCTTGAACACCGACGGCAACGCCGCGAGCACCGACTTGAGCGCTGGGCCGCCGTTGGTGGCCAGGAAGGCACCGAACGCTGCGCCGCCGATCATCAGAAACTCGAGTGGCTGAAGCAGCGCGCCGAGATGGCCGCCACCGGCAACATAGCTACCGAACACTGCCGCGAGGATGATGACGTAACCGATTCCTACAAACATGTACCGCCCCGATCGTTGAGTGAAGTCGCCGGCATGATTTGTTAACTCATGCTGATAACGTGCATATCGGCATGAGCGTGCAGATCATGAATAAAAAACGGGCCCGAATCTATCAGGCCCGTTAGTACAGCTGCAAGCAAGCTATTGACGATTACACCAAACCCTTGTCTTTCAACGCCTGTTCGAATTCGCGCAGGCAGTCGGCGGCAACAATGAGCAGCCGGTCGATCTCTTCCTTGCTGATCACCAGCGGCGGCGCGGCGACGATGTGATCGCCGCAGGCGCGCATGATCAGGTTGTGCTTGAAGAAGATGTCGCGACACAGTGTGCCGATTTCGCCCCAGTTCGGGAACAGTTCGCGGGTCTGCTTGTTCTTCACCAGGGTGAACGCCTGGATCAGGCCGACGCCGCGCACGTCGTCGACATGCTCGAACTGGCCGAACACCTCGCGCCAGCGCTTCTGCATATACGGGCCGGTGTCGTTCTTCACCGCCGCGACGATGCCCTCATCGCGCAGTGCGGCGACGTTGGCGCGGGCGACGGCGGCCGCCACCGGGTGGCCCGAGTAGGTGAAACCGTGGTTGAAGTCACCGCCGGCCATCAGCCCTTCGGCCACGCGCGGGCCGACGAACACCGCGCCGATCGGCAGATAGCCCGACGACAGGCCCTTGGCGGTCGTGAAGATGTCCGGCGTGAAGCCGAACTGTTCCTGGCCGAACCATTCACCGGTACGACCGAAGCCGCAGATCACCTCGTCGGCGACCAGCAGGATGTCGTACTTCTGGCAGATGCGCTGCACTTCCGGCCAGTAGGTCGACGGCGGGATGATCACGCCGCCGGCGCCCTGGATCGGTTCGCCGACGAAGGCGGCGACCTTGTCCGGCCCGATCTCGAGGATCTTGTCCTCGATCCAGCGCGCCGCCTGCACGCCGAATTCTTCCGGCGTCATGTCCTTGCCGTGCTTATACCACCACGGCTGCTCGACGTGGACGATGCCCGGGATCGGCAGGTCACCCTGCTCGTGCATATAGCTCATGCCGCCGAGGCTGGCGCCGCCGATGGTCGAGCCGTGATAGCCGTTCCAGCGGCCGATCAGCGTCTTCTTCTGCGGCTGGCCCTGGATGTCCCAGTAGCGGCGCACCATGCGGATCATCGTGTCGACCGACTCGGAACCGGAGTTGGTGTAGAACACGTGCTCGAAACCGGCCGGAGCCACCTCGGCCAACAGCGTCGACAACTCCACCACCGCCGGGTGGGTGGTCTTGAAGAAGGTGTTGTAATAGGCCAGCTCTTCGATCTGGTGCTTGGCGACTTCCGCCAGGTCTTTGCGACCGTAGCCGATGTTGACGCACCAGAGGCCTGCCATGCCGTCGATGATCTTGTTGCCTTCGGAATCCCACAGGTAGATGCCGTCGGCGTGAGTGATGACACGGGCGCCCTGCTCGTTCAGCGACTTGGTGTCGGAGAACGGATGGAGGTGGTGAGCCGCGTCCAGTTCGCGCCATTGCGCGGTAGTCCGTTGGGTCATGATGGTTCCTCTTTGTTATCCCCGGCCAGGCCGGGACAACTTGACCGAACGCGTTCGGCCAAGTTGCTCTCCTTTTTATATGGCTAGCTTTACCCGCTTAGACGTGCAGCAGCAGGAACTTGCGCTCCCACGGGCTGATCACGCGGAAGTACTCGGCGTTCTCCTTCTCTTTCACACCGAGGTACATCTCGACGAAGCGCGGGCCCATCACTTCGGCCAACTCCGGGCAGGTGCGCAGCTTGTCGAGCGACTCCTCGGCTGTCGACGGGAACTGGTACGGCAGCTCGTAGGCGTTGGTCTGCATCGGCTCGGAGCAGCCGATCTGGTTGGCCATCCCCAGATAGCCGCAGGCCAGCGTCGCGGCCATCGCGATGTACGGGTTCACGTCCACGCCCGGCACGCGGTTTTCCACGCGACGGCCGGCCGGCGACGAGTGCGGCACACGCAACCCGACGGTGCGATTGTCATAGCCCCACTCGACATTGGTCGGCGCCGCGGTGTAACGGGTCAGCCGGCGGTACGAGTTCACATACGGGGCGAAGAACGGCATCGCGCTCGGCAGGTATTTCTGCAGACCGCCGATGTAGTGGAAGAAGTGCTCGGATGGGGTGCCGTCTTCATTGCTGAAGATGTTCTGGCCGGTCTTGCGATCGATCACGCTCTGGTGCATGTGCATCGCACTGCCCGGCTCGCCTTCCATCGGCTTGGCCATGAAGGTGGCGTACATATTGTGGCGGAACGCGGCCTCGCGCACGGTGCGCTTGAACAGGAACACCTGGTCGGCCAGATCCATCGGGTTGCCGTGCAGGAAGTTGATCTCCATCTGCGCGGTGCCGATTTCGTGAATCAGCGTGTCGACTTCCAGGTTCTGGGCGTGACAGTAGTCGTAGATGTCCTCGAACAGCGGGTCGAACTCGTTCACCGCGTCGATCGCGTAGGAACGTCGGCCGAACTCGGCACGGCCGGTACGGCCGATCGGCGGGGCCAGCGGGATGTCCGGATCCGGGTTCGGCGACAACAGGTAGAATTCCATCTCCGGTGCGATCACCGGCTCCCAGCCGCGCTCTTCGTACAACGCCAGCACGCGGCGCAGCACGTTGCGCGGTGCGGTCTCGACGGCGGTGCCGTCGGCACGGAAGCAGTCGAAGATCAACTGCGCGGTCGGGTCGGCCGCCCACGGCACGAAGCGCAGCGAATTCGGGTCGGGCACCAGCACCATGTCCGGGTCGGTCAGGTCGAGCATGCTGTCGTCCGGGTAGTCCCCGGTCACCGTCTGGATCAGCACCGCTTCCGGAAGACGCATTTCCGGTTCGGACTCGAACTTGTCCTTGGGAATGATCTTGCCGCGAGCCACCCCCGTCATATCAGGCAGGATGCACTCCACCTCGGTGATGCGATGCTCACGCAGCCATTCAAAGATTTCGTTGTTCATACCAAGTTTTCCTCTATTTCCGGCCGGTAACCGTCCGGCTCTGACGTGTGCGTCACCGCGGCCGACTTAACGGCTGCGACGGGCACGGCGTGCTCGGCAAGCGTCACCGAACGCGCTGAAAATTGCCTGTGATACGGGGTTGCTCTGATACTTCCACTCCGGGTGCCATTGCACCGCGAAGGCAAAATTCTGGGCCTCGCGCACCCGGTAGGCCTCGACCAGGCCGTCGTCGGCCACCGCTTCGGCCTCGAGGGCTTCGGCCAATCGCTTGATGCCCTGCTGGTGCAGTGAGTTGACCGTTACCTCGTCCTGGCCGAGCCAGCTCTTCAGCAGGCCGCCTTCGGCCAACTTCACCGGGTGTGCCGGCGCGTACATCGCGTCGACGTCGTCGACTTCCGGCTCACGGTGGTCGCGCTTGCCGTCCTCCTCCTGCACGTGCTGGAACAGCTCGCCTCCGAACGCCACATTGATCTCCTGGAAGCCGCGGCAGATGCCCAATAGCGGCACGCCGGCTTCGACCAGGCGTACGATCAAGGGCAGCGTGGTGGCGTCGCGCGCCGGGTCGTGCAGAGTGCCGGGCCGGCTGGCCAGACCCTGGTAGTGATGCGGTTCGACATTGGAGAGCGAGCCCGGCAGCAGGATGCCGTCGACGATATCGAGGATGTCGTCGATCGGCGACTCGTCGCCCAGCGCCGGAATCAGCAGCGCTACGCCGCCGGCGCCGCCGACTGCCGCCTTGATGTACTTCTCGCCGACCGCATGGAACGGCAGTTTGCCAACCGGTTTGATGTCACAGGGAATGCCGATGATGGGGCGCTGCATGATGTCTCTCGTGTACGGGTTAAGACGAAGCCTTGATCGCTTCGATCGGGTCAACAAAGGGATAGCCGAGCGCCTGGGCGACCGCCGGATAGGTCACCTTGCCGCGACAGATATTCAGACCGTTGCGCAGGTGGGCGTTGTCGAGCAGCGCCTTTTGCCAGCCCTTGTCGGCCAGCTCCAGCGTGTATGGCAAGGTGGCGTTGGCCAGCGCCAGCGTCGAGGTGCGCGCCACGCCGCCGGGCATATTCGCCACGCAGTAGTGGACGATGCCATCGACCACGTAGGTCGGGTTCTGGTGGGTGGTCGGCCGGCTGGTTTCGAAGCAACCGCCCTGGTCGATCGCCACGTCGACCAGCACCGCGCCGGCCTTCATCGTCTTGAGCATCGCACGGGTGACCAGCTTCGGCGCCGCTGCGCCAGGGATCAGCACCGCACCGACTACCAGGTCGGCCACGCGGAGGACGTCGTCGATATTGGCGGCGCTCGACACCTGCGTCTTGATCCGCCCGTCGAACAGCAGGTCGATCTCTCTCAGGCGTGGCAGCGACTTGTCGAGAATCGTGACGTCGGCGCCGAGGCCCAGCGCCATCCGCGCCGCGTTGACGCCGACCACGCCGGCACCAATCACCGCCACGCGCGCCGGCAGCACCCCCGGCACGCCGCCGAGCAGCATGCCGCGACCGCCCTGCGCGTTTTCCAGCGCATGCGCACCGGCCTGAATCGCCATCCGCCCCGCCACTTCTGACATCGGTGCCAACAGTGGCAGGCCGCCCTTCTCGTCGGTGACGGTCTCGTAGCCGATCGCGATCGCGCCGGATTCGATCAATAGCTTGGCCTGCTCCGGATCGGGAGCGAGATGCAGATAAGTAAAGAGGAGTTGGCCCAGATGCAGCATCCGGCATTCGACCGGCTGCGGCTCCTTGACCTTGATGATCATCTCGGCGTGCTCGAACACGTCTTCGGCGGTCGAGGCGATCGTGGCGCCCGCTTGCAGATAATGTTCGTCGGCAAAACCGATGGCTAACCCTGCCTGGGTCTGCACCAGTACCTTATGGCCACGTGCGACCAATTCACGAACACCGGAAGGGGTCAACCCGACCCGGTATTCATGATTTTTGATCTCCTTCGGTACGCCGATTAACATAGCGGTCTCCTCTGCGTATGTAGTGGTACATCAAGCGACTGTCGTTTAATAAAATTCACATTTCGCTTGTGACCTTCATCTGATTTTGACTATAAAATCCCCGTGAAGCAAAGAAATTTTCATTTTGCACCGCAACACGCACGGTAAAAGGTGGTCAAAATCCTCATCACTTGTGGTTTAATATTCTTAACAACCGAACGGATATGGCAACAATGGATGTCGGCGCACGACTCAGGATGGTGCGGGACCGCTTCGGCTTGTCCCAGCGCGAGCTGGCCAAACGGGCTGGCGTGACTAACGGGACCATCTCGCTCATCGAACAGAACCGGGTGAGCCCGTCGATCAGCTCGCTGAAGAAAGTGATAGAAGGCCTGCCGATGACGCTGGCCGAGTTCTTCACGTTCGACGTCGAGCCGCAGCCGCAACGCGCCTTCTACGAGGCGAGCGAGCTGCCCAATCTAGGCAACGAGCAGATTCAGCTGTTGCTGGTGGGCACTGCGCACGAGCATCGTGATATCGCCATCCTGCGCGAGCTCTACGAACCGGGCGCCGACACCGGCCCGGACATGCTGCTGCACGAAGGTCAGGAAGGCGGCGTGGTGATCGCCGGTCAGATCGAGGTCACCGTCAATAACGAAACCCGCGTGCTCGGCCCAGGCGACTCGTACTACTTCGACAGCAAATTGCCGCATCGATTCCGCAATGTCGGCGACAGCGTCTGCGAGATCGTCAGCGCCAGCTCGCCACCCACGTTCTAAGCACGGCCACCCCACGCAGGTTGGCCGAACCCACTACACAAAGGAGAAACCCATGGCACGCAGTCATGCCGAGTGGAAACAGCTTGCCGGCCAACTCACCATCGAAGGCCGCGCCTTCATTGACGGCGAGTACGTTACGGCCGGGGATGGACGCACCTTCGACTGCATCAATCCGGCCAACGGCGAAACACTGGCTCGGATCGCGCTGTGTGGCGAGGCCGAAGTGGAAACGGCGGTGAAGGCCGCCCGCCGCGCCTTCGAATCCGGCCAATGGTCGGAGCTGGCACCTCGCGAACGCGGCCTCATCCTGAAGCGTTTTGCCGCGCTAATCCGCGAACACGGCGACGAGCTGGCGCTGTTGGAGACGCTCGACGTCGGCAAACCGATCGGCGACACCACCAGCGTCGACGTGCCGGGAGCAGCCTACTGCGTGGAATGGTTTGCCGAGGCGATCGACAAGATCGGCGGCGAAGTCGCGCCAGTCGACCCGAAGCTGGTCGGGCTGGTGACCCGCGAGGCGATCGGCGTGGTGGCCGCGGTGGTGCCGTGGAACTTCCCTATCCTGATGGCGAGCTGGAAGTTCGGCCCGGCATTGGCCGCCGGCAACGCCCTGATCCTGAAGCCGTCGGAGAAGTCGCCGCTGACCGCGATCCGCCTCGCCGCGCTGGCCAAGCAGGCAGGCATCCCGGACGGGATCTTCCAGGTGCTGCCGGGTGCCGGTGAAGTGGGCAAGCTGTTGGCGCAGCATAACGACATCGACTGCGTCGCCTTTACCGGCTCGACCGGCGTGGGCAAGCTGATCGCCGGCTACGCCGCGCAATCGAACCTGAAGCGGGTGTGGCTGGAGCTGGGCGGCAAGTCGCCGAACATCATCCTGTCGGACTGCGCCGACATCGCCAAGGCCGCGCGCACCGCCGCCGGCGCCATCTTCTACAATATGGGCGAGATGTGCACCGCCGGCTCACGCGTGCTGGTGCATAAGGACATCAAGGAACGCTTCCTCGACGAGCTGAAGAAAGCCGCCAAGGGCTACCATCCGGCCGACCCGCTCGATCCGGCCACCAGCATGGGCGCGATCGTCGACCAGCTCCAGTACGACAAGGTGCTGTCCTATATCGACAAGGGCCAGACCGAGGGCGGCAAGCTGCTGTGCGGCGGCTCGGCTACCCAGGTCAGCGGCAAGGGGCTGTTCATCGAGCCGACCGCCTTCGAGGTGGGCGCCGACGCCACCATCGCCCGCGAGGAAATCTTCGGCCCGGTGCTGTCGGTGATCACCTTCAGCGACGTGGAAGAAGCGATCCGCATCGCCAACGACACCGAGTACGGTTTGGCCGCCGCGGTGTGGACCAGCAATGTCACCACCGCCCACCAGGTGGCCCGTCGGCTGCGCGCCGGCACGGTGTGGGTGAATTGCTACGACGAGGGCGGCGACATGAACTTCCCGTTCGGTGGCTTCAAGCAGTCTGGCAACGGCCGCGACAAGTCGCTGCATGCGCTGGAAAAATACACCGAGCTGAAGAGCACGCTGATCAAGTTGTAAACGAGCAGCCGGCACGAGGACGGGGCGCCACGGCGCCCCGTCCTCGTGCCGGCTGCTCGGCCAACGTCCGCGGCGCACGCATGAAAAAAGCGGGCCATAAGCGGCCCGCTTTGTTGGCTGTCTCCAGCGCGCTCAGTCGCGGAAGTTGTTGTACTGCAGCGGGAAGTCGGTGATCTCCTTGCGCATCAGCGCGATACAGTCCTGCAGCAAGTCGCGCTTGGCGCCCGACACGCGTACCGCGTCGCCCTGAATGCTCGCCTGCACCTTCAGCTTGGAGTCCTTGATCAGCTTGACCAGCTTCTTCGCCATCTCGGTCTCGATGCCGACCCGCACGGTGATCGCCTGCTTCACCTTGTTGCCGCTGACCTTCTCGAGCTTGCCGTATTCCAGGCAACGGATGTCGACGCTGCGCTTCGAGAGCTTGCCCAGCAGGATCTCCTTGACCTGGTCGAGCTGGAACTCGGCATCGGCGAACAGCGTCAGCACCTTTTCGGTCACTTCGATGCGGGCGTCCGAGCCTTTGAAATCGTAACGGGTGGCGACTTCCTTATTGGCCTGGTCGACCGCGTTGCGCACTTCAACCTGATTCACCTCGGACACGATATCGAAACTCGGCATTTTCTGTGATTCCCTGTTGCTTGATCTGATGGGCACCATCGGTAAGATGATGCGGAAAGCCTTATTCTATAAAGCTTTACGACAAGCAGCAATGCGGGGATACGGTTAGCCGCTTCGACGGCACGCGGCGGCCTGCCCGCCTGTCTTGAAATGGCTTTTTGTCCCGCTCGCGGCCGCATGGCTGATCGAGCCCCGCCCATAAGGCGACCGTGCGACCGAAAAGCTGGCGCAGGGCCAAGGCGAGATCGTAGCCAAGGACGCTAGGCGCTGCCGAAGACCGAGACAGCGCCGCAGAAACTGGCGGTTCGACTAAGCAGCGACTCCAATCCCTCTCGCAGTCAGTCCAGCCAGACCGTCAGCGGGAGCTCGCCGACCTCGACATGGCAGGCCAAGCGTGCGGTCGGCGGCGCATCGAGCACATCCACCGCGTCGACGCCGTGAATTCGCTTCAGCACATTGCGCTCGATGCCACGCATCGCGAACGGCCGCGGCTGACCGGCGTGTTCCAGCCGCACCAGACAGGTGCCGCAGGTGCCCTGGCCGCAGCGCCACGGCATCGGCACCTCGTGAAAGCGCGCCAGATCGGTCAGGTTGTCGCCGGTCTCGGCATCGAGCTCGGCCAGGATGGCGAGGTCGGCCGAACGGGCAAAGCGTACCGTCGGCATCTCAGCGGCGCGTCAGCGGCAGGAAGTCGAGCAGCTCACCGGGACTTACCCGCTGCCCCGGGGCGAGACGCACCAGCCCCTCGGCCCAGGCGCACGAGGTCAGCACGCCGGAGCCCTGGTTCGGGTAGCTGACCAGTTGCAGGCGACCGTCGACCAGCTCGCGGCGTACCCGCACGAACTCCTCGCGACGGGCGTCGGGCTTGTCCCAGCTAAACGCGGCGGGCAGGCGCTCGGTTGCGACTGCCTCGGCGGCGGCTCCGCCCTGACGGATCGCCAGGAACGCCTTCACCAGCACCTCGAAGGTCACATAGCCCGACACCGGGTTGCCCGGCAGGCCGATGAAGTCGGCGGCGCCGATTCGGCCGTAGGCGAGCGGCTTGCCCGGCTTCATTGCAATCTTCCACAACGTCAGCTCGCCCTCGGTCTCGACCGCGCCCTTGACGTGGTCTTCCTCGCCGACCGACACGCCGCCGCAGGTGATGATCACGTCGGCCTCGGTCGCCGCCTTGGCGAGCGCCGCGCGGGTCGCGTCGAAGTCGTCCGGCACGATGCCGAGGTCGATCACCCGGCAGCCGAGCGCCGCCAGCGACGCGACCAGCCAGTAGCGGTTGGAGTTGTAGATCTTGCCGGCGGCGAGCGGCTGGCCCGGCTCGGTCAGCTCATCGCCGGTGAAGAATACCGCCACTGTCAGCGACTGGCGCACCGTCAGCGTGGCGACGCCGAGCGAAGCGGCGAGGCCCAGGTCGGCCGGACCGAGCCGCTGGCCGGCCTGCAGCACCACCTGGCCGGCGGCGATGTCCTCGCCGGCACGACGGATGTTCTGCCCTGCCTCCGGCTCGCCCTTCAGCAGCACCCGACCGTCGTCCTGAACTTCGGCCAGCTCCTGCATCACCACCATATCCGCCCCCGGCGGGATCGGCGCACCGGTGAAGATGCGCGCGGCGGTGCCGGCCTGCAGCGGCGCCGGCACGCTGCCGGCCGGGATGCGCTGGCTCACCGCCAAGGGTTGGCCGAAGTCGGCCAGCGCCAGCGCGTAGCCGTCCATCGCGCTGTTGTCGTGCGGCGGCACGTTCAGCGTCGCCACCACCGGTTCGGCCAGCACCCGGCCGACGGCGGCCAGTAGTTCAAGGGTTTCGGTGCCGTCCAGCGGACGGGCCCGTTCGAGCAGCCAGGCACGCGCCTGGTCAACGGTGAGGAAGGGATTGTTCGACATGGTGATTCAGATAATTGAGTAAAAATTCGAACAGCGCGGCGACGTCGTCGCGCTGGAAATACGGCAGCGCGGTGTCGAGCGGTGCATCGGCGACCACCGCGATCACCCGCGGATCGTCCGGAAACAGCCGCGGCGCACCGAGCGCGTGGTTGATCACTTCCACTTTCGGCACCGGCGCGTGCTTGAAGCCTTCGGCCAACACCAGGTCGCATGGTGCCAGTCTCGCCACATGCTCAGACAGAGGCAACTCGTTGCTTCCCGGCAGCGTTTCGACCAGCAGGCGACGCTGGCCGGCGGCGAGCATCACCTGACGGGCGCCGGCCTGACGATGCCGGTAACTATCCTTGCCCGGCACGTCCCAGTCGACGTCGTGATGAGTGTGCTTGATCACCGCCACATCGAGGCCGGCCGCGACAAAGCGCGGAATCAACTTCTCGACCAGCGTGGTCTTGCCGCTGCCCGAGTAGCCGGCGAAACCGATCACTTGCATCAGAAGGGTTCTCCTTGGCGAAGGTTGCAGTCTAGCAGAGCGGCGACCGGTACCGACGTGGGCAGATAATGCGCCAAGGTCCGCCATTCGGCCAGCTTGGCCTCGAGTGCGGGGCTCGACGACGGCAGCAAGACGATGTCCGACCAGTCGTCGCCGCCCCTGCGTGACGGCCTGGCCAGGACTCAACCACAGGCTACGCTTCATCAAAACCGCCCTACCCAGCTAGCAGGTATAGGGCGGTTGTGAAATACCCGGCCGGTCTCACTATAGGGCCCAGAGCACCCTAGGATGCGACTCGCGGGAAGGCTGGCCGGGTTACGACAGAGCAGGCTTTGTGTGAGCTCACAAGGTTTTGCCACCTAGTAACGGCCAACCGTGATCGGGGTTTCCTGCTCAATTCCCTGCAGGCGATCGGCCCAGCGCTCGAGCCATTCGCCTCGCACAGCCTCATCTTGCCGCACCGGCCCAAAGTGAATCGCAGGTGCCAGCACATCGAAACCGAGAAACTGCAGCATGCCGCGCTCGATGGGCCGGACGATGGCCTTGAGGTCACCATTGAAACCATCCGGGAGGTACGCCTCCTCCGGTCCGCCGGTCGTGAACGACAGCAGAGCGCGCTTGCCAAGAAATAGGCCGGTTTCGTAGATGTGGCCCAAACCATAGGTGCGACCCATCGCAAACACGCGATCCACCCAGCCTTTGAGCATGGCCGGCAGGCCGAACCACCATAGTGGGAACTGCCAGATCATCAGGTCGCACCATTCGAGTTTGGCGATTTCCGCTTCGATATCCGAGGCAAAGCCACCGTGTTCGGTCGCATGGGTTTCTTCAAGCTGTAGCTTGAGGAAAGCCGGGTCATGCACCGTAGCGAAGTTGTGTCGACAGGAAACGGGGTTGAATCCTGTGCGGTACAGGTCGCTTACCTGCACCTCATGGCCGGCGGCGGTGAGCGTTTCCACGGCGGTGTTGAAGAGCGCGCCATTGAAGCTCTTCGGCTCAGGGTGTGCGTAGACAATCAGGATTTTCATCGGATGCTCCCTGTGATGTGGCTCAGTTCTTGGGAAGACGCGCACCGCCGTCGATGTCGAGCAATGCCCCGGTGGTCCAGCTGTTGGTCGTCAAGAACTCGACCGCTTGGGCGATATCGTCGGCCTCGCCAGTACGGCCTGTCGGCAGCCGCGCGGCGGCACCGGCGAACCGTGCCGCCTTGGCCTCGGCGGGCATGCCGTCGTAGGCCGGGGTATCGACCAGGCCCGGCGAAATCACGTTGACGCGCAGCGGCGCGAGTTCGAGCGCCAGCGTCTGCGCCATCTGGGTGATCCCCCCGTTGACGGCCGCCAGCGCGGCGGTGCCAGGCATTGCCGTGCGTGAAGCGGCACCGGACAGCATAGTGATCGAGCCATCGGCGCGAAGATGCGGCAGCGCAGCCTGAATGGCCTGCCAATAGCCGACCAGCTTCTGGTCGAGCGCGGTACGTAACGCGTCGGCGCTCACCTGGGTGATCGGTCCCCAGGCGGCCTGACTCGACGCGGCCAGCACGAGGTGGTCGATCCGGCCGATTCGCGAGAAAAGCTCGGCCAGCGATGCCGCGTCGGTAAAGTCGACCACATAGGCTGCAGCACGGCCATCGATCTGGGCCAAAGCCGTGCCCAGCCGGCTCTGCGAGCGGCCGGCGATCAGCACTTCGGCGCCGGCCTTGGCGAGGCGCTGCGCAGAGGCAAGCCCCATGCCGTTGCTGCCGCCGATGATGAGGATGCGTTGATGGGCGAGATTTTGCATGACGTTCTCCTGCTGGCGTTACACCATCAGCTTACGACCCTGCCGACCATCCACGTAATGGATTATCCTTATTCAAGGTATTTGTATGATGAATAGCAATGAACCTGAGTCGCCTCGACCTTAACCTGCTGAAATCGCTCGACGTGCTCCTGGCGGAGTGCAATGTGACGCGCGCCTCGGCCAGGTTGAACCTGTCGCAACCGGCGCTTTCCAGCCAGCTCAAGCAGCTGCACACCGTGTTTGGCGACCCGCTGCTATTGCCCGGCGCGCGCGGCATGACCCCAACCAGCCGCGCTCTGGCGCTGCAAACGCCACTACGCGAGCACCTGGCGCAGTTGATGGCGCTAGTCGCCGAGCAGCAACCGTTCGACCCGACCACAGCCGAACTCACCTTCCGCCTCGTCGCTACCGACGCGATCCACCGCGTCATCGCACCGGAGCTGTTCTCCCGACTGCATGCAGCGGCTCCGCGCTGTCGGCTGGCGCTGTTGCAGCCGAACTTTGCGACCCTGGCCGAGCAGATGAGTGCGGGGGAAATGGATCTGGCATTGCTGACGCCGCGCGCCTTGCCCGCACAGCTCAAGACGCGTTCGCTCTACGACGAAACCTATCTGTGCGTGCTGCGGCCCGACCATCCGGCGGCACGGCAACCGCTCGATCTCGACCGCTTCTGTGCGCTCGACCATCTGATGGTCTCCCCTACAGGCGGCGGGTTCGTCGGCGTGGTCGACGACACCCTCGCCGCGCTGGGGCGCCAACGACGCGTTGCGCTGTCTGTGCCTAGTTTCTTGCTGACTCCCGAGCTGATTGCCAGGTCCGACCTGATTGCGACCGTACCGGCGCGGTTGGCGCTCAGCTGGAGCGGCCGGCTAGCCGTTTTAGCAGCTCCTTGCGCGATTGAAGGATTTTCAATTTCGATGGGCTGGCACCCACGCAATCATGCCGACCCTGCCCAACGCTGGCTGCGCGAGCAAATACTGACCATGGAGGTACTAGATGGACGTTGACGTCGGCCTGACTCTCAGACCCAGCGTCCAGACGAAACGCGTCAATCGTATGACGGCATGAAGGCAGAGAGCCAAACCAAGAGTCGCTACAAAAACCCAGCGAAGCGGCCCCGGCTAGGCGTAGTGCCGCAGACAGAACAAAACGCAGGCAGAGGTGTTAGCGGCTCTCAATGGTGGAAGGGTCGTCCGAGTCGAGTAGGCCTTGCAAGGCCTGCCATGCGAGAAGTTTTTCCGCTGCGGATAACGTATAGGCAGGACTGGAGGAAGGCAGTTTGATGATCTGGTAGTGCTCGGCATATTGGCCGAGCTGCTTCAGTCCAATCCTGGCCGCCGTGCCACCGTTAAAGGCGATGGCGCCGAGATTCGGCAAACTCTGAGCAAGGCCGATCAGGTCGTTCCCGCTATGGTCGCGGATATTGCTGTCGAGGCTGCCATCGCGGCGTGCTTCGGCCACTACATCCCATAAGCCGATCCGGTGGCGCAGCAGTGTTTGCAGCCGAGCCGGGTAATCCATGCCGGGCAGGTCTTCTCCAATGACTTGTCCAACCAAGGCCCAGAAGCGGTTTTGCCGATTCGCGTAATACTGGCCGTGCGCCAATGACACTTCTCCGGGCAGGCTGCCCAAGATCAATACCCGCGTGTTCGCATCAACGACGGGGGCAAAACTACGTTTAGTCGTCACGAGTGGTCCCCGTCTCGTAAAGGGCGAGATGCGCTTCTAACTCTTGCGCGGGTAAGCCGCGACAGCAAGCGAAGTGTCGTTCGGCAGGGTGCAGGGGATCAGCAAGCGGGTAGCGTCGTTCACCACCGGCGGGAAGCAGCGTTTGGAAGTCATAAGGCGTAGAAAAGGTTGGCCGAAGCGCTATGCGCCGTTTCGGCCAACCTTATTAGGGTTCAATGCAGCCGGCACCGGCTCGCTCCGCAAAGGCTAAAGACTAGAACAGCTCGCCCTGATTGGCGAGCAGCCACTGCTTGACCGGACCGAAGGTCTTGCGATGCTCGGACAGCACGCCGTGCGCGGCGATCGCCGCCAAGTGCTCGGCGGTCGGGTAGCCCTTGTGGCGGGCGAAGCCGTACTGCGGAAAACGGGCGTCGAGCGCGACCAGCTCCGCGTCGCGCGCGGTCTTGGCCAGGATAGACGCGGCCGAGATCGCCGGCTCGAGCGCATCGCCTTTGACAATCGCACGCGCCGGCACGGTGATCTGTTTGGGCACACGATTGCCGTCGATCAGCACCTCGTGCGGTGTCACCGCGAGCCCCTCCACCGCGCGGCTCATCGCCAGCATCGTCGCGTGCAGGATGTTGAGCCGGTCGATCTCCTCGACCGAGGCACTGGCGATGCACCAGGCGAGCGCCCGCTCGCGGATCAGCGGCGCCAGTTCGTCGCGCTTGGCCTCGGACAGCTTCTTCGAGTCGGCCAGACCGACGATCGGCCGGGCCGGATCGAGAATCACCGCCGCGGCGAATACCGCGCCGGCCAGCGGCCCGCGCCCGGCCTCGTCGACACCGGCGATCAGCATCCCGCCTCCTCCAGCACCGCTTGGGCGGCCAAGGCGGCGGTGTCCTGCTTCAACTCGAGATGCAACTGGGTGAAACGCTCGGTGAGCCTGTCCTGATAGTCGCGGTCCTGGTAAATGCGCTCCAGTTCGGCCGCGAGCTTTTCCGGCGTCGCATCGTGCTGCAGCAGTTCCGGCACCAGCTTCTCGCCGAGCAGAATGTTGGGTAGCCCCACGTACGGCACCTTGAGCTTGCGCTTCACCATCCGATAGGTCATCGCCGAGATCTTGTAGCTGATCACCATCGGCCGCTTGGTCAGCGCCACCTCGAGCGTCGCGGTACCGCTGGTGACCAGCACCACGTCGCTGGCGATCATCGCCATCTGCGCGTGGCCGATCATCTTTCGAATCGGCAGCTCCCAGCCGTCGTGCTGGGTCAGCAGCGCGTCGAAGCGATCGCGAGTGACACGGGTCGCCAAGGGCACCAGGAACTGCGCGTCCGGATACTTCTGCAGCAGCAGACGTGCCGTTTCGATATACACCGGTGCCATGAAGTCGAGTTCGCTGACCCGGCTGCCCGGCAGCAGCGCAAACACCGGCGCCTCTCTTGGCAGACCGAGTTGCTCGCGCATCGTCCGCTTGTCAGGCACCAGCGGGATTTCGCTCGCCAGCGGGTGGCCGACGAAGCTGACCGGCACGCCGGCCGCCTGGTACAGCGGCGGCTCCATCGGGAACAGGCACAGCACCCGGTTCACCATCTTGCCGATCTTGTATACCCGCTCGGCGCGCCACGCCCAGACCGACGGACTGACGTAGTGCACGGTCGGGATGCCGGCACGCTTGAGCGCGCCTTCCAACGCCAGATTGAAGTCCGGCGCGTCGACGCCGATGAACACATCCGGCTTTTCGGCCAACAGCGACGATTTCAGCCGGCGGCGGATGCCGAGCAGCTCGGACAGGTTGCGGATCACCTCCCAGTAGCCGCGCACCGCCAGTTTTTCCTGCGGTGTCTGGCTGGTGAAGCCCTGCGCTTCCATGCGCGGCCCGCCGATGCCGGCGAACTCGACGTTCGGGTGGCGCGCACGGATCGCGCGGATCAGGTGGGCGCCCAGCATGTCGCCGGACGCTTCGCCGGCGACCATGGCGACCTTGAGCGCCCCCGGCTTGCGAAACAGGGTGTCGGCCATGATTTAGCGGATCACACCCCGTTGCGATTTATCGAAGAATTGCACGAACAGCTCCAACTCCGGATGGTCGGCCGCCTGCGCGACGATCGCGGCCTTCGCCTCATCGTAGCTCAGCCCCTGACGGTACAGCGTCTTGTAGGCGTTCTTGATATTGCGGATCGCCTCCGGCGTGAAGCCACGACGCTTCAGACCTTCGCTATTGATGCCGGCCGGTACCGCGCGGTTACCCGCCGCCATCACGTACGGCGGCACGTCCTGCGCCACCGCGGCGGTGAACGCCAACATCGCGTGTTTGCCGACCACGCAGAACTGGTGGACGGTCGAGAAGCCGCCGAGGATCACCCAGTCTTCGATGGTCACATGGCCCGCCAGCGACGCGTTGTTGGCGAAGATGGTGTTATTGCCGACCCGGCAGTCGTGCGCCAGGTGCACGTAGGCCATGATCCAGTTGTCGTCGCCGACGCTGGTCACCCCGGCGTCCTGGGCAGTCCCCAGGTTGAAGGTGCAGAATTCGCGGATGGTGTTACGGTCGCCGATTTCCAAACGGGTCGGTTCACCGGCGTACTTCTTGTCCTGCGGCATGGCGCCCATCGAACAGAACTGGAAAATCCGGTTGTCCTTGCCGATGGTGGTGTGGCCTTCGACCACCACGTGCGGGCCGATCCAGGTGCCGGAGTCGATCTTCACGTTCGGGCCGATGATCGAATACGCACCGACCTCGACGTCGTCCGCCAACTCCGCACGCGGATCGACTACCGCCGTCGAATGAATCGCCATTGTTACACCTCCCGTTTGGCGCACATGATCTCGGCTTCGCAAGCCACCTGGCCGTCGACCAGAGCCTTGGCCGAGTACTTGGCGATGCCGCGCTTCTGTTGCAGCAGCGCCACTTCCAGTACCAGCTGGTCGCCCGGCACCACTTGGCGCTTGAAGCGGGCATTGTCGATGCCGACAAAGAAGTAGATCTCGTTCTCGGCACGACCGCCCAGGCTCTTGATCGACAGGATGCCCGAGGCTTGCGCCAGTGCTTCGATGATCAGCACGCCCGGCATCACCGGGTAGCTCTCGAAGTGGCCCATGAAGAACGGCTCGTTGATGGTGACGTTCTTGATCGCCTTCAGGCGCTTGTCGGCTTCGAACTCGACCACCCGGTCGACCAGCAGGAACGGGTAGCGGTGCGGCACGTAGCTCATGATCTCGCGTACGTCGATGTTTACCGCTTCAGTCATGATTGTCTTCCTCTTTATTTTTCAGGTCGGCCAGCTCGCGCTCAAGACTCTTGAGCCGTTTGGCCATATCGTTCAGGTGGCGCAGATGCACCGCGTTGCTTACCCACTCCTTGTGAGTGGACAGCGGGAATGACGAGGCGTAATGCCCCGGCGTCTTGATTGATTTGGACACCAAGGTACCGCCGCCGATGAAGGTTTTGTCGGCGACCTCGACATGGCCGACGAACATCGCCGCGCCGCCGACTGTGCAGTAGGCACCGATCTTGGTGCTGCCGGCGATGCCGACGCAGCCGGCGATCGCGGTATGCGCGCCGACCTGCACGTTGTGCGCCACCTGCACCAGGTTATCGATCTTGGCGCCGTTACCGATCACGGTGTCGGCCAGCGCACCACGGTCGACGGTGGTATTGGCTCCGACCTCGACGTCGTCGGCGATCAGCACCCGGCCGGTCTGCGGGATCTTGAACCAGTGGTCCTTCGCCCAGGCGAGGCCGAAGCCGTCGGCACCGATCACCGCGCCGGAATGGACGGTGACACGCGAGCCGAGCACGCAGCCGTGGTAGAGCGTCACGTTCGGGTACAGCGTCACGTCATCGCCGAGCACGCAGTGGTCGCCGATCACCACGCCCGGCATCAGCCGGCAACGTGCGCCGATCACTACATTTCGGCCGACGCTGACGTGTTCGCGCAGCTCGCTGCCTTCGCCGATCGTACTGCCCTCGCCGACCACCGCGCTCGGATGGATGCCGGCCACCGCCTGCGGCGCAGGGTGGAACAGCGTCGCGACGCGGGCGAAGTACAGATACGGGTCGTCGGTGACGATCAACGGCCGCTCGCCGGCCAGTTCGACCAGCGCCGGCGCCACGATCAGCGCCGCCGCACCGGTATCCTCGACCTGCTTGCGGTACTTGGCGTTGGATACGAAGCTCAGCTCGCGCTCGGCGGCGCTATCGAGCGGCGCCAGCCGGTCGACCGCCACATCGGCGCCGCGGTATTCGCCGCCCAAGCGGGCGACGATCTCAGACAGGGTATAAGCCATCAAAAATAAAGCCGACCCGGGGTCGGCTTCTCCCGTATTCCGGTGAAACGGTTACTTGTCGAGTTCCTTCAAGATGCGGCTGGTCAGGTCGTACTTCGGGTTCACGTAGACTGAATCCTGCAGGATCAGATCGTACTGATCCTTCTCGGCGATCTGCTTGACGATCCGATTGGCACGCTCCTGAATCGACGCGAACTCCTCGTTACGCCGCTGATTGTAGTCTTCGGCCAACTCGCGCGCACGAGCGCGGTAGTCGCGGTCGAGGCTAGCGTATTCGCGGTCGTACTTCTTCCGATCGTCGGACGGCAAGTTGCTTCGCGACAGCTGCGACTCCAGCTCCTTGGCGCGCGTCTCCATCTTCTTCAGCTCGTCGCGGCGGGTGGCGAATTCCTTCTCCAGCTTGCGCTGGATCGACACGGCCGGCGCGGCCTCACGGAAGATGCGCTCGGTATTGACGTAACCCAGTTTGAAATCTGCGGCGGCGGCAGCCAACGGCATGGCCGTCAGCGCCACCATCAGCAGGCCAGCACCGGCAAAGGCAAATCTCATGACATTCTCCTAGATCAGAACACCGTACCCAGCTGGAACTGGAAGCGCTGCAGTTTGTCGCCGTCCTTCTTCTTCAACGGCACAGCGTAGCTGAATTTCATCGGGCCTACCGGCGACAACCAGGTCACCGCGGCACCGGCCGAGTAGCGGATTTCTGAGCTGGCCGAACTGCCTGGGGTCTTGTTGTCCCACAGCGTACCGGCATCGGCGAAGAAACTGGTCCGTACCGACTTGTTATCCTTCATGCCAGGGAACGGGAACAGCAGTTCGGCGTTGGCAACCAGCTTGCGGGTACCGCCGAGGAAGTCGCCGTTGGTGTCTTTCGGGCCGATACTGCCGTTGTCGAAGCCGCGCACCGAGCCGATACCGCCGATGTAGAAGTTCTGGAAGAACGGCACATCCGGGGTCTTGCCGTAGCCGTTCACAAAACCGGCTTCGCCGTTCAGCATCAGCGTGAAGGCCTTCGACAGCGGGAAGTACCAGGTGTCCTGCCCGGTCAGACGGTAGTACTGGATGTCGCCGCCCGGCAGGCCGGAGTCGAGGTTGGTACGCAACACGCCGCCACGGGTCGGCCACAAGGCGCTATCGCGGGTGTCGCGAGACCAGCCCACGGTGCCGAGCAGCGTGGTGTTGCGGTTGCCAAACTTGTTGACGAAGTCGCGGTAACGCTGCGGGCTGTTGTCGAATGTCGTCACGTCGGTACTCTCGGCACCGAAGCTGAAGTTGATTCGGTCGTGCTCGGTGATCGGCACGCCAAAGCGCATCGCCACGCCGGCGGTGGCGGTCTTGTACGCGCTCTGGTCGATCGCATTCGGGTTGTAGACCTTGTAGTACAGGTCGTAGCCGACGCTAACGCCGTCCGGCGTGAAGTACGGATCGGTGAACGAGATATTGGCAAACTTGTTCGCCTTGCCGGTCGAGAAGCCGATCGTCGCCGCCTTGCCCGAACCGAAGATATTGGTCTGCGACACGTTGGCCGAAAGCTGGACGCCCTCGCCCTGCACGAAGCCGATACCGGCCGAGATGCTGCCGGTCGGACGTTCCTTCACCGCCACGTTCATGTCGACCTGGTCGGGGGTGTCGGGCACCGCCGGGGTCTCGATGTTCACCTCGTCGAAGTAACCGAGCAGTTCGGCCCGCTCCTTGGAGCGTTTCACCTTGTCGGAGGCGTACGGCGCGCCTTCCACCTGACGCATTTCGCGGCGAATCACTTCGTCCCGGGTCTTCGAGTTGCCGGTGATGTTGATCCGGCGCACGTAAGTCTTGCGGCCCGGGTCGATAAAGAAGGTGAACGAGGCCTTGTCGTGTTCGCGGTCGATTTCTGGCACGGCGTTGACGTTGGCGAAGGCGTAGCCGTCGTTGCCGAGTCGATCACTGATCGCGGTGACCGATTCGTTGATCTTCTCCCGGCTGAACACTTCACCGGTCTTGATCTTCAGCAGTTGGCGCAGTTCGCTCTCCGGCACCTTCAGGTCGCCGCCGAACTTCAGATCGCCGACGGTATAGAGTTTGCCTTCGTTGACGTTGACGGTCAGATAGACCGATTCCTTATCCGGGCTGATCGACACCTGGGTCGAATCGATATTGAACTCGAGATAGCCCTGGTTCTGATAGAACGCCTTGAGCTTTTCCAGGTCGCCTTGCAGCTTCTGCTTCGAGTACTGGTTGTCCTTGGTGATCCACGACAGCCAGCCGCCCTCGGTCAGCGCAAACTGGTCAAGCAGCTCGCTCTGCGAGAACGCCTTGGCGCCGACGATGCGAATTTCCTTGATCTTGGCGGTGACGCCCTCGGTGATATCGAGCGTGACCGCGACACGGTTACGCTCCAGCTTGGTCACGTTCGGGGTGATCTCGACCGAGTACTTGCCACGGCTGAAGTATTCGCGTTTGAGCGCCTGGACCGCCTGATCGAGCAGCGACTGGTCGAACACGCGCGACTCGGCAAAGCCGTTGCTGCGCAGCGACTTCTTGATCTGCTCCTTATCGAATTCGTGCGAGCCGTTGATCGTCAGCTGGGTGATTACCGGACGTTCGGTAACCGACAGGATCACGTTCTGGCCTTCCGATTCGACGCGCACATCGTCGAAGAAGCCGGTGTCGAACAACGCCTTGATCGCCTGTTGGGCCTTGGCGTCGGTAAAGGTGTCACCCACCTTCATCGGCAGGTAGTTGAATACGGTGCCCGGTTCGGTACGCTGCAGACCTTCGACCCGGATATCCTTAATCACAAAAGGATTGACTGCCCACGCTGCAGCGGAAAAAGAAAGTCCCGCAACGGCGGCGACAAGGAATTTGATTCGCATAAGTAAGTACTTAACCCCCAAACAGGCGGCTGAAATCGTTGAGCAAAGCCACGGCCATAATCATGGCCAATAGTGCGAAACCGACCTTTTGCCCGAGTAGCTGAGCGCGTTCGCTCAGTGGACGCCCCCTGATCAGCTCCGCGACATAATACATTAAGTGTCCACCATCCAGAACCGGTATTGGTAACAGATTAAGTACGCCGATACTGATGCTGATCAGGGCCAGGAATTCGAGATAAGCGGTCACGCCAACCCGTGCCGTCTGGCCCGCGACGTCTGCAATAGTCAGCGGCCCGGACAGATGGTTCACCGACGCGGCACCGGTCAGCATCCGGCCGACAAATTTCAGGCTGAGCCAGGCGGTTTCCCAGGTGCGGGCGAACGCCTGCCGGCCGGCCGAGAAGAAACCTTCGCGGTGCTGGTACTTGAGCCGCTCGTTCCAGGCATCGTCGGCCTTCGGCGCGGCGCCAATCCGCCCGATGGTTTCACCATTGTGTTCGACGCTGGCCGGACGCACGGTCAGCAGGCGCGGCATGCCATCCCGCAGCACTTCGACCCGCAGCGTCTTGCCCGGGCTGTTGTAGACCAGTGTGACCCACGATTCCCAACCGGCCAAGGGCTTGCCATCGGCCGACAGCAGTCGGTCGCCGACTTGCAAGCCGGCCTTCTCGGCCGCCCCGCCCTCTTCCAGCGCCCCGATCTGTGACAGGTAGCGCTGCGGCATCAAGCCCAGATTGCCGTCGGACAGCACCTCGTCGAGCTCCTTAGGGCGGGCGCTCAGATCGAGCAAGCGCTCTGCCCGGCCACCGGTCGCGGTCTGCACGCCAACCCGGGCCTGCCCGTCTTCGGCCAACTGTTCGACGATCGCCATCCTCGCGGCCTGCCAGTCGCTGACCGGTGAACCGTTGACCGACAGCAGCCGATCGCCGGCCTGGAAGCCGGCCTGAGCACCCACCGTCTGTGGCACGACGGTGCCGACCCAGGGCTTGACCAGCGTCACGCCGCTGACCAGCACCCCCCAGTAGAGCAACACGGCCAGCAACAGATTGGCAATCGGCCCGGCGATGACGATGGCGATCCGCTTCCAGACCGATTGGGTATTGAAGGCGAGATGGCGTTCGGCCGGGGCGACGCTGCCCTCGCGCTCGTCGAGCATGCGCACGTAGCCGCCGAGCGGGATCGGACACACCGTCCAGTCGGTATCGCCGCGCCGGAAAGTCAGCAAGGGCTTACCGAAACCGATCGAAAACCGCAGCACCTTCACCCCGCACCAACGCGCTACGGTGTAATGCCCCAGCTCGTGGATAGTAACCAGAACGCCGATGGCGACGATGAAGGCAAGCAGCGTGATCATGTAACGATGCAGCTCCTGGCAAAGGCGCGCGCCTGAGCGTCGCGCTGAAGAAGGGAATCGAGGTCGGGGCTGGCCGAGAGTGATACGCCACCCAGCGTATCGGCCACCACCCTGGCAATGTCGAGAAAACCAATGCGACCGTCAAGGAAGGCGGCTACCGCCACCTCGTTGGCCGCGTTGAGGACCGCGGGCGCGTCGCCACCGGCGGCCAGCGCGTCGAACGCCAGCGTCAGGCATGGGAAACGCTGCAGGTCGGGCGCTTCGAAGCTCAGCCCGGACAAGGCCATGAAGTCGAGCGAGCCGACGCCCGCGTCGATCCGCTCTGGCCAGGACATCGCATAGGCGATCGGCGTGCGCATATCGGGCGAACCGAGCTGCGCCACCACCGAGCCATCACGGTATTGGACCATCGAATGGACCACGCTTTGCGGGTGCACCACCACCTCGATCCGCTCGGCCGGCGCGTTGAACAGCCAATGCGCCTCGATCACCTCCAGCCCCTTGTTCATCAACGAGGCGGAGTCGACCGAAATCTTGCGCCCCATCACCCAGTTCGGATGGTGACAGGCTTCATCGGCAGTGACATGGCGCATTGCGTCGAGCGACAGCGAGCGGAATGGACCGCCCGAGGCGGTGAGGATCAACTTGCGCACGCCTGCGGCGTCAAGATCGCCGGCGTAGTCTCGCGGCAAGGACTGGAAGATCGCGTTGTGTTCGCTGTCCACCGGCAAGAGCTCGGCGCCGCCGAGACGTACCGCATCGATGAACAGGCGGCCGGCAACGACCAGCGCTTCCTTGTTGGCGAGCAGGACCCGCTTGCCGGCTTGCGCCGCGGCTAAGGTTGGCCGAAGCCCGGCCGCACCGACGATGGCCGCCATCACCATGTCGACCTCCGGCAGTCGGGCGACGGCTTCCAGCGCTTCCGAGCCATGCCAGACTTCGGTTCGGCTGCCCGCTTCGGCCAGTCTGGCGCCGAGCGCATCGGCCGCCGCCGCGTCGGCCACCACGGCAATCGCCGGGGCAAACGCGAGACACTGCTCGTACAAGCGATCGAGCTGGCGGTGGCCGGTCAACGCCACCACACGATAACGGTCGGGATGACGGGCCACGACATCGAGCGTGTTGACGCCGATGCTGCCGGTCGCCCCGAGCAGGGTGATTCCTTGCGGTTTCATGAATGCTTTCTAGAAGCGGGCTAGCATCGACAGTGCATTGGCGACGGCCAGCACGGCGATCAGGCTGTCGATACGATCGTACACCCCGCCGTGCCCCGGCAACAACGCGCTACTGTCCTTGATCCCAGCGCTACGCTTGAACCACGACTCGAGCAGGTCGCCGACGATGCTGACCGCGGTCAGCGCCACCGCCACCGGCAACAGCAGCCAGTCGCTTACCGCAAACGGCACCCAGCCCAGATGGTTGACCAGCACGCTGTACAACGCCACCGCGATCACGGCACCGTAGACGCCCGCCCAACTCTTACCCGGGCTGATCGACGGCGCCAGCTTGCGCCGGCCGAACGCCTTGCCGGCAAAGTAGGCGGCAATATCCGCCACCCAGACCAGCGCCATCAGCGACAACAACTGCAGCGCCGCCTGCGGCACCGGCCGCCATTCGAGCAGCGCGAACCAGGCGGGAAACATCAGCACCCAGCCGAGCAAGCGCACCAACAGCCCCTCTTGCAGCTTCCAGCGCTTCACCAGCCACAGCGGCGCGACGACCAGCCAGAATGCCAGCACGGCCAGGTGCTCGATCAGCCCCATCCGGTAGTTCAGCTTCCAGGCCACGCCGGCCAGCACAGCGCTGGCCGCGAGATAAGACCACTTGGCGGCTGCTTGCATGCCGGCCATTCGGGTGTATTCCCAGAGCGCCAAGCCAGCGATCAGTGCGGCAAAACCGGTCCAGGCCAGCGGTGGGAAGCGGAACAGCGCCGCCAGCATCAGCGGCAGCAGGACAAGCGCGGTCAGGACGCGGGTTTTTAGCATGTAGGGTCAGCCGCGGCGTTCGCCGTCCGGCAGCTGTTCGCTGGTCCGGCCGAAGCGACGCTCGCGGCACTGGTAGGAAGAGATGGCGTGATCGAGCGCCGCCGGCCCGAAGTCCGGCCAGAGCAGATCGGTGAAGTGCAATTCGGTGTAGGCGAGCTGCCAGAGCAGGAAGTTGCTGATGCGCACCTCGCCGCCGGTACGGATGAACAGGTCCGGCTCCGGCGCGTAGGCCATCGACAGACGGCTGCTCAGCGCCTCTTCGGCCAGTTCGGTGCAGCCTTCGGCCAACAGCTGGTTAGCCGCCTGCATGATGTCCCAGCGACCGCCGTAATCGGCGGCGATGGTCAGCGTCAGACCGGTATTGGCCGCCGTACTGGCTTCGGCGGCGGCGATGCGCTCGGCGATACCGGCCGGGAAGCGCTCGCGCGAACCGATCACCTTCAGACGGATATTGTTCCGTCCCAGCCGCACCACTTCGCTCTCCAGCGCGCGCAGGAACATCTCCATCAGGAACGACACCTCGTCCGCCGGACGGCGCCAGTTCTCGGTGGAGAAGGCGAACAGGGTCAGAAACTCGACGCCCAGTTCGTTGCAGGCCTTGACGGTTTCCCGCACCGCCTCGAGGCCACGCTTGTGACCGGCGACGCGCGGCAGAAAACGCTTTTTCGCCCAGCGGCCATTACCGTCCATGATAATGGCCACGTGACGCGGCACCCGCTTCGCTTCGGGTACCGCCTGAGTCGAGCTTCCGAACAAACCCAGCTCCTTAGACCGCCAGCAATTCGGCTTCTTTGGTCGCCAGCAGCTTGTCGACTTCGGCAATCGCCTTGTCGGTCAGCTTCTGCACATCGTCCTGGCCACGGCGATCGTCGTCTTCGGTGATCGCCTTGTCCTTGAGCAGGTTCTTGAAGTCGTTGTTGGCGTCACGGCGAATGTTACGGATGGCGACGCGGGCACCTTCGGCTTCGCTGCGCACCAGCTTGATCATTTCCTTGCGGCGCTCTTCGGTCAGCATTGGCATCGGCACCCGGATCACGTCGCCCATTGCGGCCGGGTTCAGACCCAGGTCGGCGTCGCGGATCGCCTTTTCCACCTTGGCCAGCATCGGTTTTTCCCAAGGCTGCACGCCGATGGTGCGAGCATCGATCAGGGTCACGTTGGCGACCTGGTTGATCGGGGTCGGGTTGCCGTAGTAATCGACTTGCACGTGGTCGAGGATACCGGTGTGAGCGCGGCCGGTACGCACCTTGGCGAGATCCGCCTTGAACGCTTCCAGCGACTTCTGCATCTTTTGCTCAGCCGTTTTCTTCACTTCGTTGATCATGACAACTCCACGGATGGGTATTCTGGAAAAACAAGGCGGAAACGGAGCATTAGCCGTTTCCGCCCAGGTATTAAGTTAGTTTAGCAGTGTACCAGCGTGCCTTCGTCTTCGCCAAGCACGACCCGCTTGAGCGCGCCGGTCTTGAAGATGCTGAACACCTTGATATTGAGCTGCTGGTCGCGACACAGCGCAAACGCCGTCGCATCCATCACCTTCAGGTTGCGGCCGATCGCCTCATCGAAGGTCAGGGTATGGTAGCGCACCGCATCCGGGTTCTTTTTCGGGTCATCAGTGTATACGCCGTCGACCTTGGTCGCCTTCAGCATGATGTCGACGTTCATTTCCATGCCGCGCAGGGCCGCAGCGGTGTCGGTAGTAAAGAACGGGTTGCCGGTGCCGGCAGCGAACACGACCACCTTACCCTCTTCGAGGTACTGCATCGCCTTGCCGCGCACGTAGGGCTCGGCGATCTGCTGCATGGTCAGCGCCGACTGCACCCGCGCGATCAGGCCGGCCTTGGTCATCGCATCCTTCAGCGCCAGCGCGTTCATCACGGTCGCCATCATGCCCATGTAGTCGGCCGTGGCGCGGTCCATGCCGGCCGCCGCCGGAGCGACGCCGCGGAAGATGTTGCCGCCACCGATCACGACGCCGACTTGCACACCCAGGTCCACCACTTCCTTGATCTGCCCAACAATCTGCTCGATCGTGGCGCGGTTGATGCCATAGCTGTCATCGCCCATCAGGGCTTCGCCGGAAAGTTTCAGCAGGATGCGTTTATAGGCGGGGGTTTGGCTCATGGTGACCTCGTGTGCGCGGTAATTCGGGGGATGTTCACTTGCAAAACGGCACCCTGAGACTCAGGGTGCCGTTATCGGGTACGACGTATTTTAAAGCTTACAGCTTGGCAGCGGCAGCCACTTCGGCGGCGTAGTCCACCACGGCCTTCTCAATGCCCTCGCCCACCACGATCATGGAGAACGCGTTCACTTTGGCCGATTTTTCAGCCAGCAGTTTTTCAACCGTCTGGTCCGGGTTCTTCACGAACGGCTGACCCAGCAGGGTGACTTCGGCCAGGTACTTGGTGACGCGACCTTCGACCATCTTAGCCACGATGTCGGCCGGCTTGCCCGATTCGGCAGCCTGAGCGGTGTAGATCTTGCGCTCGGTTTCCAGCTTCTCGGCCGGAACCTGGTCTTTCGACACGCAGATCGGCTTGGAAGCAGCGATGTGCATGGCGATGTCGCGACCCAGCGCTTCGTCGCCGGCGATATCGACGATCACACCCAGCTTGGCGCCGTGCAGGTAGGTAGCGATCTTGCCTTCGGTTTCGTAGCGAACGAAACGACGGATGGTCATGTTCTCGCCGAGCTTGGCGATGACGGCCTTGCGCACTTCTTCGACGGTGATGCCGTCGGCGGTTTTCACTTCGCCCAGGGCTTCAACGTCGGCCGGGTTGGCCTTCACAACGGCTTGGGCCGCCGCATTGGCAAACGCCAGGAAGGTTTCGTCTTTGGCAACGAAGTCGGTTTCGCAGTTGATTTCAACCAGCGCGCCGACACCGCCTTCGACGAAGGCGGCTACAACGCCTTCAGCCGCAATACGGCCGGCCATCTTGGCAGCCTTGTTGCCCGACTTGATGCGCAGGATTTCTTCTGCCTTGGCAGCGTCACCCTCGGCTTCAACCAGGGCTTTCTTACATTCCATCATGCCAAGACCGGTGGCAGCGCGCAGATCGGCTACCATTTTTGCGGTGATTTCCGCCATGCTAGGACTCCTTGATACAAGCGTGTAGAGAGATAAACAGACCAAAAAAAGGGGCTTTCGCCCCTCTTTCACAAGGCTGCTTATTCGGCAGCAGCGGCCGGCTCAGAGGCGGCAACCAGCTCTTGCAGCGACTGGGCGCGACCTTCCAGGATCGCATCGGCCATGCCGCGAGCGTACAGGCGGATAGCGCGGCTGGAGTCGTCGTTACCCGGGATCACGTAAGCGATACCATCCGGGTTATTGTTGGTATCAACCACACCGATCACCGGGATGCCCAGCTTCTGCGCCTCAACAACAGTACCCTTCTGGTAGCCAGTGTCGATGATGAAGATGGCGTCCGGCAGGCCCTTCATATCCTTGATGCCGCCCAGGCTGCGGTTCAGCTTCTCTACTTCGCGCTGCAGGTCCAGCATTTCTTTCTTGTTGTAACCGGTGTCGCCAGCGGCCTCGAGCAGCGCGCTTTTTTCTTCCAGGCGTTTGATCGATTGCTTGACCGTCTTGTAGTTGGTCAGCATGCCACCGAGCCAACGGTGGTCAACGAACGGCACACCGGCACGCGACGCTTCTTCGCGCACGATTTCACGAGCCTGGCGCTTGGTACCAACAAACAGGATGGTGCCCTTGTTGGCGGCCAGACGGCGCACGTACTCCTGCGCTTCGACGAACAGCGGCAGGGTCTTTTCCAGGTTGATGATGTGAATCTTGTTGCGAGCACCGAAAATGTACTTCGACATTTTCGGGTTCCAGAAACGGGTTTGGTGGCCGAAGTGAACGCCGGCTTCCAGCATTTGACGCATGGTCACTGCAGTAGTCATGTCTTTAATTCCAGAAAGGGTTATGCCTCCATCCGCGCACAGAACCCGATGCGGGCACCCTTTGGCGCGGATGTGCGATTTAACTCCCCGAAATCCAGGGAGCGCAAGATTCTAGCATTGTCGACCGAGATGACTCAAGTCTTGCCACGCATATCCTGCTTTTCCAAGGCATGCGCCTGCCGGTTGCGCCGCCGCTGGCGCAATACCCAGCCCGTGAATAGTGTCGGCAGCACGCCAAGCAGCACCAGCATCAGCATGCCACGCGCAACACTGCCCTGCGCCACCGAAAACATCACCACGAAGTAAAGCCATCCGATCCAAATTAGATACATACCAGCACGCACCACATCACCTTGACTCGTCCGGTTGCCAGCATAGCACCGGGCGACGCCCTGCCGAAGCCTGAGCACCCCCGGTTCACAAAGCACCCGATGCAGACCAATTGTCCGTCCTCGTCGAGCGCTAGAGAAAAACGCAATTATCATTTACACGTTAATATATTTATGCCAAAAATATTTCGCATTAAATCAATTCGTCATTAACTGCTATTTGCTTACAAATAGTCAGCACCCGATACCCGCCGATAGTGGCACCCCGTCACAACCACCTGGAGACTATCCCGTGAAATCCTTGGTGATACCGACTCTTGCCCTGGGCCTGCTGGCCCCGCTCGCCGCGCAGGCTCACGGCAGCATGGAAGTGCCGCTCAGCCGTATCTACAACTGTTTCAAGGAAGGCCCCGAGTCTCCGAAATCGACAGCTTGCCGCGAAGCAGTGCGCGTCGGCGGCCCGCAGGCACTGTACGACTGGAACGGCGTCAACCAGCTGCCGAACGGCAACCACCAGGCCTTCGTGCCGGACGGCCAGCTGTGCGGTGGCGGCAAGGAGCTCTACAAGGGCATGAACCTGGCGCGCTCCGACTGGGTCACCACGCCGATCGCCCCGAACGCCACCGGCAACTTCGAATTCGTGTTCCACGCCACGGCCCCGCACCAGACCCGCTACTGGCGCCTGTACGTCACCAAGAACGGCTGGAACCCGAACGCGTCGCTCAAATGGTCCGATCTCGAGCAGTTTGCCGAAGTCGGCAATCTGCCGGTCGACCCGGACCAGCGCTACCGCATCACCGCACAGCTGCCGAAGGGCAAGACCGGTCAGCACGTGATCTACGCGGTCTGGCAGCGCTCGGATAGCGCCGAAGCGTTCTACTCGTGCTCGGACGTGAAGTTCAGCGATAGCGGCAGCACCCCGCCGCCACCGGCCACCACCTGGAAGGAAATCGATCAGGTACGTGCCCAGCAGAACCTGCCGACCGGCACCAAGCTGACGCTGCGCGTATTCAATGCGCAGGGCGGCGACGCCGCCAGCTACAGCGTCACGCTGACCGCCGCCAACAGCAGCGCACAGTTGTGGCCGGCCACGCTCGCCCGTCAGGTCAACGCTAGCTCGAACATCGTCAAGATCGGTGTACTCGGAAGCAGCGGCGCCATCACGCCGGTCGACGACAGCATGGCCAACCGGATCTACCTGAGCTCCTCGTATCCGAAGTACACCACCCAGATCGACACCACCCTGCCGAGCACCGGCGGCAGCGAATGGCGCGAAGGTGTCGCCTACACGGTCGGCCAGGTGGTCAGCTACCAGGGCAAGCGTTACAAGTGCCTGCAGGCGCACACCGCCTGGGTTGGCGCCAACTGGAATCCGGCCAGCTCGACCACGCTGTGGCAACTGGTAGGTTGATCACGAACAGTCAAACGCTTCTTGCTTGTCTCTCACTTTGCGGAGCCACCCGGCTCCGCCTTTTTTTGTCTGAACAAACCGCTGTCGCACACTGACCAAGATCTTGTGCACGAAAAATCATTATGCTTTCGGCTAAGCGAACTTGCCTTTAACGCAAATGCTAATTATTATCATTGTTGTTATTTTGGAGAGAGACGATGATCACGCCAGACCGACCGACCCCGCCGACCACCCAGCCAACCGTGCTGCAAGTCGCAGCGCTGGATTCGCGCACCCTGTTCGACGGCGCGCGCGAAATCGTGATCCGCCATGCAGGCGAAAACTACCGCCTGCAACTGACCCGTAATAACCGGCTGATCCTGATCAAGTAACACCGATCATCTAGCCACACCCTGCGCCACCAGCCAGCCGCCAGCCAGCCATGGCGCGACAGAGAGCAAGACCCGGTCCGACTAGGACCGGCCGTTACCTGTCGCCAGAGCGCCTCTCCGGCTGGTGCTCGGGCCTGAAAAGCCCCGCTCCTCTGGATGCCGCCGACTCACGGCAGCGGACTCGTCTTGTCTCGACGACATTTAAGTTAAGACAGAACCGCAACCCCGACGTAGCTAGCACCGCCGTACCGGTGGAGCCGCCACATCATTCAGAGGATAAGAGCATGCCCCCCTCCTTGTTCGAACGTTACCAGGCGCTCAAAGCCAGCCAACCGTCGCTGCGTCAACGCGATGCCGCCGACGCACTCGGCGTCAGCGAAGGCGAGATCGTCGCCGGCCTGCCGCAGGCTGTGCGCCTGGACCTCGGCGCCGTCGAACTGGTGAAGCGCCTGGAGGGCTTCGGCCAGCTGAAGGCGATCACCCGCAACGCCGCCGCCGTGCACGAGAAGGACGGCGAATACGCCAACCTGAGCCTGGGCGAAACGATGGGCCTGGCGCTCAACCCGGAAGGCCTCGACCTGCGCTTCTTCTTCAAGCATTGGGTACACCTGTTCGCGCTCAAGCTCAACACTCCGCGCGGCGAACAGCGCTCGATCCAGGTCTACGACGAATTCGGCGACGCCGTGCACAAGCTGTTCCTCGGTGAGCACAGCAAGCTCGACGCCTGGGACGCCTTGTTGGCCGAACACGGCGAAGCCAGCCAGCCGCTGACCTTGGCCAAGGCCGACCCGACCAAGACCGCGCCGGCCGACGTCGACCTCGCCGCCTTCCACGCCGACTGGCTGGGATTGCAGGACGTCCACCATTTTCACGGCATGCTCAAGCGCCACGGCGTATCGCGCCGCCGAGCCTTTGAGCTGGCGCCGGAAGGCTATAGCTGGCGACTCGACACCAGTGCCACCGAGGTGCTGCTCAACCGCGCCGTCGAGGCACATACCCCGATCATGGTCTTCGTCGGCAACCGCGGCCTGGTGCAGATCCACACCGGCAAACTGCAGCGCATCAAGCGCGTCGACGACTGGATCAACATCCTCGATCCGGGCTTCAATCTGCATCTGCTGGAAACGCTGGTCGACCAGATCTGGCTGGTACGCCGCCCTATCGTCGACGGCATGCTGACCGCGGTCGAGCTGCTCGACAAGGACGGCAACACCCTAGTGACGTTCTTCGGCGAGCGCCGCGAGGGCCAGCAGGAAAACCCGGCCTGGACGGCGCTGGCGACCGGCCTGCCGGCCCTGGAGGCCCGCGATGCGGCGTAAGCTCGCCCTTGCCTTCCTGGCGGCCGCGACCGCTCTGCCGGCGGGAGCGGCAGAGCGGATCGTGGTGCTGACCCCGGACGTCGCCGACATTCTGGTCGCACTGAAGGCCGGCGGCGATGTGATAGGTCGCGACCAGATGGCGAAGAACCCGGAGTTGGCTTCGGCCAAGGTGATCGGCCTGTCGCGCTCGCTATCCGTCGAACCGATCGCGGCGCTCAAGCCATCGCTGGTGCTCGGCAGCGGCATGGCGCAGCCGCCGGGCATCTACGCCAAGCTGAAGAAGCTCGGCCTGCGCACCGAAGAAATCGCCCAGCACGAAGACGGCCGCGACTACATCGCTGGCATCCGTCGCATCGGCGAGCTGATCGGCAAGCCGGTGCAAGCCGCCCAGTTGGCCGATGGCTGGCAGGCGGCGATGCAGCCGGCCCGCCAGACCGGCGTGCGTTACCTGCTGAGCTACGACGGCCGCCAGGTGGCCGGGCGCAACACCGCGGCCGACACGCTGATCCGCGCCGCAGGCGGCATCAACGCCGCCGCCAATATCGACGGTTTCAAGCAGTTGAACCGCGAGGCCTGGCTGGCGGCCAAGCCGGACGTGATCATCGTCGCCGGTCACAACAAGCCGGTCTACGGCGGCCTGGTTTCGCTCAAGGCGCGCACCGAAGTCGCGGCCAGCCCGGCCGGCAAGAGCGACAAGGTGTTCGAACTGCCAGCCAACCAGTTCCTGCGCCTGGGCACCGACAGCCCGGCCAACGCCCGTCGCCTAGCGGAGCTGGCTCGATGAGAGGCGTGACGCTGCCGATGGTAGCGCTGACCCTGTGTACCGTCTGGCTGGCCGCCGGCCTCGGTGCGCACGACTGGCAGCTGCCGCGCTTCGACGACCCGCTGGTCACCGAGCTGCGCCTGCCGCGGATCGCCGCGGCGCTGCTGGTCGGCGCGTCGCTCGCCGCGAGCGGCGCGGCGCTACAGGCCTTGTTCCGCAACCCGCTGGCCGACCCGGCACTGATCGGCACCTCGAGCGGCGCGGCACTGGGCGTGGTCGCCGTCATCGCCGGCGGCGTCACCGGCTTCGCCGTGCCATTTGCCGCCTTCGCCGGCGGGCTAGCCGCCACGGTGGTGGTGTTGGTGCTCAACCGCCTGGTCAACGGCGGCCAGGCAGGGCTCTTGATCATCGGCGTGGTGGTCGGGGCGTTCTGCGGCGCCGTCATCAGCCTGTTGATGCTGATGTCGGACGATATGGCACTGCGCGGCGCGATGGCGTGGCTGGCCGGCAATCTGTCGGACGCGGGCTTCTCCTCGCTCGGCCAGGTCGGCGCGATCATGGTCCTGGGGCTGGCGCTGCTGTTGGCGCTCGGGCGCGACCTCGACTGCCTGATGCTCGGCGAAGACACCGCGGCCTCGCTCGGCATCAAGGTCGAACACACCCGCACGCTGACCGCGATTGCCGCCGCACTATTGACCGGCGCGGCGGTGTCGGTGTCCGGCATCATCGGTTTCGTCGGCATGATGGTACCCAACGCGATCGCGCTGTGGTCGGGCGGCTGTCGACGCAAGCTGATCTGGCGCTCCGCCTGGGCCGGTGCGCTGTTTCTGTTGGCGATCGACACGCTCGGGCGGCATATCGCCTACCCGATCGACCTACCCGCCGGTGTGATCGCGGCGTTTGCCGGTCCGCCGTTTCTGCTGTGGCTACTGTTCCGCCAGCAAGGAGGTCGCAATGACTAAATCGGTTTTCCAGGCCAGACAACTGCGCGTGCGCCGTCAGGACCGCACCCTGCTCGACGTCGATCACCTCGAGCTGCCGGCCAACCGGCTGATCGCCATCCTTGGCGCCAACGGCGCCGGCAAGAGCACATTGCTGAAGGCGCTGGCCGGCTTCATCCAGGCCGAGGGATCGGTCGACTTCTTCGGCCAACCCTGGCGCCCCGAGCGCAACCGTGGCCGGCACGTGGCGTGGGTCGCGCAGCACAGCGCGGTCGAGTCGGCGCTGTCGGTGGAAGAGTATGTGATGCTCGGCCGCCGTCCGCGTCTGGGCCTGTTCGGCCGCGCCGGTCACGAGGACTATCAGGAAGTGAACGCCGCGCTGGCGACGATGGAGCTTGACGACTACCGGTCCCGCCGCCTGAGCAATCTATCCGGTGGCGAGCGCCAGCGCGCCGCGATCGCCCGCGCCATCGCGCAAGGCACGCCGGCCATTCTGCTCGACGAACCGACCAACCACCTCGACCTGCGCCACCAGTACCTACTGATGCGCTGGCTCGGTCGGGTCAGCGAAACCGGCCGCAGCGTGATCACCGTGCTGCACGACCTGAGCCTCGCCGCCAACCACGCGCACTGGCTGGTGCTGATGCACGAGGGCAAGGTGCTGGCCGCCGGCACACCGGCCGAGGTGCTGCGCGAGACGACGCTGACTCAGGCGTACCGCTGCCCGATCCGGCCGGAACGCAACGCCAGCGGCCGCTGGCAATTCAATCTGGACGAGCCGCTCGCTGCCTGAACCACGCGGAAACGACAACGGCCGGCCGCCGCAGATACCCCTTGCCGCGACCGGCCGTTGTCGTTCGGCCAACCGTTTAGCGCGTCAGTCGGCCAGGCCCTTTTTCAGCAGCTCGGCGACCAGATCGTTCATGCCGATTTCGCGTTCGGTCGCCAGCGCCTGCAGCTGGCCAACCAGGGCGCTGTTGAGCTTCACCGCAAACGGCACCAGGCCCTGCGCCTGGTCGAGCTTGCGCTGCTCACGCTTGTCGAGCGGCGCCGCAGCGGCCTGGCCGAAGCGCGCCGGGGTCGCCTTGCCCATCATCTGGCTGTTGATCTTGAGGCCCTTGTTCTTTTCGAGGTCGGTTTTTTTCATGGCGGGGTTTCCTTGGCTAATTCGGCATTCTACCCGTGTCCCCTGGCGACGGTACGTTTACCGTATCGTGGCAAAGCCACCTCTACGTCGCCTTGGTTCGTGGTCGCACCCCTCACAGGCCACTTGGCCGACCGACGGCAATGCTGAATCGGGAATGCAAGTGCTCCACCGTCAATCAGAGAATCATCGCCACCTGATGCGCCCTATGTTTCCTCATGGATCAAGCGCACCAAACTATCCAGCCGGTTCGTCTCACTACAAACCGCATTCCCGGGCAGGAACACCTTGCGGGTCAAAGCGGTCAGCACGTTGCCGCTGGGCATCTCCACGGCTAGCCGCGCGCCCCGTTCATAGGCATGACACACCGTATCGTGCCAGTGCACCTGGCGCGCCATATTGAAGGCCAAATCATCGCGGATACGCTCCGGGTCAAACAGCGCACGCGCCGTAGCGGCGCTGAGATAAACAGCGCGCGGCCGTCGCAAGGGAACGGTTGCCATTGCGCTGGCCAGTTGGGCCGCTGACGCCGCCAGCAAGTCACAATGAGAAGGCACACTCACGGCCAGCCGTTTAGTTGTGCTTGCACCTTGGCGACGAGCCAGCCCCATTGCGGCTTCCAAGGCGGACTCAGCGCCGGCGATGACCAGTTGGGTCGGGGCATTCAGGTTGGCAAGATAGACCGGGGTTTCCGGCGTATGGACGGTGTCCAGCAGCGGCTGCAACTGTTGGACCGTCAGGCCCAGAATCACCGCCATACCGTAACCGGACGGATAGGCTTGCTGCATCAGCTGGCCGCGCAAGGCCACCAGCCTGAGCGCATCGGCAAACTCCAGCACATCGGCGGTCACCGCCGCCGGCCAGGCGCCAATCGACAAGCCGGCAACCATGTCAGGGACCGCCCGGTTCGCCGCCAAAACCCGGGCCATTGCCACACCGGCAATCAGCAAGCACAGCTGCACCGCTTCAGTCGAGGCCAGCGCGGCCTCCTCGTCCAGCGTCAAGGGGTCAAGCCCCAGCGTCGTCTGGACTTCCTGCAGAGTACGTCTCGACTCGGGGTGGTCGGGCAAGGCGTGCAGCATGCCTGCACGCTGCGCCCCCTGCCCGGGAAAGCTGAACAACACACTCACGCTACAGCCTCCATCGTCCCTGGCTGCCAAGGGTCGGTCACCAGCAGCGGGCCTCGATCGGTTTTGAGCAGCACCTGCCGGCGTCCTGCCTCCCAGTCGGCAAACGCAAAGCCGCCATGGCCGGTATCGATCTGGATATCCAGCCGGCAGCGTCCTCCGCTAATGAGCATCCGCAAGGCCGCTATCTGCCACGCAGCGGGAGGCTCGGGCATGCGGATCAGCAGGTCGAGATCGCTGTGCGGCCTCAAAACCGGCAGGTCCGTGGCCAGGGCAAAGCCGACGCTGCCAGTCGGCCCCCAAGCGAGTCCGAGCTGATTCAAGCCTGGCGCCAGCACTCGCAAACTAGCCACCGCCGCCGACTCCGCCAGCGCCGAGCCCCGCCACGCCTCCGCGAGGACCAAAGCCTCGGGCGTGACGATTCGGCCAACCTGCGCTAGAGGCAACCAGGCGGCCAGACGCTGCTCGCGTCGCAGCCCTCGCACCCCGACCGGCAGGCTGGCGCCTTGCCCGTACATGGCCCGCCGCATCACCAGCGGGGCTTGCGCCAGCCAATGGCTACTCACCCAATCCGGCAAAGGCTCGCTCGTGATCAAGCCGGCAGGATCGGTACACCAGAGCAAGTCATGCGGCCGACGCCCGGGCCGCAGGTTTGTCTCGGGACTCGTCATAGCGCTACACCAGGTTGTTCGGGTAGGGTCGTTCACCCGCAAGAAGGGAAAAAAGCGGCGTTCCCAAGAACGCCGCAACCGTGTCATGGCCCCTGGATAACGGGTGAGACTCGCCTGGGTCACGGAGGAGGATGGGGTCAGACCATGATCGCCTTGGTCGCGAGAAACAGCACCGACGGCCCCAGCAGGCAACCCAGCCCGGCATGGAAGGCCGCGACCATACAAGCGGTCCGGTTCAGGACCACTGCGCCCGCAGGCGCTCCCGCACGGCAACCGACGCAGCGCGGTTGGCAGCGCCGAGCCGGCTCTCCAGCCCGCGCGAGGCCGTGTTGCGGATATCTTCCAGTGCTGCCAGCAAGGCGCCCTCAACCATGTCCAGATCGCTCGGAAGCGGGACATCCGGGTTACCGACCGTGAGCAAGCGCCACAGCAGGCCCAGCGACGCATAGCTGCCGACGTCATACGCCATCGGTGCAATCCGTGACGCCAATGCCTCGAGCTCTTCGACCGAGCGCAGGGTAACCCGCGCCGCCGCCTCCTTGCCCATTGCGTGAATCAGCACGCCCGGATCGTCCAGCACCAGCAAGCGGTTGGCCTGGTAGCCGTGGGCCAGGAAGGCACCGGACATCGCGCGCCCCACGATCAGCCCTATCACCGGATGGCCGGCCAGCCGTGCACTGGCATACGCCTCGGCCGCGGCGGCCAGGGCCAGATGCAGACCGTAGGCTTCCTCGCGCCGGCCGTAGGCCTGGCTCGCCACGTCGATCACGGCGACAAGCGGCCGCTTCTGTTGGGCATCACTATCGGCGGCAATCACCTCGCGGACCGCCCGGGCCAGTTGCCAGCCCTCCACCAAGCCCACCTCGCCGTTTCGCGCACGCGGAAAACGGTTGTCCGGGTCGGGCAACACCGCCAGATAGCGGGCCGGCCGGCCGGCCAACTGGGCATCCACCACCCGCACCGAGTCGGGATAGCCGTCCACGCAAGCGGCCCCACCGGTCAACGCCGCCAGCCAGAGTGCACCGCGACTCGCCCTGTCCTGTTCAACCATGCTGTTGCTCCTCCGCGTAGATAGCCCGCACGCGCTGTGCGCTGGCCTGCTCCCGGGTGACCACCCGGGCCAGGCGTTCCAGATAGTGATCGACCCGCTCGCTGCGATGCGTCGCAGGCTGCCCCGACCTGAACCAGGCAATCAACTGGGCGCGCAGCGCCGGCGCGTGGTCTTCCAGGCAGGCGTCGGCCAGGCCGCTCGCCACCCTTTGCTCGCCGCCGGTCAGGCTCCAGATGAACGGCCGGTCCCGGGAGTCGTACTCGTCGATGCCGGCTTCCTGCTCGATCACCGCTGGGCCATTCAGGCCGAGCCGCGCCTCGCGCGTGAGCAGCAGATACGAGCACAACCCCGCCGCGATAGCCATGCCGCCGAAGCAGCCCACCGTGCCGGCCGAAACGCCGATCACCGGCTGATAGCGGCGCAGGTCGACAATCGCGGCGTGGATCTCGGCGATCGCGGCGAGACCCAGATTGGCCTCCTGCAGCCGCACCCCGCCGGTTTCGAACAGGATCACCGCCCGGGTCGGTATGCCCCGGCGGTTGTCCTCGGCGGCCAGCTCCAACGCACCGGCGATCTTGGCGCCGGACACCTCGCCCATGCTGCCGCCCTGGAACGCGCCTTCCAGCGCCAGTACCACCGCCGGTTGGCCATCCAGCGTGCCCTTGGCGACCACCGCCCCATCGTCGGCCTGGGTGACGATGCCCTGCTGCGCGAGCCAGGGCGAAGTCAGCCGCTCGAAGGGGCCGACCAGCTCCCGGAAGCCGCCCTGGTCGAGCAGCGCCTGCGCGCGCTGGCGGGCATCGCGTTCGATGAAGCTGTCCCGCCCGATCAGCTCGCTGGCCGTCCTCCGATGCTCAATCGCCATGATTCAGCTCCTCCAGCGCCTGCTCCAGGCGCAACCGCACCACACCGGGGGTCGCGCCAAAATCATTGATCTCGACCAGGGCCGCCGGCCATTGCCGCTCGCTGAACAAACGATCCAGCAGCGCTTGCCAGACCGTGCCCATTCCGTCGACCGAGGTGGTGATCTCGACCCGGATGCGGCCGGCCGGCCGCGGCTCCAGCAGCACCTCCAAGTCACCCGAACCGACCACGCCGGCAATGGCCCGGCCGTTGGCCGGCGCGCCGGCCGGATAGTCAAACACATGCTTTTCCATACGATTTTCCTTGTCTGAATCCGCTGCCGTTGCAGAGAGTCCGTGGCCAGCGGGACTCTGCCGAGCCAGCCAGACGATCGAGAAACAGTGCCGCGGCCAACAGGTCCGCAGCGCCCCCCGGTGAGACATGCATCGCCAACAGTTCGGCATCGAGCCGGCGCAGGGCCGCCTGCCCGACGGCGCTGGCCGTCCCGCCTGCGTCGAGCACTCGTGCCGCCCCAGACTGGACGATGGCCAGGGCGGCAGGGCCACCACGCGCCAGCACGCAGGTATCGTCCAGTCGGCTCATCACCGCCAACAGCGCATCCAGCCGGGCCGCCGATTCCGGCGCGCCCCGGGCCCTCGCCTCGCGCAACGTCGGCAGCGCCACGTCCACCACATGCGGGAAACCGGCGCAGGCCTGCCCGCGCGCACCGCCCACCCCGTAATCCCGGCAGGCCCTCTCGCCCTTGTGGCCGGTCAGCCGCGGGGCGAATCGATCGGGCTGGCTGGCCAGCCTGGCCGCGCGCTCGGCGATGTCGGATGCGGTGCGCGATGCCGGGGCCTGTGCCGCGGCCGTCACCAGCAGGCCGAGCGCCCAGATCGCGCCCCTATGGGTGTTGACCCCGCCGGTCGCCCGCAGCATCACCGCCTCGCCGTACCTGCCCAGCGCGCCGATGCGCTCGCGCAGCAGCTCCGGGCTCAGCGCCTCGGCGCCCGCCGCCGCCATGCCCCTGAACGTCGGCCGCAAGGCCTGAGCGGAGCGGCACATCAGCTCGAAATTAAGGTCGTGGTGTGCGCCGTTGCCGCGCCTGTCGACCAGCCCAGGCTTGGGCGCCAGCGTCACCTCGTCGATCAGCGCCGCCACCACCTGTTCGGCCAACCAGTCGGCCCGGCCGTCGCGGGCGGCGAGGCCGTCCGCGTCCAGCATCGTCGCGGCGTACATCACCAGCTCCTGAACCGGGCCGGCGGCTGGTAGAGCCCGCCGGACCATTCGACCAGCTCGGCCACGCTCTTGGCGGCCAGCAGCGAACGGCTCGCCTCGCCGCGCTGCACCCCCAAGTCTTCCGGCAACGCGATCAGCCCCTGCTGCCGCAGGCTGGCGGTGGTCGCCAGGTCATGCCGCAGGCCGATCGGGGTGACCCCGGCCACCGCGGCGAGCATCGCCTTGCGCTCCTCCAGCGAGCGCGCCTTGTAAAGGTAGGCAATGCCCTCCTCGGTCAGCACATGGCTGACGTCGTCGCCGTAGATCATCACCGGAGCCAGCGGCATGCCGCTCTCCTTTCCGACCTGGACCGCGTCCAGCGTTTCGACCAGCGCCGGGCGCCCACCGCCCTGGAAGGTTTCCACCATCTGCACCACCAGCTTGCGGCCGCGGGCGAGCGGGTCGTCGGTTTCGATCAGGTCCAGCCAGGCCGGGCTGGCATGTCGTCTGCCGCCCGGATCGTGACCCATATTGGGTGCACCGCCAAAACCGGACAGACGGCCGTGGGTGACGGTAGACGAGTTGGCCAGACCGTCCATCTGCAGCGTGGAGCCGATAAACAGGTCGACCGCATACTGGCCGGCCATCTGGCAGAAGGCCCGGTTGGAGCGCAGCGAGCCGTCGCGCCCGGTGAAGAACACATCGGGCCGGGCGGCGACATAGCGTTCCATGCCGAGCTCGCCGCCGAAGCAGTGCACGCTTTCCACCCAGCCGCTTTCGATCGCCGGGATCAGCGTCGGGTGCGGATTCAGCGTCCACCATTTGCAGATCTTGCCCTTCAGCCCCAGCTTTTCGCCGTAGGTCGGAAGGATCAGCTCGATGGCGGCGGTGTTGAAGCCGATGCCGTGGTTCAGCGAGCGCACCTGGTGGCGCTCGTACACCCCGCGGATCGCCATCATCGCCATCAGCACATGCACCGGCTTGATCAGCCGCGGGTCGCGGGTGAACAGCGGCTCGATGAAGAACGGCTTGTCGGACTCGACCACGAAGTCGATCCAGGAGCCCGGAATGTCCACCCTCGGCAGGTCTTGCGGGTCGTCGACGATCTCGTTGACCTGGGCGATCACGATGCCGTCGCGAAACGCCGCCGCCTCGACCAGCGCCGGCGTGTCCTCGGTGCTCGGGCCGGTGTATAGATTGCCCTGGCGGTCGGCCTTGTAGCCGGCCACCAGCACCACATTCGGCGTCAGGTCGACATAGAGGCGCGAGTAAAGCTCGATATAGGTATGCACCGCGCCGACCTCGAGCAGGCCGTCCTGCAGGAACTGGGAGATGCGCAGGCTCTGCGCGCCGGCGTAGGCAAAATCGAGCTTGCGGGCGATGCCGCGTTCGAACAGGTCGAGATGCTCGGGGCGGCTGACACTCGGCATGATCAGGTGCAGCTGGTTGATCCGGGCCGGGTCGACCCTGGCGAGCGAGCGGGACAGGAAATCCGCCTGCTTCTGATTGTTGCCCTCCAGCACCACCCGGTCGCCCGGTGCGATTAGCGCTTCCAGCGCCGCCACGATATCGTCTTTGGGCAGTACCACGCCGTCGGCCAGATGGCCGACCTTGGCCAGACGCCGACGCTTTTCATCGCGCCGCCGGGTCCACTGCGCAGGGCTTGAGGTTTCGGCTTGCATGCTCACTCCAGCACTAGAGGGAAGTGAGCCCAAGTTAGCCCGCCGCCATTTCCGCTTCAATCAACCCAAGCGTCGGTTCATTACTATAAAATTAATGATTTCGCCAGACTGTCTGGCATGATGGCCGCTGTCGGCTAGGTTTCGGAGGAAACGGCATGAACATCGACGAAGAAATCACCTTCAAGAAACTAGAGGTGTTTCTCAGCTTCATGAAGCTGGGCAATATGGCGCGCGTCTCCGACGCGCTGGGCCAGAGCACCGTCAGCGTGCACCGTGCGCTGCACTCGCTGGAGGAAGGCCTGCGCTGCCCGCTGTTCAAGCGCGACGGCCGCAAGCTGATCCCGCTCGCCACCGCTTACACCTTTGCGGACTATGCCAGCCGGGCCATTAGGGAGTGCGAGGAAGGCATCCAGAAGACTCGCGAAGCGGCAGGCTTTTCCGCCACCCGGCTCAAGATCGGCGCGCTGTATTCGCTGACGGTGCGCACCATCCCGCAATTGCTGATCGGCCTGAAGACCCGGCGCTCGGAGCTGGACGTCGACCTGACGCTCGGCTCGAACCGGGAGCTGCTGCAGAAACTGGAGGACGGGCAGCTCGACGCCATCGTGATCGCGCTGCAGGGCAGCTCGCCCAGCCCGGACCTGCTGGCGGTGCCGATGTTCGAGGACGACATCCACTTCGCCGCCCCGCTCGACTCGCCGTATGCGGCCTGCGACTGCGTCGATCTGCAGGACTTGAAGGGCAAGAAATTTGTCACGCTCGGCGAAGACTTTGCCACCTACCAGGACTTCAGCCGGGCCTTCGAACTGGCCGGCTTCCAGCCCGAGATCGCGATGCGCGTCGGCGATATCTTCTCGCTGACCAACCTGGTCAGCGGCGGCATCGGCTACGCGCTGCTGCCCGGCCGCGTCGCCCATTTCAGCCCGAAGGTGCAGTTGATCCCGCTGGCCCCCCGCTACGCGATCCGCCAGCAGATCATGCTGTTGCTGCCGAAGAATAGGGAGCGGGACCCCAACCTGCTCGCGCTGTCAGCCGAGTGCAGGATGTTTCGCCTAGCGCAAACGACGTAGCGAGCGGGTCGCGGGAAGACCCATCGAATTCGTAGAGGGATCATCCAGGGAGCGGGCCGGCGGGCTGGGCCTTCGCTGCCCGCCAGCCCGTCGGGGCGTCTCAACGTTGGCCGAACGCCGGGTATGTAGATGGCGACTTACCTCGTCGCCGAGAAGCATCAAATTTAGAGCCACTAACAAGACCCAGCGCAGCGATCTTGCTCGTCGCGCTGCCGCAGACAGTACAGCTAGTAGGCAAGGCAGCGCAACAAGGCCAGGAGGGTTTGTTAGCGGCTCTTACATGGGCTTATAAGCGGCCCGAAACCTTGCGGTTCCGCAGCAGGCAGATCAGCTCGCACGCAATGTGCGCCGCGGCTAACGCGGTGATCTCACTATTGTCATACCCCGGTGCGACTTCGACGATATCCATGCCGACCAAATTGAGGCTCCCGCAGCCCCGCAAGATTCCAAGAACCTGCGCGGTCGTGAGCCCTCCCGGAACAGGGGTGCCGGTTCCTGGTGCAAAGGCGGGGTCCAGGCAGTCAATGTCGAAGGTGAGATAGGCCGGCCGGTCGCCGACAATCCTGTTGATGCGGGCGACGGTTTCCGCGATGCCCTGTTCGAGGACCGACGGTGCATCGAGGATATTCATCCCCAGGAAATCGTCGTTCCATGTCCGGATTCCGACCTGGACCGACCTTGCCGGATCAATCAGCCCCTCTTTCACCGCCTTATAGAACATCGTCCCGTGGTTCAGACTGTCGGGACTGTCGTCCGGCCACGTGTCGCAGTGCGCGTCGAAATGGATGAGCGAGAGCGGTTCTCCATATTTTTCCGCATGCGCAGCGAGCAGCGGATAGGTGACATAGTGGTCGCCCCCGAAGGTCAGCATCCTTGCGTTTGACCTCAGTATGGAACGGGCGTGGTCGATAATGCTTTGCTTGATCGTCATCGGATTATGGATATCCAGATAACAATCACCGGCATCGACCACCGCCAGGTCTTCGAAAGGGTCAAAGCCATAGGGGAAGGGTTTCAGGTTTGCCAGCTGCACGCTTGCCGCCCTGATCGCGGCCGGGCCGAAGCGGGCGCCGGGCCGGAACGTCGCGGCCAAGTCAAACGGCACCCCCGAGATCACCAGATCGGCGCCTTCGACCTTGCGCGTGTACAGGCGGCGCATAAACGAAAGCACGCCAGCGTAGGTCTTTTCCGGCGAGCGCCCGTACGCCGTGGTCCGGCGAATGGCACCGTCGCCGAGGATAGATCTATCCATCTCGATTCCTTGTGAAAGGGCTTCCGTGGAAGCCCGTCATGAAATGTTGTGCGCCCTTGGAGTGGTTAACAAACCCCAGTGCAACGGTCCCGGCTAGACGCCCGGCCGCTGACAGTGCAAGGAGTACGGCAAGGCAGCGCAACAACGCCGGGAGGGGTTTGTTAGCCGCTCTTAGTAGCCGAACATCGACTTGACCTCGAGAAAGTCCTCGAAGCCGAACCGCCCCCACTCCCGGCCGTTGCCGGAGCGCTTGTAGCCGCCGAACGGCGCCGCCTGGTCGCTCGGCGCGCCATTCAGGTGCACCATGCCCGCGCGAATCCGGCGGGCGACGCGCCGTGCCCGTTCCGGATCGCCCGAGCTCACGTAGGCGGACAGGCCGTACTCGGTGTCGTTGGCGATGCGGATCGCCTCTTCCTCGGAGTCGTACGGCAGGATGCACAGCACCGGCCCGAAGATCTCCTCGCGCGCGATCGTCATGCCGTTGTCCACGTCGGCGAACACCGTCGGGCGCACGTAATAGCCTCTTTCCACCCCTTCCGGACGCCCCGGGCCGCCCGCCACCAGCCGCGCGCCTTCGCGCAGGCCGGTGTCGATCAGCGCCTGGATGCGCTCAAACTGGGCGCGGCCGACGACCGGGCCGATCACCGTGTCCTGGGCCATCGGGTCGCCCACCACGGTGCGCTCCGCCACCGCATGTGCGATGGCGATCGTCTCCTCCTGGCGCCGGCGGGGCACCAACAGACGCGTCGGCGCATTGCACGACTGCCCGCTGTTCTTGAAGCAGGTCTCCGCCGCGTGCGCGATCGCAGAGGCAAAATCGGCGTCGTCGAGCACGATGTTCGGTGACTTGCCACCGAGTTCCTGCTGAACGCGCTTGACGGTATCGGCGGCGGCCTTGGCGATCGCGATGCCGGCCCGGGTCGACCCGGTGAATGACACCATGTCGACGTCGGGATGAGTCACCAGCGCCTGCCCGACGCCTGCGCCGTCGCCGTTGACCAGGTTGAAGACGCCGGGCGGCACGCCGGCCTCGTGCAAGATCTTGGTGAACAGCCGCGCGGACAGCGGCGCCATCTCGCTCGGTTTCAGCACCATCGTGCAGCCGGCGGCCAGCGCGGGGGCGACCTTGCACGCGATCTGATTGAGCGGCCAGTTCCACGGGGTGATCAGCGCGCAGACCCCGATAGGCTCGCGGGTGACGACCGTATTGCCGAGCCGCTCGTCGAACGCGTAATCGCGCAACACGTTCAGGGCATGGATCAGGTGCGACAAGCCGACCGGCACATGCGCCTTGCGGGTCAGGCTGAGCGGTGCGCCCATTTCGAGCGAGATAGCTTCGGCCAACTCGTCCGAGTGGCGGCGGTATGAGGCGATCACCGACTCCAACAGCTCGACGCGCTGCTGGCGGGTAAACGCCGAGTAAGCGGGAAACGCGCGTCGGGCCGCAGCGACGGCACGATCGACATCGGCCGGTACGCCCAGCGCGACGGTGGCGATCGCCCCCTCGGTAGCCGGGTTGATGACGGGGATGACGCTAACGTTGGCCGAATTGACCCAGCGGCCGTCGATGAAAAAGTTCTGGTCGTCAGTCATGGAAACACAACCTCGTAGGCGTTCTCTTGAACGGGAGCCGCACGGGCGGCCGCTTGCTTACTCGCTCGCCTGCATCCAGGCCAGCGCATCGTTCAACGATGCCTCGATCCCGGCAAACAGCTCGTCGAGCTGCTGCCGCGTAATGATCACCGGCGGGCACAGCGTCACCGTGTCGTTCAGCCCGCGCGTGATCACGCCGTGCTTCAGCGCGCACTTGGCGGCATAGGTGGCGACGCCGCGCGACGGGGCGAAGGACTCGCGCGTGCGCTTGTTCTTCACGATTTCCAGCCCGCCGATCAGGCCGACACCGCGCGCCTGGCCGACCAGCGGGTGTTCGCCCAAGCGCTGCAGATGACCCTGGAAATGCGGCGCCAGCTCACGAACGCGCCCCACGATGTCGTCTTCCTGATAGATCCGGAGCGCTTCCAGCGCCACCGCTGCGGCGACCGGGTGGCCGGTGTAGGTGTAGCCGTGTCCGAACGTGCCCAGCTTTTCGCTTTCCGCGACGAGCGCCCGGTAGATCTTCTCGTTGATCATCAAGCCGGAAATTGGCAGGTAGCCCGCCGACAGCTGCTTCGCGACCGTGATCATGTCCGGCTTGAGGTCGTAGGTCTGCGTGCCGAACATATTGCCGGTGCGCCCGAACGCGCAGATCACCTCGTCGGCGACGAACAGTACGTCGTATTTCTTCAGCACCGCCTGCACCTTCTCGAAATACGTGGTGGGCGGCAGGATCACGCCCGCCGACCCCATCAGCGGCTCGGCGAAGAACGCGGCGATCTCGTCCGGCCCCTCTTTCAGGATCAGCTCCTCGAGCGCCGTGGCACAGCGCGTCGCGTAATCCTCTTCGCTTTCGCCGGGTTCGGCGCAGCGGTAGAAATGCGGCCCCTCGGTATGCAGAATGCGGGCGATCGGCAGGTCAAAGTCGCCGTGCGCGTACGGCAGACCGGTCAGGCTCGCGGCGGCCACCGTCACGCCGTGGTAGGCGCGCGTGCGGGAAATGACCTTCTTTTTCTTCGGCTTGCCGATGGCGTTGTGGTAGTACCAGACCAGTTTGATTGCCGTGTCGTTGGCTTCGGAGCCGGAGTTCGCGAAGAACACCTTCGACATCGGAACCGGCGCAATCTCCAGCAGTTTCTCGGCCAGCTCAATGCCAATGTCGGTCGATTTGTGGCCGAACGCGTGGTAATACGGCAGCTTGCGCATTTGGCGATCCGCCGCATCGGCCAGCCGCTCGTCGCTGAAGCCGAGCGACGCGCAGAACAGCCCGGCCAGGCTCTCGAGATAGCGGTTGCCGTCTTCGTCGAAGACGTAAACGCCGTCGCCACGAGTGATCACGAGCGGGCCTTCCTTCTCGTGGACGCTCAGATTGGTATACGGATGCAGGAAGCTGGCGATGTCGCGTGCTTTTGTCGTATTCGAATCAAACATGATGAAAACCTCGATGGTTACCGCGCCGTCACGCAGACACGGCGCACTGCTGATCAAGCTCCCGCAGGAGCGTAGTGAGTTGCGATTCCGACGTGGCCCACTCGCCGATCACCTGCTCGATCGCGCGGGCGATCGACAACAGCTCGGCCTCCCCTCGTGGCTTGCCGACGATTTGCATGCCAACCGGCAGGTGGTCGCTGGTCATCCCGCACGGCAGTGAGAGGACCGGCAGCGACAGCATGGTCAGCGCGTACGTAATCGCGAGCCAATCGATATAGGTTTCGAAGTGCGTACCCGCCGCTTCCCGCACATAGCCGTCCTCGACGGGGAAGGCCGGAACGATCGAGGTCGGGCAAATCAGGACGTCGTAGGTATCGAACAGCTGGACGGCCTCGTGATACAGCGCGGTACGAGTGCTATGCGCGTCGCGGATCTGTTTCGCGTCGAGCTTGAGGCCGTACTCGATGTTCCAGACCACGTTCGGGTCGAGCGCCTGCCGGTGCTCGGCGAGCAGCCCGCCATAGTTCGCCGCGAACGCCATGCCGCGCAGGGTGTAGAACGCCTGCCGCGCCGCGGAGAGATCGAGCTCGACCAATTCGATGGCGAAACCCTGCGAGACGAGCGTGTCCACCGCTTGGCGGAAGACGCGTGCGATTTCGGGGTCGACCGACGTCATCCCGAGATTGGGACTGAAGGCGACGCGCAAGGGCCGCTTCGGTTGCAAGGCGTAATCGAGGAAACGCACGCCCGCATCGCCGACAGATAGTGGCGAGTGCGGTGCGGCGCCGCACAGCGCATCGAGCAGCAACGCCACGTCGGTCACGTTGCGCGCCATCGGCCCATCCACCGCCAGGGTGTCGAAGGCCTTGCGCGACGGGCCGTCGCCGATCCGCCCCGGGGTCGGGCGCAAGCCGACCACCCCGCAGAACGCCGCCGGCGTGCGCAGCGAGCCGGCCAGGTCGGAACCCTGAGCAAGCCAGGCCGTACCCGAGGCCAGCGCGGCGGCGGCGCCGCCCGACGAGCCGCCGGCCGAGCGCTGCAGATTCCACGGGTTGCGCGTCAAGCCGAGCACGGCGTTGTTCGTGTGGCCGCCGGCACCGAACTCCGGCGAGTTCGACTTCGCGTAGACGATGGCGCCGCGCTCCTCCAGACGCGTCACCATCGCGTCCGAGCGCTCGGGGACATTATCGCGGTACACACGCGAGCCGTAGGTGGTGCGCACGCCGGCGACCGGCGTCAGGTCCTTGATCGGAACCGGCAAGCCGCACAGCAGGCCGCGCTCCTGAACCGGTTTCTTCAACAAGACATGCGCGTGTTCGTAGGCGCGTTCCCAGCAAACGATGGGAAGCGCGTTCACATAGGGTTCCACTCGATCCGCTTGCCAGCGCAGGGTATCGAGCAGGTCGACGGGGCTGATCGCTTCGGCACGCAGCAGCCCAACGATTTCCAGCGCAGTAAACCGAAGCAGCTGTGAGTCAATGGTCATGAGTCAGGATCCAATAGAAACGGGACCGGGGCGGCCACGTGCAGCGCCTTGTCGGACAAGGCATGCGGTGGCCGCTCGTCGCCTTACTTCAGCAGCGTCGTCCAGATGCGGTCATGCATGCGGACCGCTTTTTCCGAGCAGGCTTTTTGGAAGACCAGCTTGGCATTGGCCGGCGGGTTCAACTCGGGCAGCTCCCGGATTCCCTTGTCGAGGTATTTGTCCGATCCGGCGATCGGGTTCTGATACTTGAGGAAGGCCGAATTCAGCGCGGCGACATCGGGCTGCATCAGGAAGGAAAGGAGCTGCTTGGCATTCTGCAGATTCGGTGCGCCCTTCGGCACGACCATATTGTCGACCCACGCGAATGAACCTTCCTTCGGGAACGAATAGCGAATCGTCTTCTTCAGTTCACGAGCACGCTGCGCGGTACCGTTCCAGATCGAAGACATCGCGATTTCGCCCGACACCATCGACTCCCGGATCGCGCCGGCCTTCGAGCTGTAGGTACGTACGAAAGGCTTTTGCTGAAGCAGAATGTTTTGGACCTTCTGCAAGTCCTTCGGGTCCTCGCTGCACTGCGGTACGCCGGCGACGATACTGGCCATGCCGATGGTCATCTCCTCGGTGCCGAGCATATTGATCTTGCCCTGCAGTTGCGGCGGCGGCGTGAACAGCACCTTGAGGCTGTCGATCGGCCCGTTGTAGATGGCCGAATCGACGGCGAAATTCGTCGTGCCCCACAGATACGGAACCGAGTAATCGCCGGCGGGATCCCACTCCGGCTTGCGCAGTTTCGGCACGATGTTCGCGTAACCGGGTAGATCGCGCACCGCGACCTTCTGGATCAGTTGCTCGCGCGCCAGCACCGGCACCATCGCCTGCGACGCAACCACCACGTCGTAGCCGGTTCCGCCCTGCTTCAATTTCGCGAGCAGGGTTTCTTCCGAGTCGTAGTTATCGATGTTGACCTTGATGCCGGTCTTCGCCTCGAACTGCTTCACCGCGGCCGGCGAGATGTAGCCCGACCAGATGTACAGGTTGACGGCTCCTTCTGCGCAAGCAAGATTCGTCACAGACGACAAGGCACATGCGCTGGCAAGCAGTACAAAATTCCTTTTCATGGTGCATCCTTTTCTGCGTGGGGGGGGTGAGCGCCAGTTACGATCGGTCTTGGCGGTTAATCAGGTTTGCGGCGGTGACGAGGGCCACCGACACCGCGAGGATGATGGTCGAGGCGGCGTTGACGTCCGGGGTAACCCCCATCCGCATCAGGCCGAAGATGAAGATCGGCAAGGTGGTGGAGCCGGCCTGCGCGATCAGCACCGAGATCACAAAGTTGTCGAGCGACACGACGAACGCCAGCATCAGGCCCGATACGATCCCGGGCATCAGCAGCGGAAGCGTCACGTGGCGGAACGAGGCCCACTCGTTCGCATACAGATCCATCGCCGCCTGCTCGAGCTTGGTGTCCATGTCCTGCAGGCGTGCCCGTACCGGCAGGAACGCGAACGGGATGCAGAACACGACGTGAGCGATGATCAGGTTGCCCAGCCCCAGCGAAAGCCCGATCGCGCTGAAGAAGCCCAGCGTGGCCACCGCCACCACGATCTCGGGGACGACGAGCGGCAGCATGATCAGACTCTGCGACGCTCTCACCTGCCGCGAGCCGGTGCCACGCGTTACCGCCAGCGCGGCGATCGTCGAGAGCGCCGTCGCGCAGATGGACGCGATGACGGCGATGATCAAGCTGTTTTTCGCGGCCTCACGCAGCCCCTCGTTCTGCAACGCGACGTCGTACCAGCGGAAGCTGAAGTGCTCCCAGACGGTCGCCGACGAGCTGCCGTTGAACGAGAAGATGATCAGCGCCACGATCGGGATATACAGATAGACATAGAACCCCGCGGTCACCCAACCGATGCCGCGAAAATGTCGTACGGAAAATGTTCCGTTGCCGCTTGCCCGCTTCATGCTGCCTCCCTTTTAATCGCTTGCACCGACCTGGCTCGTGCACGTGATGCCAGCAGCGCCGAGACGCTAATCAACACCAGCAGCACCACGGCGAGGACGGAGCCGAACGGCCAGTTGCGCGCTTCGGTGAACTGGCGGTAAATCAGGTTGCCGAGCATCAGCTTTCTGCCGCCGCCGAGCAGTTCCGGCGCGATCATCGCGCCCAGACAAGGGATGAAGGTGAGCATGCACCCCGCCACCACGCCCGGCAGCGCGGCCGGCAGGACGACCGTCCGCAGCGCCTGCCACTTCGTGGCGTAGAGATCGTGGGCCGCCTCGATCAGGCGAACGTCCATCTTCTCCAGGCAGGAGTAGATCGGCAGCACCATGAACGGCGAGTAGGTGTAGACGAGGCCGACGAGTACCGCGCCGTCCGAGTACAGCAGCGGCAACGGCTGGTGGATGATGCCCGTCGCCATCAGGACGCCGTTGACGACCCCCGAGTCGCGCAGCATCAGGATCCATGCGTACGTTCTGACGAGGATGTTGGTCCAGAACGGGATGGTCACCAGCAGCAGCAGACGGCTGCGACGCTGCGCCGGCTGCAAGGCGATATACAGCGCCACCGGAAGGCCGACGGCCACCGTGATCCCCGTCGTGAGAAAGGCAATCACGACCGAACGCCATGCGATCGCCAGATACGCGTCGGTGAACGCCAGCGAGTCGTCCAATTGCCGTTCGAACAGCAGCTGGGTGTACGCGTCCAGGCTGAAGTTGAGCCGCACGCCACCGTAGCCGTTCGCTTCCATGAACGAATAGCCGACGATCAGCAGCAGCGGGAACACCAGGAAGACGGTGACCACCAGCGGAGCGGGAAGCAGACTCGCCAGATTGCGCCAATAGGCGCGCCGCTCGAGCGGGTTGGGCCGGCGTGTTGCCTTGTAAGTGTCTGCAGTCATCGTCAGTCTCCCAGCACCTTCACGTCTTCGAACACGAGATCGACCGACACGGTGTCCCCGACCCGCGGAGGCTTGCCGACGGTGCCGGACTTCAGGTCACGCACGATCAGGCGTTGGCCGTCGGCGAGCTCGATGTGGAACGCGGTGTCGGTGCCGAGATACATGGTGGCCACCACACGCGCGTCGAAACGGATGCTGTCGGGCACGGTGTGACCGTTGGCGAGGGACAGCTTCTCCGGCCGCACGGCGACCGAGATCTCTTGTCCGGCGACCAGCGCATGACCGTTCGCCACCGTCAGCTCCCCGATGCCGGCCAAGGCAATCCGGGCAGAGTCGCCGGCACATGCCAGCACGCGCGCATCGAGCAGGTTGTTCTCACCGATGAACTGCGCCACGAAGCGGTTGGCCGGCCTGTCGTAGATTTCGTCGGGCCGGCCAATTTGCTGAACCGCCCCTTCGGACATCACCGCGATGCGGTCGCTCATCGCCAGCGCCTCTTCCTGGTCGTGCGTGACGAAGACGAAGGTGATCCCCGTTTCCGCCTGCAATGCCTTCAGTTCCAGCCGCATCGCCTGGCGCAGCTTCAGATCCAGCGCCGACAGCGGCTCGTCGAGCAGCAAGACCTTCGGCCGTGGGGCCAGCGCCCGCGCCAGCGCGATCCGCTGTTGCTGCCCGCCGGACAGCTGCGAGGTACGGCGATTCGCGAAGCGCTCCATCTTTACCAGCGCCAGCATTTCGGCCACGCGTGCATCGATTTCCCGCTTCGGGGTGCGCAACATGCGTAGGCCGAAGCCGATGTTTTCCGCCACCGTCATGTTCGGAAACAGCGCGTAGTGCTGAAATACGGTATTGATCGAGCGCCGAAACGGTGGCAGCGCCTGCACCGGCTCGCCAGACAGCAGGATTTCTCCGTCGGTAGGCTGTTCGAAGCCGGCGAGCAATCTCAGCAGCGTCGTTTTTCCGCAGCCAGACGGGCCGAGCAAGGTGAAGAACTCGTTGTGGCGAATCGACACGGACACTTCGCTGAGCGCGTTGACCGGGCCACTCTGACTCTCGAACGACTTGCGGACCGAACGGACGTCGATGACGAAGTTGTCACCGTCGCCAGTTCGTTCGACCGGAGACTCCGATCGCGCATCACGGGAGTGTTCGCCGGCAGGCTCATCTGGTGACGCGGCATTTCGAAAGGACTGCTCCCATGCCGGCGCATGGAGAGGAATTGAAGTACGTGCGGGCGTTGACATCCTGGCTCCTTTGTCTCTCTCAACTACTTCTCGACTTTTTACCGCAATGCGATTATTATTATCGTGATTCGATTGCACACATCGTAGAGTGCAGAAAAAGGGAAGTTAACAACGTTTGACACTCTCATCTGTCTCTTCGTATTTACCGCAATGCGATTATTAATATCGCCATCCAATTAAACACATCGTAGAGCGCAGAAAAACCGAAGTCAACAGCGTTCTATGCTTACCTTTCCATGGAGGAAATTGCAGATGAGCGACGACCGTCGTTCCCAGATCGCGGCGCTGAGTAAGGCGCTGGCGGTTCTGGAACTATTTGGGCCGCACGCCCCCGACTTGCGCATCGCGGAAATCGCCGAACTCACCGGTCTGAATCGCAGCAGCGCGCAACGTACGCTGCACACGCTGGTGCGTTGCGGTTACCTCAAACGCGACCCGGCTTCGGCGGCGATCTCCTTGTCGCACCGGGGCGCACTGCTGGCTCACCGCTACCTGACGGCTAACCATCTGATCGACATGTCGATGCTGCATCTGGTCGAACTGAACTCGCGCACGCACTTGCAGTGCGATTTGTGGGTACTCAGCGGCGAAGACGTGGTGAACATTGCCCGTGTGCCGTCGGCGGCAATCACGGCCTCGCTCACCCCGATCGGGCAGCGCTTGAGCGCAACACGCTCCGCGCCGGGAAGGGCGATGCTTGCGGGAATGGAAGCGATGGGCGGCTTGCGGGATGCCTCCTCGGAAATGGCGAATTCCGGCTGCGCGGTCGAATTGGGCGAGACCGTCGCCAACGAGGGCACCATCGCGGCGCCGGTGATCGGCGCCGACGGACTATGCATTGCGGCGGTCTCGATTTCGGGACCGCTGAGGGAGATCATGCAGGGCGATGCGCAAGAGCAGCTGGCGGCGGCCGTCGCGGCGACGGCGCGCGCGATCTCCGACCTCAAGATCCAACCTTGGGCGCGCACGTTCGCGGATCTCTCGTCGTCGATCGCGCTGCCCGATATGCCCGACGACGACGATCCGCTGTTCATCTCGTCCGTCGCGCGGAGCCTGCACACGCTCGAGGCCTTCTCGTTCGGCCCGCCGGCGCTGACGCTGACCGAGCTGCATCGTGTCACCGGCTACCCGGTCCCGACGCTGCAGCGCATCCTCGACACGTTCATGATGCACGGTTACATCGAGAAGGACCCGCGCCACAAGACGTTTCGCTTGTCGGTGCGGACGCTCGACCTGCTGTTCAATTTCCAGATGAGCGATCTTGTGCTCAAGACCGTTTGGCCGCGGCTGGTACGGCTCAGGGACGAGTGCGGACTGCGTTGTTCGTTCTGTATCCTGGACGACACCGAGATCGTCCATCTATTGCATGTGCAGAGCCATCCACATGTCGATTTCCGAACGGCGTATATGGGCAGGAAACTTCCGGCATTGAGCACGTCCGGCGGCCTGGCGATCCTCTCGAAGCTGCCGGAGGCCGCGCTCGACCAGCTATTGGCCGAACAGCCGGTCGAGCAGCTGACGCCTTACACGATCACCGACAAGGAGGTGCTGCGCGAGGCGGTGTCGCAGGCGCGCACGCGCGGCTATGCGTTTACCGACCAGCAGTCGATCCTCCACGAGGTGAACGTGGCCGCACCGATCGTCGAAGTCGACGGCCAGCCGGTCGGTGCCATCGTTGTCTCCGCGCCGCGCCGTGACTGGACGGTCGAGCGCCTGGAGAGCGAGATCGTGCCGCTGTTGTTGCCGCACACCCGGGCGTTATTTTCTTGATCCTACGAGCGACTACGCAATAGCGGGGGAAATTATCGACGATGGGAGCGCTCGTGGCGTTGTTAATGGCAGGGAGGGACTCCATGGGCAAATCCCCATTCTCGCCGGGCATTCACGTTACCGGCACACCTTTCCGTTTCATGACGATTTGTGACCGTATGTCCTCTTTCTGTCGAAACGCTGGCGAACCTGCCGCTCCGATTTTAGTCTAGTGAGCTATCCAATCGATAAAACAGGAGTCCCGATGATCCGCACCACCCCGCTCATCCTTGCCCTGTTCGCCGCCAGCGTTGCACTGACCGCCTGCGGCAAGAAAGAGGCCGCCAAGGTCCAGGAAGCCGCCTCGTCGGCCATCGGCCAGACTCACGAGGCATTGCAGTCGGCGGCCAGTGCCCCGTTGGCCGACATCAAGCGACAGGCCAGCGCCGCCGCCTCAGAAGCCAAGCAGAAACTCGACGCGCTCGCCGCGTCCAACCCGGCTGTCGGCGGCGCCGTCGATTCGCTGAAGGGCATCGCCAAAGCGACCCAGAAAGCCGGTAAGTGGGCGTTGCTGCAGACCGAGATCGGCAAGTATCCGAACGACTTGAAGCTGTACGACGACAGCGCGATCACGCCGGACCTGAAGGCGCTGCTCGGCGACAAGTTCGCCACCTTCAAGAAGAATATGGAAGTCTCCGGCCCACTGCAGCGCGACCGGATCCTGTACGTGCTGGGCAACAAGAAGCACCAGGGCGGCAAGGACGCGGCCTATTTGCTGATCGACACCGAGAACCAGAAGCTCGAAGTCGGCCTGTGGGAAAACGGCAAGCTGACCACCTACGCCAGCCCCGGTGAGCCGCTGTTCAAACCGAAGGATGTGCTGACCACGATCCAGAATAATCAGGGCTGATCGGACGGCACTTCCGGCCTCCCGAGATATTCACTTTGTAGACGCGGCCCCGCTGGGGCCGTCGTTACGTCGCTTCCCGCTCGCCGATCGCTTTGCAGCATGCTAGGCTGCGCGGGTTGTCTTGCCGAAAGCTGCACCATGAGCGACGCCGCCCTGTTCTGGAATCCCAAATTCGCCGCCGCCGACTACGTCTACGGCACCGACCCCAACGATTTCCTGCGCCAACACTGCCACGAACTGCCGGCCGGCGGGACGGTGCTCAGCCTCGGCGAGGGTGAGGGCCGCAACGCGGTGTTCCTCGCCGAAAAGGGCTTTGCCGTTACCGCGCTCGATGCCGCCAACGCCGGCCTTGCCAAGGTCGCCCGCTTGGCCGAACGGCACGCCGTGACGGTCCGCACGCTGCACGCCGATCTGGACGACTATCGGATCGCGCCGGGCGCGTGGCAAGGCATCGTATCGGTGTTCTGCCACCTGCCGACCGCGCTGCGCGGCCGGGTGCTGCGCGACGTGGTCGCCGGGCTGGTGCCGGGTGGAGTGTTGCTGATGGAGGGCTACACGCCGCGTCAACTGGTCTTTGGCAGCGGCGGCCCGAAAGAGGTCGACCTGTTGCTGGAGCCGGACACGGTCCGCGATGAACTGGCGGGGCTGGAGTTGCTGCATTTTGCCGAGGTGCAGCGCACCGTGCAGGAAGGCCGGCTGCACACCGGGATGGCGGCGGTGTTGCAGGTTGTGGCCCGAAAGCCGCTCGCCTAAGACCCGCCGTAGTGACCGGTTGGCCGAACCACCTGGTTCGGCCAACCCTGTAGTGCTAACCCTGCAGAATCCGTTCGGCCAGCTGATGGCCGCTCAGGAACGCCGACTCGACCCGCTCTCCCAGCATGCCGTCACCGCACACCCCGAGCCGCAGCCCCGCATCCCACAGATAGGGTTCGCCGAGCGGTTGGGTGACCCGTGCGTACAGCCAGCGATGGACGCTCTCGAGCGTCAACGGCGTGCCACCGAGCAATTCGCGGGCGGTGCGCAGCAAGGCCTGTCCGACCCAATCCTGCGCGTGGCTGCGGTGCGCATCCGACCAGGCCGGACTGGCGTGCGCCACCCAGGTCGGCGCACCGTTGCGGCCCGGTTTGGAATGGTTGTTCGCCAGCCAAGACAACGGGCTACCGTCACTGATAAACGCCGCGTCCCAGCCGCTGTCGAGCCCCTCTTCCGCCAGCAGCATCACGCTCCAGCACGGCGCGTATTGCACCTTGCCGAGCAGCGTCGCAAAGCGGTGCACGCCGCTGAGCAGGGTCACCGCCTGCGGCGCCGGTACGGCCAGCACCAGGGAGCTGGCCGGATAGGTCTCGCCGTTGTCCAGCGTAATGCGCCAGCTGTCACCGGTCGGCGTCACCGCTACCACCCGGCTCTGCGTCATCACGTTCAGTCCTTCGGCCAACGTCCGCCCCAGGCAGCTCATCCCCGGCACCGCCACGTAGCGCACCGACTCGTGCGCCGGCGTGGTGGTGCCGTCTACACCGATCTCGACGAAGCGCGCGTTCCACGGCAGCACCAGCCCGGCTTCACGCCAGCCGGCCACCGTGTCGCGAAACGCCTCGCTCTCTACGGTGAAATATTGCGCACCGTGATCGAACGTCGCCGTGTCGGTACGACGCGTTGCCAGCCGGCCGCCGAAGCCGCGACTGCGCTCGAACACGCGCACCGCCTGCCCGGCCGCCGCCAGTTGTCGGGCCACCGTCAATCCGGCGAGGCCCGCACCGATCACTGCCGTTACCATGGACACACTCCTTTACCTAACTGCTGCTGTTGTAGACGAAAATGGCGCGCAATGGTGCCCGGATATCCGAAAATTATTCCGCTCGGGCTAGAATGCAGCATCTCTATGACGACTTCCGGAGCTGGGATGCAAGCACCCAAGTGGCCCCAACAACTGTTTTCGATGGAAAGCCTGGTACGCGCGGTACTGGTGCTGCTGCTGGCGTTCGCCTGCTTCAAGGTCCTGCAGCCCTTTCTCGGCGCGATGCTGTGGGCGGGCATCATCGCCATTTCGGCCTGGCCGGCCTATAGCTGGCTGCGCGGCAAGCTGGGCAACCGCCCCAAGCTGGCCGCCACGCTGGTGATCCTGTTATTGGCGGTAGCGTTTGTTGTGCCGCTGACCTTCATGGTGATGTCGATAGCAGATTTCGTGCCATCGAAAAGCGTGATCAGCGGCGGCCTCGCCAGTTTCAAGATCCCCAATCCGCCCAACTGGTTAAACGGCATCCCCTTGGTCGGCGATCAGGTGATCCAGTTGTGGCAAACCGCGCAGACCGACCTGCCGAGCCTACTGGAGCGCTTCAAGCCGATGCTCGACAGCGTCGGCAGCTGGCTGCTCGCCCAAGGGGCGCAGATGGGCAAGGGCCTGGTCGAAATCGTACTGGCGATGGTGATCGCCGGCTTGTTTCTGGTGGCTGGCGACACGCTGTGGGACGGCTTCGGCCGACTGGTGGTCAAGCTCGGCGGCCAAGTGCACGACGACCTGCCGGAACTGGTGGCGCGCACCGTCCGCGGCGTCACCACCGGCGTAGTCGGCACCGCGCTCGCGCAAGCGCTGTTGACGGTGATCGGCGTGGCGATCACCGGTGTGTCGGGAGTGATGCTGATCGGTTTCCTATGCTTTCTGGTGGCGATCGCCCAGCTGCCGACGCTGGTGGTGTGGGCGCCGGTGGTGGCCTGGCTGGCGTTCAAGGGCGAGACCGGCATGGCGATCTTCCTCGGTCTATGGGGCTTGTTGCTGGTCAACTCGATCGACAACTTCCTCAAACCCTATCTGATCAGCCACGGCGCCCGGATGCCGCTGTCGCTGATTTTCCTCGGCGTGATCGGCGGCCTACTCAGCATGGGGCTGATCGGCCTGTTCGTCGGCCCGACCCTGCTCGCAGTCGCCTACCGATTGATCGGCCGTTGGCTGAATGCCCCGGCTGCGGCCGCCTGCCCGCAGGAGGAAGAGGCCGTCGCACCGGAACAGAAATAAACGTGCATAACCTTTCTTAACACTTTATTCCGGGCCATTTAGCGGCTCTGACGGACCCCCTGCGGTAAGATTCTCGCTACCAGAACTCGAAACGCAGGAGCCCCCCATGAGGCAAGCACTGAAAACCGTCGCGCTGGCAGCCGTCATGACCGCGATGATCGCCGGCTGTTCCAATATGAACCGCCAGCAGCGCAACACCGCGATCGGTGCCGGTGCCGGTGCCATTCTCGGCTCGGTCCTGACCAACGGTGATGCACTCGGTACCATCGGCGGTGCAGCCGTCGGCGGCGTGGTAGGTCACCAGGTCCGCTAAGCGGCCCAAGCATCACTCCCACAGGGGGCTGACAGTGTGTCAGCCCCCTGTTCGTTTCAGGCTCAGTCAAGCTGGTATGATTGGGACATCTCCGACCCGACGACCCGCCCGATGAGCCCGACTCCTTCCGTGATGAACTGGCCCGCGCTGCTGTCCAGCAAGCGCTTCAAGACTGTCGCCGGCGAGGTTCGGCCGACCCGCACTCCCGCCACCAGCGAGGGCGCGCCCGGCCTGCGCAGCGACTTCCACATCGACCACGACCGCGTGGTTTTCTCCAGCGCGTTTCGTCGCCTCGGCCGCAAGACCCAGGTGCACCCGCTGGCCCAGCACGACCACACCCACAACCGCCTGACGCACAGCGTCGAGGTGGCCAGCGTCGGCCGCAGCCTGGGCAATCGGGTCGGGGTAATGCTGGAGCACAGCGGCTTCCTGCCGGCCGGCTACACCCCGTTCGACATCGGCGCGGTGGTGCAGGTGGCCTGCCTCGCCCACGACATCGGCAACCCGCCGTTCGGCCATACCGGCGAGGACGCGCTGCGCGACTGGTTCCGCGACCCGGCGCACGCGCCGCTGTTGACCGGCCTATCCGCGCACGAAGCGCGCGACGTCACCACCTATGAGGGCAACGCGCACGGCCTGCGCATGGTCGCCTCGCTGGAGATGTACGCCGGCGAAGGCGGCATGCGGCTGACCGCGGCGGCGATCGGCGCGCTGATCAAGTACCCGTGGACATCGGACGCACAGCCGGCGTACGAGCGCGACAAGTTCAACATCTACCAGACCGAACGCCCCTATTTCGAGGCGGTCGCCGCCGAGCTCGGGCTGCTGCGCCGCGCCGACAACCAGTGGTGCCGCCACCCGCTGTCCTACCTGATGGAAGCCGCCGACGATATCTGCTACGCTATTCTCGATCTGGAGGACGCGGTCGAGATCGGCATCCTCGACGTGCGCGAGTTCGAAAGCCTGTTCTCGTCGCTGGGCGAGGTTGAACGCGCCTGGTCCAGCCACAGCGTCAGCCAGAAGTGCGCCACGATCCGCGGCGTGGCGATCGGCCGCAGCGTCAGCGAAGTGGCCGAGAAGTTCATGCTGCACCAGCCGGCGCTGTTGGCCGGCGCATTCCAGGGCAAGGACCTGATCGACGTGTGCGAGCCGCGGCTGCGCGATACGCTGCTCGAGGCCAAACGGATGGCCAGCCAGCGCATCTACAACCACCGCAGCAAGCTGATCACCGAGATCGCCTCGTTCCCTTGTCTCGGCACCCTGCTCGACATCCTGGTGCCGGCGGTGCACATGCGCGTCACCGCGCCGGAAGAGCTGACCTCGCGGCAGAAGCTGGCGCTGGGCCTGTTGGCCAATACGCCGATAGTCGCCGGCGACACACTCTACAGCGCCTATATGAAGGTGCTGGACCTAGCCGGCAGCATGACCGACAACGCGGCGGCCAATCTGGCGCGCGAGCTGTCCGGCATCGGTATCCTGTAACCCTCTGACTCCTCGCCGGGCGTAGCTGCCGCTACGCCCGGCCATCCACCATGTTCGAACGCATCCTCTTTATCATCCTGCCGGTACTGCTGATCGTGCTGGCCGGCTGGCTGTACGGCCGCCGCCACCGCCCCGACATGAGCGCCGCCAACCGGCTCAATGTGGACGTGTGCGTGCCGCTCTTGCTGTTTTCGGTGCTGGCCGCCAAGGACTTTCATCTCATCGAGCACTGGAAGATGCTACCGGCCGCGCTCGGCATCGTGCTGCTGTCCGGCCTCTTGGCCTGGCCGGCGGCGCGGCTGCTCGGCTACTCGCCGCGCACCCTGTTGCCACCGTCGATGTTCAACAACTGCGGCAATATGGGCCTGCCCTTGGCGCTGCTGGCGTTCGGTCACGGCGGTTTCAACGGCTTCGTCGTGCTGTTCGTGGTGTCCAACCTGCTGCACTTCACCCTCGGCGCGGTGATCTTCGGCCAACGTGCCAGCCTGAGCGAGCTCGCCCGCAACCCGATCGTGCTGGCGACGCTGGCCGGCTTCGCCTGCGGCCTGCTCGGCCTGCACCTGCCCGAGTGGCTGTTGTTGCCGGTGAAGATGCTCGGCGACGTGTCGATCCCGCTGATGCTGTTTGCGCTGGGGGTGAGGATGGTCGATGTGCACTGGGGCGGCTGGGGGCGCAGCCTGCTTGCCGGCGCGGTCTGCCCGTTGACCGGCCTGATCGCCGCCGCGGTGCTGACGCCGCTATTGAGGCTCGACAGCGCGCAGATGGCCCTGGTGTTCCTGTTCGGCGCGCTGCCGCCGGCGGTGCTCAACTTCCTGATGGCCGAACGCTATGTACAGGAGCCGGACAAGATGGCGTCGATCGTGCTGGTCGGCAATCTGGCCAGCCTGCTGTTCGTGCCGCTCGGGCTGTGGTTGGGTCTGAGCCGCGCGCTCCTGAACTGACAGCAGACTGCCTATACTGGGATTCCTTGCTTGTGAAACGGACTCCATGACTACAGCCACCCGCCTTTGTCTGATTCGCCATGGCGAAACCGACTGGAACCGCGAACACCGCCTGCAAGGCCAGCTCGATATTCCACTCAACGCCTTTGGCCAACGCCAGGCAAGGCAGGCCGCGGTCCGGCTCGCCGAGTTGGCCGAACACGCGCCGTTTGCCGCGCTCTACAGCAGCGACCTGGCAAGGGCCCGCGACACGGCCAGCACCGCGGCCAGCCGGCTACACCTGGAGGTGGTGCCGACCGCCGCGCTGCGTGAACGGCACTTCGGTCAAATGCAAGGCCTGACGCCCGACGAGGCCAGCGTACGGGTGCCACACCTTCAATTGGCCGTACGCCATCGCGAGCTCGACAACGCGCTCGATGGCGGCGAAACCCTGCTCGCGCTCGCCAGCCGGTTGCGCCACTTTCTGGGCCACATGCTCGAACGCCATACCGGCCAGAGCGTACTCGCCGTCACCCACGGCGGCGCACTCGACGTGATCTACCGCCTGGCAGCCGGCCGCCCTCTCGATGGCGCCCGCGACTTTGCCCTCCCGAACGCCGCGCTCAACTGGATCGCCCACGATGGGCACGGCTGGAAACTGGAGAGTTGGGCCGACACAGGGCACCTCGCCCCCTCCCTCGACGAAGCATTCGACCAACACGCAGGATAAAGGCCATGAGCGACACCCTTCGCAAGACCGACGCCGACTGGCAGGAACAGCTGACCCCGGAACAATACCGGGTCACCCGCCTGGCCGGCACTGAGCGGCCGTTCAGCGGCGAACACTACTACCGCACCGAACAGGGCCAGTACCACTGCATCTGCTGCGACGCGCTGCTGTTCGAGTCCGGCACCAAATTCGACGCCGGCTGCGGCTGGCCGAGCTTCTGGGAAGAAGCGGTGCCCGGCAGCATCGTGCGAATTACCGACACCAGCCACGGCATGATCCGCACCGAGGTGCGCTGTGCCCACTGCGACGCCCACCTCGGCCACGTCTTTCCGGACGGGCCGGAGCCGACCGGTGAGCGCTACTGCATCAATTCGGTGGCGTTGAGCTTCACGCCAAAAAGCTGATGGTGCACGTCTACTAAGTTATTGAAAACATTGCTCATACAGATGAAGCGCACACCAAAATAGGGCGCGATCCTTCATGGATACACCCCATCCTTTTACCTTCATCTCCTGCGATAAAACGTGGCCTACCCTAGGTACCGTGGACAGGCACTGAGGCGGTATCGGCGGTAAAATTCATTCGTAATATACTGCCAACCAAACCGTCGCCACCTCCGGGTCGGTCCACTCGACCCGGTGCCGGCAATGCGGTGGAATGTCGACGAAATCGCCCGGCAGCAAATCGCGAGGGGAAGCCTCGTCTTCGAATACCAATTTGGCCTCTCCGGCCAGCAGCACCAACCATTCGCCTTGCTCCTGCTCGTACCAGAAGCCGGACGGGCTGGCTTGGCCGGTGGAGACAATGCGCTCGATCTTGAGACCGGGACGGTCCAGCAGCGTGTGCAACTGCTCGTATTCGGTGCGGGTGTCCAGATGGGTGAACAAGTTGTGAAGGTTCATGGCGCACTCCCTCGTGGTGCCATCCTCTGTTGTAGTTCAGAGTACAGAATCAGGCATGAAGCAAAAGAATCGGCATGGAGACCGAAGGGCGGCATGAAGCGGCGCAAAGCGCTGGACGGACGAAAAAAAGCTTTTCAATTAGCGAAGCCGGGCTGGCCCGCCCACAGAAACCGATACCGTAGCTGTTAAGAGACTGGATCAACCGCCAAATGCATAACTCAGCGTCAGGCTGGTATCGGCACGATGATAGTCATAGAGAGAAATGTTGGCCCGCTGATGCGAAAGCGAAACCTGCCCGCGCACACTTAGCCCTTTGCTGACCGCCCAGGACACGCCACCGTTCCAACTGTCGAGTGTGTCGTGGCGATCGACCAGAAAAGCAGGGTTGGTACGGGTGTAACGGCTGTCGAGATGATCCAGCCAGGTGAACCATTCGATGGTGTTGGTAATCGGCCCGGTGGCGTAGAGACGGGCACCGATAACATTGCAGTCACCGTCGGCCCGTCTCACCGTCGCGGCATCATGCCCGGCCTGCAACATCCAACCGAACGTTTTTTGCCCAAGCGACACCGAGTTGCTGACCGATAGCGCGCGCTCGATGAAGCCATCTGGTGCCTGAGCGCCGCCGCTATAACGGTAGCGGGTGACGTCCAGAGCGAGCGTGGGCCAAAGCGGGGCCCCAGGCAAGAGGCGCCAGCTCAAGTTGCCGCCAATGCCATGCCTGATGCTTTCCTTGTGCTGCCAGAGCCGGCTGTCATGCGCACCGAGTGACCAGGCTCCCCAGCCGTTGGAATGGTCGAGCCTGGCGGCCAGTGTTTGTTCTTCGGAGGAGACCAGATGCAGATGATCATATTGCCTTCTGGTATCGGTCCCCGCCACCTGCATCGTCAGCGTCGGGGAGAGGGCCACGGCCACCTCGGCGTTGACGACTTCGCCCCAGTAACTATCACCACTCTGGCGCGAGTTGGGGCTCAAGGTGACAATGGCGCCATCCAGAGCGGGTACGGCAATGCTGCTATCAGACGTTGCCAGAGTGGCATTGCTGTCATGGCCACGGCTGCCTTCCACGGTCATTCGCCAATGAAAACGCTGAGCAAACGATCCGTCAGAGGCTGAACTCAGGGCGCCACGCGCGGCCAGGCTGGCCGCCAGCGCCGCTTCGCGATCCCCTAGCGACAGCCAACTCTGCGCCAGCGCATGCCAGCTGGCCTTGTCGTCTGGCGCCAGGGTGACGGCCCTCTCGAGCGGCATCAAGGCATCGGCAGGTCGGCCCGAAGCGAGCAGTGACTCACCGAGAACGCGATCGAAGCGAACATCGGCAGCGCAGTTGACTTCCTCAGCCTGGAGCTTATCGGCCACCGCGGCCACATTGCCCGCACGCCAGTCGTCGGCAACCGACTCGACCAGTGCCTTGCAATCAAACGCCTGCGCCCACTCACAATGAAGCGCAGCGAGCGGGGCCAGCAGTAACGCTGCCCCGGCTCTCTTGCGCAGCCTGTGATCCCGGTACCGCCACCAACTCATGGACGAGCAACCACGGCAGCACCTGCGACTGTCTGTCCGCTCGTCGTATGCAGTCCGAAGCTGGTAATGATGCCCTTGCCGGACTTGCCAATGATCACCCCGGCAGCCTGACCTGCTCCTGCTCCTGAGCCGCAGCCATCTCCTGTGCATTGCGTGTTCAGCGGCAAATTGCCCGCGCGGAAGTCACGCAACGTGGCCTGGCCGCTGAATTGCGCATTCCAGGTGCGCGACTGGCTGTCGGTTGCATTGAGCTGGTATGAGGTGATCCGGATCTGCGGGCCGAACTGCACACCAATGCTCAGCGCATTCACTTGCCCACCTATGCCGCCGGACTCATCGGTCAACATGGTTCCACCGACCAGTCGGCCGAATGTGGCCGTGCCGCTCAAGCTTTGCAGCACGCTCCGTGGCGTCAGCCCACTCTGGGCAAAAGCGAAATGATGATAGTCGATCGGACGAATCGTCCCTGTAACCGGGTCGACATCGTTGGCGTTACCGTACAGGCCCCACACCACGTTCACTCCATCGACCGTTGCATACTCCACGTCGTAAAGAAAGGCATCGTCCCCCGCCAGGAAATTGAAGCCGTTACGGCTGTCTGCGGCGGCAAAAGGCACACCCCAATCGGGGTCCACCAAAATGACCGAGCCGTTGCGGCGATTGCTGGCCACCCCACCGATGCGGGTGGCGTTGTTGTCGAGGTCGTGGCTAGCCCCCACATATGCAGATCCCTCGGGAGCCTCCGGCGTCAAATCGAAATTCTGCGTAATGACCTGCAGTGGTTTGAGGTAGACCGGAGCCGCCGGCTCCGCCTCGTCGATCCTGCTTTTCGCACTCTGCGCCTGGTTGTACGAGTCGTACGCTGAGGACAGCGTGGCCGGCTGAGCCAGCTTGGCTGGCAGCCTCTCCAGCCTGCGCGGCGGGGCATCTTTTGTTGCGACAAAGCCGGCTTGGCTCGGCAAAAGCTCCAGCGAACTGCCGGCACTGCGCAGCACGGTCTTGCCGGCAAGCACGCGGTTATAGGTGCCGGCCGGCACGCCAGGCACCGCGTTCGGCACGTGGAACACCTCGTGCATAGTGCCGCGTACACCGATCTCGGCCAGCGGGGTATGCAGCGCATAGAGTTCCTTGTGCACATGGCCGATCTCGCCGGTCACGGCACGCACACTGCCCCAGGCGAGCGAGGCTGAGAACCTCTCACTGCCGTCCATCTGGGCCGGCATGGTGAACGTATCGAGGCTCAGTCGGCTTTGCGCCCTCACCTCGAGCTGTCCGCTATCGGCCATATTGAGTTGCACCAGGCTGGCGACCTGGGTATCGATGCTATCCCCTTCGCACACCGGGCTACCTTGTGCCAGTTCCCGCTTATGGCCATCGCTACGTTCGGCAACCGCATTACCGTGGACGAACAGCACATGTCCGGCCAAGGGCACTCTCAGCGGCATGCCGGTACCGCCGATCCCTCCGTTGCCGTTGGAGGCCAGCATCGTGGGCTTGGCGCTGCCGGCAGGAGCGCCAGTGCCACCGACCCCCCCCTGGCCAGGCTCCTGTGACACCTGGTGGCTAACCGGATCGATGACACACATCGGCGCCGCTTGCGTAACCGATCCTGCCATGGCCAGCAGCAACACGAACACGCCTCGAGGCAGGCCCCCGACAACACGCATGGCGAGGCCCTTTGCCTTATTGGTCGGGGTCATCGGATGCCGCCTCATGGTAGAAATACACGCCAAAATTGAAGCGTTCGGTGGAGGCTCCATCCTCACTGTTGGAGTCGATCATGGCGCGGGCCTGCCGGTTGACCTCCAACAATGCATCCATTGCGCGCCGTTCGGCCAAGGCACGCAGTTTGGCGACCTGTTCGGGTTTTAAGCCGTCGTAGAACACGCAGCGTTCCATGAAGGGCGAAGGGGACTCACGCAGGTTGGCCGAAATCGCCGCTACATGGTCATGCACGTTGCGGCCGAAGAATTCCAGCTTATCGGCCAGATTCTCGGCCGGCACCACCGCATGGGGCGCCAGATGCACACGGTCTTCCTCATCCAGCCTCACCACCCCGGAACGCAGCCACTCATCCAACAAAGAACGTGGGCGGATGTCTTTGCTCACCGACTCGACTAACGATTCGAACGAATGCTCGCCGCCCTCTCGCGAGAAACGGGGCAAGACCAGCGGCTCATTCTGCTCGTCCAGATAGCGCGCATCCCCAGTCCACAGCCCCAGCACCTGCGCCGCCAACGGCACTTCCAACGCCAGCCTTTCTTGATCGACACCGTCGCGCAGCCGCTTGACGTCTTTGCGGTGCACACAGGTGAGCAGGCTCAGGCGGCTGTCGGTCTGCTCCTTGCCCTGCAGCTTGAAATGCCGGTCGGCCACGCGGACATAGGTGGCCTTGAGCAATTCGATCAGGGATGGAAAGCCCACCCCATGGTCGAGCAGAAGTCGCACCAAGGGCTGGAGCACGTGTTCGACCGTGGCGATGAAGCGCCGGTCGGTCGTTTGAGGCGAAGAAGAATCGGGCATGCGAGTCAGTAAGGGCCTTGCGCTTCGGTAGTTTCGGCAGATTTTAGCATGAATGGTTGACGTGGGATATTTTCCCACATAAGAATGAATACTGTTAGTGGGATTTTTTTCCCACACATTTATTCGAAAGATGACGACATGCTGAGCACACTCTTGGAAGCAACCCACTGCTACGCCGAGCCGGACCGCGGCAAGAGCCTGCTGCACCGGGCCAAGTTTCTGCTGCGTGCATTGGCGCAATGGCCCTATTCCCATCGCTGGTTTCGCTATCTCAGCGAACAGTCGGAACTGGCAGCGGTCCTGCCGCGACAGCCGCAATGGCTGCACAAGCTGCAGCGTCCCTACCTGTGTCTGGGGCTGAGCACCGAGGCCAAACTGCAGCTATTGCGCCAGCACTACGAGCTGTTCCTGACCAGCCTGCCGGGCAATCTGCGTGCTCGCCTACTGGCTGAGCGTTCGCTAGTCGTGGCATTAGTCGAGGGCAAAAGCGGTGCCAACTACCGCATAGAACTGTCGTTGACGCACACGATGGACAAGGAGGGTGAGCTGATGCTCACGCTGGTGCCCGATGCCATGCAGGAACGTCTGGTCACGCTGGCCTTTTCCTTCGGCGTTGACGCCCATGGTTCCAGCCAGATTCTGCTGGGTTGTTTGCAAGGCCCGAGCACCGGCGGCGGGCTCGAACGCTTTCGTGAAGTCACCAAGGATCTGCACGGCCTCATGCCCAAGGTGCTCATGGTCAAGACCCTATGCATGCTGGCCAGGCTGATGGGGATTCAGCGTGTGCTGGCGGTCAGCAATAACGGTCATGTTCACAACAGCCGCCTACACCGCTACCAACGGATTAACTCCGATTACGATGCACTATGGCACTCACTCGGCGGCACACCATTCAGTCAACACTTTTATCTGGTAAACACTACACTGCCAGAGCGCCAATTATCTGAAGTAGCCTCCAACAAACGTGCTCAATATCAGCGACGCCAGGTCCTTGAATTGAACATTCAGAGACAGTTCGCTGCATATTGGCACGACAGCCAATAAATCACCTATTAAACGTTGAAGAATAACAAACGCCTTGGTCGATGGATCTCGGCATGTCGTTAGCATGTGTTAATCGTCGCTTGTTTGTACGTTGATTCATCTTACTAAAGACGTAACTTTCAGCCATTAGCTGCACTTGGCTCTTATTTCTTTCAGCATGCCGTCGTTATGGCTAGAGCGACCCCATATCAGCAGTTAACAGATAATCAATAAACACTCTTCTTACCATTAAACCCACAGGAAAACCGATCTTTGAGATGCCTGTGCCGCCTGCAGTGCGAGATCTCATTGATCAAGCCTTGAACGTCACCCTAGAGGAAGCATATGCGCATCGGAAAATCGGCCCGGTAGGCAAGTGCCACGACTACGCAATTGTTGGCGCACGGGTGTTGAGCCTGCTGCTGAACCACCCCTACACCGCCGTTGCAGGTGGCGAAATCATCGATTGCGGTGATGGCATGTTTGCCATGATTTGCCCCAGCAGGACATTACGCCGCAAGGCGCGGCACTTGTCGGAAATGTCCCAATTCCATTGCTGGATTCAAGCCACCTATACGACAGCTGACAAACAACGTATTGAAATCGTAGACTTTACAGTGAGACACGATGGGGAGTTTGCCAAAGCCCTGAATATTGGATTTACACGACATATTACTGAAAACTATCTGTGGGATTGGAGTGACGTAATCAACAGCCGGACCCCTGCCGCCCTTCGCGATCACCCCTCTATGCGCGGATTGAAAAAGGGGGTGATGTGGGTGGACCGTGCTTGCACGCGTCTGCTGCACGACCTCGAACGTGAAAGCGACGCGTACTTCAGTAATTTGACATCCCGCGTACTGAACCGGGTGGCGGACAATCTTGAGCTATTGCGCTCAACAGAGGGATGAAATAAATGACTTTTTGGTGTTCGCTGACTTTAGAGGAATACCAAGGGGGGTGCAATAGGCTTGCCGGATGAAAAGAAAATCAGGCATTCACTGGTGGAATTGAATACCAGATGAAAACCCTTGTCGCCTTGATTGATAGTTGACAGCAAAAATACTGAGCCTTTGAAAGCACGACTCCTGAGATTGAGAGCCGTGCTAACGTCGCGCCACGCGGCTCAAGGTCTGTGAGGGCATTTCGTCGAACAGCTTCTTGTAGTCCGAGGAGAAGCGCCCGAGATGGGTGAACCCCCAGCTCATGGCAATGGCGGAGATATTGCGCTCGGAATGATCGGCCAACAGGTCTCGCCGTACTGCCTCCAAGCGGTATTTCTTCAGATAGGCCATCGGTGACAGGCCGCAATAGCGCTTGAAGGCCTCGAACAGCTTGAAGCGGCTGACGCCGGCTTCCCTTTCGATGTCCTCCAGGCAGAGATCCTCCCGGGCGTTGTCATGGATGTACTGCTTGGCACGCAGCAGATAATGCGGATACACCGGGCTGAGCACGTTGGCGAGCTCTGCCGAGTAGTTGTGCGGCTGGGACAACAGCAAGCCCTTGAGCAGCACATGCTCCAGATCGCTCGCCATGAACGGGCTGCCGAACACCTGTCCGGTGCGCTCCAGTTCTCCCAGCAAGAACTTGACCATGCGCCACCAGGCCGCCCGATCGCCGGTGACCGCGTCAATCTCGGGCTGAAAGGACAGCGGGACATCCATCGGCCGTTGCAGCAAGCCCTCCAGTACCTGGCGCAGCGCCGGCCGGGGAATGGCGACGATGATCTTGCGGCAGTTTCCCGCGATGGTGAGTGCCTGGGTTTCGTGGGGAGAGACGATCACCCCCCGGTCCTGGTCGGACAGGAACAGCTGCCCGCGCGCCGACAGCTCTTGCTGCCCCACGACCGGCAGACTGATGCTGTAGCAGTTGAGCGGCGCATCGTCGTGAACGCTGACCGTCACGTCGGTGCCGTACTCGACGTAGCCGAGCGTGGTCGCCATCGAGCGCAGCACGCTGCCCGAGTGATGAAACTGCAGGCGCTGCGGCGAGCGTACTTCGAGCCAGTGCGGTCCGCAGATGGAGGCCATCCAGGCGCGCGCCCCGTCCAGGTCGTGAAGCAGCGCATGGATGTCACGCCCCTCGTTGTCCGCTTGTGTTTGCATCGTTCCACTCATGGCCATCTCCACCCTATGGTCAGCATAGGGAAACCCGGCGGGAAATCACAGACTGCCCGACTCCCGCACCGACATGGCCAATCGGGCCGTGGTGAAACCGCTCCATTGCCCCAACGAGCTGTCGGACCGTAGCCTCGGCGGGACCACGGCCAAAGCCTATCGGTTGCTGTCGCTGAATTTCTCGTAGAACAGGCGGGAGCCGTCGATATGCTGTTCGGCCAACCACTGCTTGACGGCCTCGACCATCGGCGGCGGCCCGCACAGATACATATCGAACGGGTTCGCTTCGAGAAAGCGGCGGTCCAGATGCTCGGGGATCAGCCCGGTCTTGCCCTGCCATTCCGGCGATGGATTCATCACCACGATATCGGCGCTGAAATCCGTGATGCGCTCGGTGTAGGCCGCCAGGCGTTCCAGTTCGCACAGGTCGCGCGCATTGCTCACCCCGTAGTACAGCCGCACCGGCTGACCGCAACCGCCCTGTTCGGCCAACTCGTCGAGCATGCCGAGGAAGGCCGACAGCCCGGTGCCGCCCGCGACCATTATCAATGGACGCTCGACCTGACGCAGGTAGAACGCGCCGAGCGGCGCTTCGAATGCGATGGTCTGCCCCGGCTGGCAACGCTCGCGAATGTAGTTGCTCATCATGCCGTCGGGCAGCAGCCGGATCAGAAACTGCAGCTGGTTTTGCTCGTTGGGGCGGTTGGCGAACGAGTACGACCGCCACGCCGGGGTGTCCGGCACCTGCAGCCGGGCGTATTGGCCGGGCAGGAAATCCAACCGGCGCGAGTGGGCGCTGGCATCCAGATGCAGGATCGCGGTGGTTTCGGACACCTGCTGCACCCCGGTGACGTTGGCCGAAACCAGGCTGGTGCCGCCGGCGTGGCACAGGCTGGAGTCGAAGTCGAAGTAGAACGAGGCATCCGACTGCACGCGCGTCTGACAGGACAGCATCTTGCGCTGCAACAGATCTTCGGCCGACAGGGTTTCCTCATCGACATAATCCTGGCTGTAGCTGCCCGATTCGCAGCGTCCCTGACAGGTGCCGCACACCCCCTCGCGGCAATCGAGCGGGATGTTCACCCCGCTGCGCAACGCCGCATCGAGCAGCAGCTCGTTCGGCCGGACATCGAAGAACAGCGTCTTGCCATCGGCAAAACTGAAGGCGACTTTGTGGCTCATGGAACGGGCCTCCCGCTTACAGATGGTAGAAATCCAGCACCGAATTGATGGTGTCGTTGAGCAACAGCACGTGCTTCCTGGTGATCTTCCAGCTGTCGCCGTCACAGCGCAGCCGATAGGTGACCCGGCCGAAGAAATGCTCGGATACGCCATGGCGGGTGTAGTGGGTCACCCAGTTGGCCTTGACCTCCAGCTGGCCGCCCGGCTGTTCGGCGATGCGCACATTGCTGATCTGGTGCAAGGTGCGCGGTAGCGGTGTCGAGGCGGCCGACTTGCCGGTGCGCAGGCGGAACACCCGGTCTTCCAGTCCTGAGCGGTTGGTGTAATAGATCAGCGACATGCCGCGCTTGGGGTCGGTGGTGTACTCGTGTTCGGACTCCCACTGCGGGACATGGAACTCGCTCTCTTCATCGAACAGGGCGAGGTAGGCGTCCCAATCCTGGGCATCGCACAGCTCGGCCTTGCGATAGAGAAACTGCTCGACGGAATGTTGTGTGTGGCTCATGGCTTAACCCTCTTTCGCGCTGTTGGCTTTGTGTAGCAGGCCCTTGAGCAGGAAGTCGCGCCAGGCGCCATGCTGGTTGACGTACAGGCCCTCGTGGGTCAGTTCGGTGCCGGTCAGCACCGGCTGGATGCCCAAGAGCTCGCTGTTCGGCGTCTCGCCCTCCACCCACTTGTGGTTACCGCGCGAGATGTCGTTCCAGCGCTCCAGCCGCGCCTGGAAGCCGCGCTGCGCTTCGCGGAATTCGACCAGGTCGTCCGGGGTGCCCATGCCGGACACGTTGAAGAAGTCCTCGAACTGGCGGATGCGGTTTTCGCGGTCCTGGTCCGACTCGCCCTTCACGCCGATGCACTGGCTGGTGATCTCGGTCTTGTTCCAGGCCACCGGACGCACGATGCGCAACTGCGAGCTGATCTGGTCCATGAAGAACAGGCTGGGGTAGATATTGAGGTTGCGCAGGCGGTGCATCATCCACTCGGCCTTCGCTTGGCCGTGAGCTTCGACCAGGCGCGGCATCACGCTGGCGTAGCCGGGACGCACGCCCGGGTTGGGCATGTCACTGAACAGCACGCTGTGGCCGTTCTGGAACGAGAACCAGCCGTCGTCGGTTTCCGCATCACCGGCGCCGAGCTTGCTGTAGTCGAGCGTGCCGCTGCCGGCCTCGCCCTTCTGCGCATTGGATTCCTGGCGGTGCTGCACGGTGGCGACATAGTTGTAGTGCACGGTGCTGACGTGGTAGCCGTCCAGACCGTTCTCGTTCTGCAGCTTCCAGTTGCCTTCGTAGCTGTAGGTCGACTTGCCGGGTAGCACTTCCAGCTCGCCGGTCGGCGACTGGGCCACCATCATGTCGAAGAAAATGCGCGCATCACCCAAATAATCTTCCAGCGAGTCGCGGCCATTGACATCTAGGCTGATGAACACGAAGCCCTTATAGCTGGCGATGCGCGCCTTTTCCAGGCCGCGGGTGGCCTTGTCGAAGTCTTCGCAGTACTCGCCCGGCGCCTTGACCTTCACCAGGCGGCCGTCGTTCTTGTAGCACCAGGCATGGAACGGACAGGTGAAGGTGGACTGGTTACCCTTGCTCATCCGCGTCAGCGTGGCGCCACGGTGCTGACAGGCATTGATCAGCGCGTTCAGTTCACCGTTGCCGTCGCGGGTGATGATCATCGGCTGACGGCCGGCGCGAAGCGTGATGAAGTCGTGCGGGTTGGCGATCTCGCTTTCGTGACAGGCGTAGATCCAGTTCTTCTCGAAGATGAACTCCATCTCCAGTTCGAACAGCTCCGGCTCGGTGAACATATCGCGGGCGATCCGGTAGACGCCTTCCGCCGGACGGAAGTCCAGGCAGCCGCTGACGAAGTCTTGCCATTCAGAAATAGTTTTTGTCGTGCTCACGATGGTTTCTCCTCCTGCCTTGTGACGGCTTCGCGATGGATCGAATGGTCCAAGGCGATTGAATACTGGAAGCGAAACGCGAGCTATCCGACTACTTGCCAATCGTTATCCGTTTTTTTGGCTTAACTTTCCTCGGTAGTTCTTCCGTTCGGCCAACCTTGCGCCTACCTCTTCCCAACTAGCTTCGCCGCGGTCGAACCGCTTGCCACGCCCGCGCTCTGCCGACGTGACGCCCGCCTCGTTCGTCCTGCCGCAGCGCAAGCTTTCTTAAAGGCTGGCCCGCCCGCTCGCTTCGCCCCCTCCACCGGAAAAAGCGGATAGCAAATCCCAAGTAGCCGGATAGCCCGCAGACGGCCACAGGTATTCAATCGGTTTCGTCAACCACGGCAATGTCGCCGGCGGGTCAGGTTCGAGCCTAGTGTTCGCCGATGCCCCGGTCGTCATTGCGACAACCCCAGCAAGGATGCTGCACCGTCATGATCAGATCCATCGAAACCATCCTGGCCGATGTCCCCACCATCCGCCCGCACAAACTGTCTGTCGCCACCATGAATACCCAGACCCTGGTGCTGGTACGGGTGCTGTGCGAAGACGGCATCGAGGGCTGGGGCGAAGCCACTACCATCGGCGGTCTCAACTACGGCGAAGAGAGCCCGGAGAGCATCAAGGTCAACATCGACACCCACATCGCGCCGCTGCTGATCGGCATGGATGCGCACAATGTGGCGGCGGCGATGGCCAAGCTGCGCAAGACCATCCAGGGCAACCGCTTCGCCAAGTGCGCACTGGAAACCGCTCTGCTCGACGCGCAGGCGCGCCGCCTGAACATTCCGCTATCCGAGCTGTTGGGCGGACGGCTGCGCGACGCGCTGCCGGTGGCGTGGACGCTGGCCAGCGGCGACACCGCCCGCGACATCGCCGAGGCCGAGAAGATGCTGGAGCTGCGCCGTCACCGCATCTTCAAGCTGAAAATTGGCCTGCGCCCGGTGGCCGAGGACGTGGCGCACGTACTGGCGATCAAGAAGGCGCTCGGCGACGCGGTGAGCGTACGGGTGGATGTGAACCAGGCCTGGAGCGAGCTCGAAGCAGTCAACGGCATCGCGGCGCTCGAGGCCGGCGGCATCGACCTGATCGAGCAGCCGGTGCGCACCGAGAACAAGGCCGGCCTCGCCCGCCTGGCCGCCCGCTTTGCCGTGCCGATGATGGCCGACGAGGTGCTGCACGGTCCGCTCGACGCCTTCGAACTGGCCCGCGACGCCGGCGCCGACGTGTTCGCGGTGAAGATCGCCCAGTCCGGCGGACTGGTGCCGGCCATGCAGGTCGCCGCCATCGCCCAGCTGGCCGGCATCGGCCTCTACGGCGGCACGATGCTGGAAGGCGCGGTCGGCACGGCCGCGTCCGCCCATGCGTTCTCCACCTTCGGCGACTTGAGCTTCGGCACCGAGCTGTTCGGCCCGCTGCTGTTGACCGAGGAAATCCTGGCCGAACCGCTCGTCTACCACGACTTCATGCTGCAAGTGCCTACCGACCCCGGCCTGGGTGTCCAGATCGACCGCGACAAGCTGGCCGCCCTGCGCCGCTAAGCGCCGTTAACAAACCCCTCCCGGCGTTGTTGCGCTGCCTTGCCGTACTCCTCGTACTGTCTGCGGCAGCGCGCCTAGCCGGGACCGCTTCGCTGGGTTTTGTTAGCGGCTCTACCCCCAACCCGTAAAGGAGTCCCACCATGTTGTTCCACGTCAGAATGGATGTGCAGCTGCCGCCATCGATGCCGGCCGACCAGGCCGCCGAACTGAAAGCCACCGAGAAAGCCCAGTCCCAAGCGCTGCAAGCGCAGGGCAAGTGGCGACACCTGTGGCGCATCGGCGGCCAGTATTCGAACGTCAGCATCTTCGACGTCGACAGCGTGGACGAGCTGCACATGCTCGTCTCCACCCTGCCCTTGTTCCCGTACATGAAAATCGAGGTGCTGCCCCTGTGCCGCCACCCGTCTTCGATCCGGGACGACGACCGCTGATTTTCTGCTTCACCCACCCCGCAGTAATCGCGCAAACCGCTGCCACAAGACAGCGCGGCGCATCCATAGCGACAAGCACAGAGAAGGAATAGAGACATGACCCACGCTGAAATCGACGCCCTGGTAAAGAGCTTCCTCGTCGACACCGCCACCGGCGAAGCGAACCCGCGCGTGCAACAGGTGGTGGTGCGCCTGGTCGGCGACCTGTTCAAGGCCATCGAAGACCTGGACTTGCAGCCGAGCGAAATCTGGAAGGGCCTGGAGTATCTCGCCGAAGCCGGCGCCAGCCACGAGTTGGGCCTGCTCGCCCCGGGCATTGGTCTGGAACGCTTCATCGACATCCGTGCCGACGAGGCGGAAGCCAAGGCAGGACTCAGCGGCGGCACCCCGCGCACCATCGAGGGCCCGCTCTATGTGGCCGGTGCGCCGGAGAGCGCAGGCTTCGCCCGCCTCGACGACGGTAGCGAGAGCGACGAGGCCGAGGTGCTGTTCATGCAGGGCACCGTCTACGACGTCGACGGCCAGCCGCTGCCGGGAGCCCGCGTCGAGGTGTGGCACGCCAACCTCTTGGGCAACTACTCATTCTTCGACAAGAGCCAGCCGGCGTTCAACCTGCGTCGCACCATCGTCACCGATAGCCACGGCCGCTACCAATTCCGCAGCATCGTGCCGATGGGCTACGGCTGTCCGCCGGAGGGCACCACCCAGCGCCTGCTGACCCTGCTCGGCCGTCACGGCCGCCGCCCGGCGCACATCCACTTCTTCGTGTCGGCCGCAGGCCACCGCAAGCTGACCACCCAGATCAACATCGACGGCGACGAATACCTGTGGGACGACTTCGCCTTCGCCAGCCGCGAAGGACTGGTACCGGCGGTCAAGCGCATCAGCGCACCGGCCGAACTGACCAAGCAGGGCGTGGACCAGCCGTTCGCCTCGATCGACTTCGATTTCCGCCTGTATGGAGACAACGTAGAGGCGCCCGCCGCTGAAGTCGAGCGTGCCCGCGCCAGCGCGTAATTCGTGAAACTAGGGTTGGCCGAAGGCGACGAGTGCTTTCGGCCAACCTTTTGTCCGCCCGGCGGGCCCCTACGGTCATCTGTCAGCCGGGCGCCAAAAAACGTTGCGCTGCATTAGGCAGCGCTTTGCCGTATCGAAAGCTTGAGCACTCGCTTGCATCACTTGCGAGCGGTTCCACTCTCATTCCAAGACCCCCATCCCCCTTTTCGAGGGCACTTTCCCGGCCCTGTTCACACCCACAATCAAGAAAAGAACATGAAACAACGACTCTTATGGTTCGGTGTTGTCTTCAATGTGTGCCTGCTGGCCCTGACCTTGCTGACGGGCATTGTGCTGACCGGTGATGCGATGCTGCGTTGGCTGCTGATTGCTGCAGCATTGATGACCGTGTGTCTCACCTCGCTCTGTTTAACTCGCGAGCGCGCCGTGCTCGGCCTGTCGCGACACGACTATCGACTGTGTCGGCAACGGCTTCGCGACGGCAACGCGGCAGGCGCCGCGGCGATGCTGAAATCGGCGGCCTTGGGCAGCGCGCTAGCGTTCGCCGACCAGTTGCAGACGGCGCAGCAAGCCGAATGGCAGGCGGCGCAGCTTATACCGTCCGCCAAGCCGGTCTCCGATCCGGAAACGTCACTACCCGCCATCAGGCAAGGGCTTGATCGGCAGCAAGCGGCGGCCCAAGCCATCGGCGACAAGTTTGTGCAATTTCATGCTCTGATCGAACAGACCAACCACGATATGGCGCGGTCGCGCCTGGTGGCCCAAGCCGCGATGGCGCTGGTCAATGCCAGCTCGGCGGCGGTGTCGGAGGTCATCCAGCTGATCGATGCGCTCGCCACCTATACCCAAGACAGCGCGGCGGTATTTGACGAGCTCTCCGCACAAACCCAGCGGATCGGCAAGATCGTGGTGTCCATCCAGGACATCGCCAGCCAGACCAATCTGCTGGCGCTCAATGCCGCGATCGAAGCGGCCCGGGCCGGCGAGATGGGACGCGGCTTTGCGGTGGTCGCCGACGAGGTGCGCCAGCTGGCCGAACGTGCCAGTGTCTCCAGCAAGGAGATCGGCCTGATTGCCGAGGGGCCGAATGACACCGCGCACCACGCCGGCGCGGGCGTGGAGAAGGCCCGCGTCAACACCGAGGCAGGGCTGGCGCGCTCTCAGGAAGCGCAGACGGCAATGCAACAGATGCAGGAGACGGCCAGGCTGAGGGTGCAACTGGTGACCGGCATCGCCGAGGCGCTGCAGCAGCTGACCCATATCGGCGAGTCGCTGCGCACCGACGTGGCCGGTTTCAATCGTTATCTGCTCGACACGGCCCAGTTACTGGAGTCGGCGAAAGAATCGGAGCGTCAGACGTCCTGACCGTTAGCAGGCTTCCCTAAGCCCTGTCATCAACAGGCCAACGCCGTGCACCGACCGGCTTGGCCTGTTGCTCTTTCCGCAGCCCAGGCGCGAAGCCACCATCAAGGTTGGCCGAACGGGCGCCCTTCGGGGCGCCAACCCCGCTTCAGCGATCCTTCTCGATCGGCAACAGCCCGATCCGGTCCTTGATCTTCTTCATCACGATGTACGAGCAGATATCGCGCATGCCCTGGATCTTGTTCAGCTTCTCCACGATGAAGGCAGAGAACGTCGTCAGATTGTGGGTGCGCACGTGGAGGATGTAGTTGGTGGGGCCGCTGACCACATACGCAGCCGTCACCTCGTCGAACTGATCGATCTGCGCCTGAAAGCGCTCGTGCCAGTCCTCGCGCGAGCGATCCAGCGTGACATGCACCACCGCCTCCAGCTCGAACCCTAATTGCAAGGCGTCCAGCTCGGCCCGATAGCCCCTGATCAGCCCGTTCTCCTCCAGCGTGCGCACCCGCCGCAGGCAGGCGGAAGGCGACAGGGCCACCTTGTCGGCCAGGTCCTGATTGCTCAGGCGGCCGTTGTGTTGCAGCGCGGCAAGAATGCGCCAATCGATCGCGTCGACCTGCATCGCAGAATCCAATCAAAACCAAAGAGAAAAGTAAATATTCTGCGAAAAGTCAGCCATCGACAAGCCGAACTTGCAATTTTGGCGAGTGGGCCCGGTGCTAGGATAGTTTCAGTTTCCCGAGCGACCAGGAGCCTCGCCGATGCTGTACGACATCACCCCTCCACTGTGTCCCGACATGCCGGTCTGGCCCGGCGACACGCCCTTCGGCGCTGTCCGTACCTGGAGCCTGTCCGATGCCTGCCCGGTCAATGTGTCGCGCCTGAGCCTGTCGACCCACACCGGCGCACATGCCGATGCGCCGCTGCACTACCGGCCCGACGGCCTGGCCATCGGCGAGGTCGATCTCGCACCCTATCTCGGCCCCTGCCGCGTGGTGCATTGCCTGGACGCCGGTCCGGTGGTGACCCGCCAGTTACTGCAAGCGCACCTCCACGGGGCTCTGCTGCCGCCGCGCCTCCTGATCCGCACCTATCTGCGATTCCCGGTCCAGCGCTGGGACGACGACTTCACCGCGATTGCGCCCGAAGCGATCGACTGGCTCGGCGAACAGGGCGTGCGGCTGATCGGCGTCGACACGGCCTCGCTCGATCCGGTGAAGAGCAAGACCCTGGATGCCCACCATGCGGTGGCGCGGTATGGGATCGCCATTCTGGAAAACCTGCTGCTCGACGACGTGCCGGAAGGCGATTACGAGCTGATCGCCCTGCCGCTGAAGCTGATGGGGCTCGACGCCAGCCCGGTCCGGGCTGTGTTGCGAACCCTGTCCTAACCCTCTCACCCGAAGGAGAAATACCGTGCTCACAAGAGAAGACTGTCTACAAGCCGACTTGCGGGACCCGCTCGCCCCGCTAAAGCAGCAGTTCGAGCTGCCGGAGGGCGTCATCTACCTGGATGGCAACTCGCTGGGCGTCCTGCCCAAGACCGCCCGTGCCCGCAGCGCCGAAGTGATCGAACAGGAATGGGGAATCGGCCTGATCCGCAGCTGGAACACCGCCAACTGGTTCGAGTTGCCCGCGCGCCTGGGCAACAAGCTGGGCCGGCTGCTGGGCGCCCACGAGGACGAAGTGGTCATCACCGACACCACTTCGCTCAACCTGTTCAAGGCGCTGGCGGCGGCATTGCGGATCCAGCAGCAAGCCCGCCCGCAGCGCCGCGTGATCGTGTCCGAGCGCGACAACTTCCCGACCGATCTCTACATGATCCAGGGCATGATCGATTTCCTGCAGCAAGGCTACGAGCTGCGGCTGATCGACGAAGAGACCCCGCTCGAGCAGGCCCTCGACGAGGACGTCGCCGTGCTGCTGCTCTCACACGTCAATTACCGCACCGGCGCCATGTACGACATGGCCGCGACCACGGCTCTGGCCCACCAGTATGGCGTGCTGACGATCTGGGACCTGGCGCATGCCGCCGGCGCCGTGCCGGTCGACCTCAACGGTGCCGACGCCGACTTCGCCGTGGGTTGCACCTACAAGTACCTGAACGGTGGTCCGGGCTCACCGGCGTTCATCTGGGTATCGCGGCGTCATCAGGACCGGTTCTGGCAACCGCTGTCGGGCTGGTGGGGGCATCAGCGCCCGTTCGACATGGCCACCGACTACCAGCCGGCCACCGGCATCCGCCGCTATCTGTGCGGCACCCAGCCGATCCTGTCGATGTCACTGATCGAATGCGGCCTGGACGTGGCGCTCGAGGCCGATATGGCGGCGGTGCGCGCCAAATCGCTGGCGCTGACCGACCTGTTCATCGCGCTGGTCGAGCAGCGCTGCAAGGAGCACCCGTTAACGCTGGTGACGCCGCGCGACCATGCCCAGCGCGGCAGCCACGCCAGCTTCCGCCACCCGGAGGGCTTTGCGGTGATGCAGGCGCTGATCGCGCGCGGCGTGATCGGCGATTACCGCGAGCCTGAAGTGCTGCGCTTCGGCATCACGCCGCTCTACCTCGGCTACGCCGATGTCTGGGACGCGGTGGAGATCCTCAAAGACATTCTGGACAGCCGCAGCTGGGATCGCCCCGAGTTCAAGCAACGCACCTCGGTGACCTGAACGGACCACCCAGAACCATAAAAAAATACCTAGACAAAGGAGAAATAGATGAGCCATTCGAGAGGATTCGAAGAAATCGCCCAGCGCGAGCAGGGTCTGCACCGCCGCCTTACCTCCGGCCAGATGAGCATGATCGCCATCGGCGGTGCGATCGGCACCGGCCTGTTCCTGGGCAGCAGCTTCGCCATCGGTTTTGCCGGGCCGAGCGTGCTGATCAGTTATGCGATCGGCGGGCTGATCACCCTGCTGCTGATGGGCTGTCTCGCCGAAATGACGGTGGCGCACTCCACCTCGGGGTCGTTCGGCGCCTATGCCGAGTATTACCTCAGCCCGCTGGCGGGCTTCCTGGTCCGCTACGCCTACTGGTCGTGCATCGTGCTGGCCGTCGGCACCGAGGTGACGGCGGTGGCGGTCTACATGAAGTTCTGGTTCCCCACTGTGCCGTCCTGGCTGTGGATCGCCTCGTTCTCGGCCGTGCTGGTCGCGGTCAACGCCGCGAGCGTGAAGGCGTTCGGCACCGTCGAGTACTGGTTCTCGACGATCAAGGTGTTGGCCATCGTGGCGTTCATCATGCTGGGCGCCTACGTGGTCTTCGGTTCAGGCTCGCCGCAGTACGGTGTCCAGCACTACTGGGCGCACCAGGGCTTCTTCCCGCACGGGATCACGGGCATGTGGATGGCGGTGATTGTCTCCATCTTCAGCTACCTGAGCGTCGAGATGATCGCGGTGGCGGCCGGCGAGGCGGACGATCCTGAAAAAGCAGTGAAGCAGGCGTTTCGCGCCACGATGCTGCGGCTGGCGATTTTCTACCTGGTGACGCTGGCACTGATCCTGGCGATCGTGCCGTGGAGCCAGGCCGGGCAAAGCGGCAGCCCGTTCGTGAAGGTGATGGAGGTGCTGGGCATTCCGGGTGCGGCGGGGGTGATCAACTTCATCGTGCTGGTCGCGGCGCTGTCGGCGATGAACAGCCAGCTCTACATCACGACCCGCATGCTGTTCAGCCTGTCTCGCGCGGGCCATGCCCCGGCTAGCATGGGGCGCCTGACCCGCAGCGGCATTCCGCTGAACGCGCTGTTGATGTCGACGGGCGGCATCGCACTGGCCACCGTGCTGAATATCCTCTACCCGGAGCAGTCGTTCACCCTGATGATGGCTATCTCGATGTTCGGCGCCATCTTCACCTGGATGATGATCTTCGTCACCCACTACTTCTTCCGCCGCTTCCATGATCGGCAGGGGGGAGCGACGCTGTCGTTCCGCATGAAATACTTCCCGGTGACGACGCTGGCCGGTGCCCTGCTGATGCTGGCGATCCTCGTGACTACCGCGTTCACGGACGCGTTCAGAATGACGCTGGTGTTCGGCCTGCCGTTCCTCGTGGTGTTGACCGTGGTATACGGTCTGTTCTTCCGGAAGAGCCTGAGCGTCCAGCGCGCGGTGTAGTAGTACTAAGACCGGGCAAGGCACGGAGCGACGGGGCGACCCGTCGCTTTTTCTTTCCCGGTCTTATCGGGCTTATTGAGCAAATCAGACGAGGAACCGTTTGGCCTGTCTCCAGCCCCCTCCTCTGAACCTCTACACGGCCCAGTGATTCACTAACTGCGAGCAACATGAAGATTTTTTCACCTACTTTGGCTCAGCATCGGTTCACGGCTTAAAAACAAGTATGAAAAACCCTTGTTTTATATTGCTTAACCCACCGCACACCGAACTTGGGATAGACCAACAGGGGAATCTGTTCACTTAACAACTCTCCCGATCTAGTCCTCGTTAAGCTGCCCAAAGCGCTGCGCCAAAAAGTCGATTAACCGTCGGACCGAAGGCAGAAGTCCCCTTCTGGACGGAAACACCGCATGAATGACGCCGCCTTTCGGTGCCCATCCCGGAACCAGCTTGACCAAAGCTCCTCGATCGACCTCTTCCTTGATCATCATGGTCGGTAGTTGCACGATACCGGCCCCCGCTAGGGCGGCCTGTCGCAACGTAATCATGTCGTCCGTGACCAAGCGCGGGGAGTGATGAATGGCGGCTTTGGCCCCCTCAGGGCCATCCAGGTACCAAACATGCTCTTGCTGTACCGGCCCCAGATCCAGGCTCGGCAAGCCGTTCAGGTCCGCGGGGACGGTGACAGGCCCATACTTGCTCAGCAAGGAAGGGCTGGCCACGACACACCACGTGCGATCGGCCAGGACTTTCATGACCAGGTCGCTGTCCTTTAATGGCGGAACACGCACCCGGATCGCCACATCGACCCCCTCCCCGATCACGTCCACGCGCCGGTTCGTCGCTTCCAGATGCACGGTGACCAATGGGTTTTCCGCCATGAACTCGGCGACCATTTCCCCCACCCGGGCGTGCAGCAGCGCGACGGGGCAGGTCATCCGAACAATCCCTCGTGGCTCAGAGCGTGTCAGCTCGATGGCTTGCTGGGCCGCTTCGGCCTCGACGAGCATCGCCTTGCAATGCGCGTAGTAACTCTGCCCCACCTCGGTCACTGAAAAGCGGCGGGTAGAGCGCTGGATCAGTCGGACCCCGAGTCGTTCCTCCAACAATGCCACTCGACGGCTCAGCTTGGACTTGGGGATGCCCAAGGCGCGTCCGGCGGGGGCAAAGCCCTGGTGATCGACGACCTGGGCGAAGAAGTAGAGATCATTGAAGTCGGTCAGCATGTCGTCCTCATCGTTCCATCAGTGCAACGCTGAGAGTGAATTTTACCGTCTACTGCAGAAATTTGCCCTGAACTAAGCTTCTGCCATCCCAACCAGGCCAGATCGGCCTCGAACCAGGAGCAGGTGATGAAGAAAATTCTCGGCATCTATAGCAGCCCCAAAGGGCATTGGGTCGGCGACGGCTTCCCGGCGCGGACGCTGTTCTCGTACGACTCGCTCGGCCGCCACCTGAGCCCGTTCCTGATGCTGGATTACGCCGGCCCGGCTTCGTTCAAACCGGCGACGCGCCGTCGTGGCGTTGGCCAGCATCCACACCGCGGCTTCGAGACGGTGACCATCGTGTACCAAGGCGAGCTGGAGCACCGCGACTCGACCGGCAGTGGCGGGCGCATCGGCCCCGGCGACGTGCAGTGGATGACCGCCGCCTCCGGCATCCTGCACGAGGAGTTTCACTCCGAAGCGTTCACCCGTACAGGCGGAACCTTGGAAATGGTGCAGCTGTGGGTCAACCTGCCGGCCAAGGACAAGATGGCTGCACCGGGCTACCAGACCCTGCTGGACGGCGACATTCCGTCCGTTCCGTTGCCGGACGAGGCCGGGCGTGTCCGCGTCATCGCCGGCAATTACCAAGGTCACTCCGGTCCGGCGCGCACCTTCACGCCGATGGACGTGTGGGATCTGCATCTGCAGCAAGGTCGAAGCACCGAGCTGACCGTTCCGGCCGGCCGAACGCTGGCGCTGATCGTGCTGCGCGGCGCCGTGCTGGTCAATGGCGATCAGATTGCCCGCGAAGCGCAGCTGGTGATGCTGGAGCGTGCCGGGACGGACGTTTCGCTGGAGGCGAACAGTGACGCCACCTTGCTGGTGCTGAGCGGCGAGCCGATCGAGGAGCCGGTGGTGGGGTACGGCCCCTTCGTGATGACCTCCGAGGCCGAGATCCGCCAGGCGATTGAGGACTTCAACAGCGGTCGGTTTGGCCAGATGCCGGGATTGTCCCCGCAACCGGCTACAGACATGACCTCTTGAATGTTGGGCCCCCACGAACCGTGTGGGCCGGATTGGGCAATTCGCCCTCCCCGTCGGCCAGCTGCCGATATCACTCCAACTAAGAGGAGATCCGAAATGAGCACGTTGAATAATGTAGCGAACTTCAATGGCCAAAAGCCGACGATCGATCCGAACGACGCCGCGATGCTGTTGATCGACCATCAGAGTGGCTTGTTTCAGGTCGTCAAAGACATCGACTTGCCGCAGTTGCGGGCGAATGTGATTGCCTTGGCCAAGGCCGCCAACCTGCTGAAGATGCCGGTGATCACCACCGCCTCGGTGCCGCAGGGGCCGAACGGCCCGCTGATTCCGGAAATCCATCAATCGGCCCCGCACGCCCACTACGTGGCGCGCAAGGGCGAGATCAATGCCTGGGATAGCCCGGACTTCGTCGCCGCGGTCGAGGCGACCGGCAAGAAGACGCTGGTCATCGCCGGCACCATCACCAGCGTCTGCCTGGCGTTCCCGTCGATCAGCGCGGCTTTCGCCGGCTATAAGGTATTCGCGGTCGTCGATGCTTCCGGCACCGTCTCGAAGATGGCCTCGGATCTGACAATTGCCCGACTGACCCAAGCCGGGGTGGTGCCCATCGACACGATGGGCACACTCTCTGAGCTGCAAGGTTCATGGAACCGGCCGGATGCGCAGCAATGGGCCGAGGTCTACGCCGAGGCGATGCCACACTATCGGCTGTTGATCGAGAGTTATATCAAGGCTCAGGAAGTGGTGACGAACCACGAAGAACTGGATTCGCTGCGCAAGTGAGGCGGTAGTGTAGTAAGGGACTGGGGGTTGGCCGAATCCGATCGTGGGCGAATCCCCGGCCACTTAACTATCGTGAGTTTTACTGGTGTCTGTACGGTTCTAGGGCCCACTCTTCGTGCCGCTACGTTTGCCATGCCAGCCACCAGCCGGATAGCGCAGAGACATAAGGTCAAGGGATAAGGCACACGCCCATGGAAATAACCTGGTTCAGCGAGGCGATCCAGCGAGACGCCATCTGGGCAGTATTCTTGAATGTGCTACTGCAACAGCTGGGCCTCCCGCTGCCCGCCGTTCCAACCCTGATGATCGCGGGCAGCCTTGCCTTGTCCTTCGGGCATGCCGGCAAAGTTCTCGCCGTGGCGGTACTGGCCTCCGTGATCGCCGACTGGCTCTGGTACATGGCAGGCAGGATGTTCGGCTACCGAGTGCTCGGAGGCCTATGCCGGCTGTCGATCAATCCGGGCTCATGCGTATCCCAAACTGAAGTCCGCTTCACGCGATGGGGCGTTTGGTCGCTGGTCATCGCCAAATTTGTCCCAGGGTTTTCCATCGTGGCACCCCCTATTGCTGGCTCGCTTCGCATGCCGTTGCGAAGCTTCCTCGTCGCAGTCAGCTTCGGTGCCACGTTCTGGGCGGGGGCCGCCATCCTGACTGGCTGGCTGCTGCGTGCAGAGTTGCAAACCGTCATTGCCGCGTTAGGTCGTAACGGGGCTGCCGTGGGCATCGTTGCCTTGCTCGCCCTTGCTGTTTGGCTGGGTTGGAAGCTGTGGCAAAAACATCGGTTTGAGCAGCAGGCCGCCATCCCGCACATCTCTCCTGCCGAATTGATCCTCGCTCTGCGTTCGGATCATCCTCCGCTGCTGCTCGATCTTCGCAGTACCAGCATGATTGCCGAAACTGGCGCGGTCGAAGGCGCAACGGTGACTCAGCTTGAGGGGCTGTTGAACGCGGTGGATCAATGGCCGAAGAACGGGCAAATCGTGACGCTGTGTGCGTGCCCTGGGGATGCCACGGCCGTGCGTGCCGCCCATAACCTCACCCAATTAGGCTACACGTCAGTTCGTCCACTTAAGGGGGGATATGAAGCGTGGGGCAAGGCACATAAGCCAATGTGAGTATTCACTAACTCGGCCATTTCCAGCACTTCTACTGCGGCCAATTTACGGCCCAACTCCAAACGCCGATTTTGACCGTTATCAGCCATTTTCTTTGCTAGGGTAAAGCCAAGGTGATTGATGCGGCGTGCTTGGTAGGGTTGCGAACTTCGCGACCCGTGTTGAAAGCACAAGCTGACCATGACCTATGTTTAGGCACCATGAATCGATCCGACTTCGGTAGGCATTTCTGACCGGCAGCCTCTGGTCGATTTCAGCCGCTTACGACTGTCTGAAATCGATGACCAGGGTCTCACGTAGTTCCGCAAGCCTGGGGCCGGAACCACGTTCGCACACCCGGTATTCCGCCCTGCTCTGTCGTGATGCCGCGTTCCCACTTCATGGGAAGTGGTGGCCCATTTCGAAGATCTCCATGAAGTGCATCCGACTGTTGTTCGCGACCCTCTTTGGCCTGACATTGCTGGCAATCGTCGGCCGTCACGGCCTTTTCCTTCTCATTGAGCGGCACGCGTTCACTACCACACCAGCAGGAACGCTCACACCGGAGATGCTCGGGGTGCCGTCACAACAGATCGCCTTTCCCAGCGGCGATCGGATACTCCGTGGGTCCTACGTACAGGCGTCGGGCCGTGTTGCCGCGGCCGTTCTGATTTTTCATGGCGACGAGGAGAACCTCGCAGATTGGGCAACCGTCCAGAAGCACCTCTACGAGAACGGCGTTTCCTCCTTCGTGTTTGACTATAGCGGCTACGGGTCGAGTACCGGTGCACCCACCGTGCAAAACCTTCGTCAGGATGGGCTCAGCGCCCACCAGCGTTTCATGGCGCTGACGCCACAAGCAGCCCGTCACTACCTATTGGGCTTTTCTCTTGGCTCCGCCGTGCTTCTGGATGTTCTTCCCGACTTGCACCCTGCTGCGGACGGCATTGTCATCGCCTCTGGGTTCGCCTCCGCCCGGGAGGCTGCCGTTGCGGTGGGGTTGGTACCGAAATGGCTTGCTTGGCTGCTACCCGACGTCTGGGACAACGAGGCTCGTATGAGCCGTGTCAAATCACCGCTTCTGATTGTCCACAGTCGTGCCGATGAGGTGGTGGATTGGCGGCAGGCCATGCGGCTGAACGCGGTGGCCACAAGCCCGCATCGTCTGGTATTGCTGGATGCGTTGACGCATGATGCCGCCATCAATCCTCAAGAACAGAACCGTTTCTGGTCACCGATCTTCGCTTTTTTCCGCTCTGGAAATATTGTCGATACCGGAGCGGCCGAGCCGATACCCCCTCGCGAGACGCTGCCCGATAAGCGCCCGTGACGGCGGGAAACGCGGACCAACCAAGATCAAGGCCATCGCCGTGCAAGTGTCCGATAAGGAAGACCCCCCCTCAGGCCGGCTGCCGAGGTGTTGAGCTCTCAGAGCGGGCAACGCCTTCGCGAACAGGACAAATCCGTTAGCTTTTCACTCCCCGGCTCTTGGGGGCCCATCAAGATGGGCATGGCGCCGAGAAGGCCTTATAAATCAATAAACTAACCTTTCGCCACCACTGACCCTTACAGGACCAGTAGTGACGCTGCTAGGAGCCGTCCTAATGGGCCGCTCTACGTGAAGTTTCCCCAAGTGGAGGACGAGTAAGTGGTCGCCACACTGCACAAGGCTGAGTCTCAACGTCAACACCATGCCGATCCCGCCGGGCAGGCCCAGGCGAGTTCCACCGCAACACGCCGGCCGGAATCGCTCGTCCGCATCCCCATCGACGCCATCGATCTGGAAGCCGAGCTTCACCTCAGCGACACCGACCGCCTCGTCGTGTTCGCCCACGGCAGCGGCAGCAGTCGTCACAGTCCGCGTAACCAATACGTCGCACGCGTGCTCAATGAAGCGGGCATCGGCACCCTGCTGTTCGACATGCTGACGCTCAAGGAAGATCAGGATTACGCCCGACGCTTCGACATCGACCTGCTGACCGAGCGCCTGCTGGCCGTCACCTCCTGGCTGCGCCAACAGGCGGACACCGTCGACGCCGCGATCGGCTATTTTGGCGCCAGCACCGGTGCCGCGGCCGCGTTGCGGACCGCCGCGCTGCTGGGCGATGCGGCGGCGGCCGTGGTGTCCCGCGGTGGCCGGCCGGATCTGGCCGGCGCGGACGTGCTCGCCAGCATCACCACCCCAACGCTGCTGATCGTCGGCGGCCTGGATTTTCACGTGCTGAACCTCAATCGCCAGGCCCTGGCGCGCTTGCTCGGCCCGAAACAGCTCGAGATCATCCCCGGCGCCACCCATCTGTTCGAAGAACCGGGCACGCTGGAGAGTGCGGCCGACGCCGCTTGCCGATGGTTCGAAACCTATCTGCCGAAGCGATGAAACCGACCGCGGAAACGCACATCGCCTGCGCGATCCACAGCCGGTGGTTCATCCTGCCGACGGCGTGAGGGGGCTCCATGATCACGCTCGCCCTGGTCGGCGATTTGATGCTCGGCCGGCTAGTCAACCAAGAACTGAAAACGATGCAGCCGCACGAAGTGTGGGGGGACGTGCTGCCACTCTTGGCAGCGGCGGACCTGCGCATCGGCAATCTTGAATGCGCCCTCACCGCGCACCGACGCCCCTGGAGTCGTACCTCCAAGGTTTTCCACTTTCGTGCGGACCCCTCGGCCGTCCGGGTGCTAAGCGCTGCACGCATCGACGCGGTTTCGCTGGCCAACAACCACACGCTCGACTTCGAGGAACAGGGTCTGCTCGACACCGTGGCGCATCTCGACGCGGCCGGCATTCGGCACGCCGGCGCCGGGCGCGACCTCGGCGCCGCGACGGCGCCCGCCTTCATCCCGGTGAACGGCCGCCAGATCGCGCTGATCGCCGTCACCGACAACGAGCCCGCCTTCGCCGCCGGCGAGACGACACCGGGCACCCATTACCTTGAGGTCTCGACCTCCGATGCAACGCTGCGTTACGTCGAGCAATTGATCCTCGGCGCGCGAGCCACAGGCGCCGAGCTCGTGGTGTTCTCCAACCACTGGGGGCCGAACATGGTCAACCGCCCGGCGGCGCGGTTCCGGGAATTCGCGCGCGCGGTCATCGAACTCGGCGCGGACGTCTACTACGGCCACAGCGCGCACCTGTTCCAAGGGGTCGAGGTCCATCACGGCAAGCCCATCCTGTACAGCACCGGCGATTTCGTCGACGACTACGCCGTCGACCCCTGGCTGCGCAACGACTGGTCCTTCCTATTTCTGGTGGGCATGGAAGGCGGACAGCTGCGTCGCCTGGAACTCTTCCCCGTGACGCTCGACGTCGCGCATGTGCGCCGGGCCGCGATGCCGGAGCGGCAGCGCATCTGCCAGCGCATGCGCGAGCTGTCCGCCGAAATGGGAACGGCGCTGCAGGAAGAGCACGGAACGTTATCGTGGCAGGCCGCCGTCTAGGCATATAGGAGCCGCCAAGGGTATTGGCGACACTTACTAGACGACCGGTCTAATCTTGACTAGGATAGGCTAATCCGTCCTGTCCCAACACAAAGCGCCAGCATCACCAGCCGGGACGCGCCCTTCCCTTCAGGAGCCCACCATGATCCCGTTCTCGCTGCTCGACCTCTCCCCGATTCTCAAGGGAAGCAATGCCACCAAAGCCTTTCAGAACACCCGCGACCTCGCGCAGCACGCCGAACGCTGGGGCTACCGGCGCTACTGGTTGGCCGAACACCACAATATGACCGGCATCGCCAGTGCGGCCACCTCGGTGGTGATGGCCGACGTCGCGGCGGCGACGTCGACGATTCGGATCGGCGCGGGTGGCATCATGCTGCCTAACCATGCGCCGCTGATGGTCGCCGAACAATTCGGCACGCTGGAATCGCTGCACCCCGGGCGAATAGACCTGGGGCTGGGACGCGCCCCAGGTACCGATCAGCGCACCGCCCGGGCCTTGCGCCGCAACCTTGCCGACAGCGCCGACACCTTTCCCGACGACGTGCTGGAACTGCAGTCGTATTTCCGGCCGGCCGTACCGGGCCAGGCCGTCCAGGCGGTGCCAGGTGCCGGCCTGAATGTACCGATATGGCTGCTGGGCTCGAGCCTGTTCAGCGCGCAGCTGGCCGCAAAACTGGGCCTGCCGTTCGCCTTCGCCTCGCACTTCGCGCCGACCTATCTGCTGCAGGCGCTCAACATCTATCGCAGCCAGTTCACCCCGTCGCCGGCGCTCGATCGACCCTACGCGATGGTCGCGGTCAATGTGTTCGCGGCCGACGAGGATCGGGAGGCACGCCGGCTGTTCACCTCGCTGCAGCAGCAATTCCTCAACCTGATCCGCGGCACGCCCGGCCAGCTCAACCCGCCGGTCGACGATATGGCGCCGCTCTGGTCGTCGTCGGAGCAAGCGCGGGTCGAGCACTCGCTCGCCTGCTCGGTGGTGGGCTCGCCCCAGATGGTCGGACAGGGGCTGAGCCGGTTTATCGAGGAAACGGCGGCGGATGAGCTGATGATTACCGGCCAGATTTACGACCACGCGGCGCGCTTGCGTTCGTTTGAAATCGTCGCGTCGCTGCGGCAGTCGCTGAGTGGGACTACGCCGACAACGCAGCTGGAGAGTGTCGAGTAATCCAGAGGCAAGGCGCGACAATGGCGGAGGGAAAATCACGCCCCGAGGCGCACCGTATCGTTTCGTGCAGCTGGGGCAACGCAGATCAATTGCTCTTCGTCCTGAGGCGCCCCAAAACCGGCCGTTGGAAACCCTTACTGCCTGACAGAAAAACGCCACTTCAAGCTGGGGGACAGGCGGGTCTTGCGCCGAATCCCGGCTGCTCGCCCACCAACGAAAATCCTGGCAATAGCACGCAAAAGACCTATGATCGGAACACGCCGTGGCCGCTGCATTCCCGCGCCGCTGCCAACCGCAGGGTTCCACCTGCATCAGTACCACGTGGTGACGGGTCTTGCCCGGATACCCGCGCTACAAGGAGTTCGATCATGGCTAAAGGCCAACTGCACGGTAACCGTGAACCGAAGAAACCCAAGAAGCCAAAACAGCCGGTTGTCCCCCCTTCTCAGTTCATCGTTCAGCCGAAACCCGGCGAACCGCCGAAGAAACACTAGCGTCCGATGAAGTCATAACATCAAGCCGGCGACTGCCGGCTTTTGTCATGCTATGGGCTGGTGTGAACTTGAACGAGGGCTAGTATCAGGTGGCTATCGCCGATCGCGTCATCACGATTCCACGCACGGTCTGGGTGCTCGGCTTCGTCAGCCTGTGCATGGACCTGTCTTCCGAGCTGATCCACAGCCTGCTGCCGATCTTCATGGTGAGCACGCTCGGTATCAGCGCCTTGACGCTGGGGGTGATCGAAGGCATCGCCGAGGCGACCGCGCTGATCGTCAAGGTGTTCTCCGGCCTGGTCAGCGACATCATCCGCCGCCGCAAGGCCCTGTTGCTGTTGGGCTATGGGCTGGCCGCGCTGACCAAGCCGCTGTTCCCTCTCGCGCATTCGGCCGACACGGTGTTTGCCGCCCGTTTCCTGGATCGTATCGGCAAGGGCATTCGCGGAGCGCCGCGCGATGCCCTGGTCGCCGACGTGGCGCCACCGGCCATCCGCGGCGCCTGCTTCGGGCTGCGGCAGTCGATGGACACCGTCGGCGCCGTGCTCGGCCCGCTGCTGGCGATCCTGCTGCTGTTTTGGCTAAACAGCGACATCCAGCGGGTGCTCTGGTTTGCCGTATTGCCCGCCCTGCTGGCGGTGCTGCTGCTGTGGGTCGGCGTCCGGGAAACGGCCCCGCCGTCGCCGCCCACCACCCACCGCTTCCCGATCCGCTGGGCGCTGCTGCGCCGCCTCGCGCCGGCCTACTGGTACGTCGTCCTGCTCGGCGCGGTCTTCACACTGGCGAGGTTCAGCGAGGCCTTTCTGGTGCTGCGCGCGCAGCAACTGGGGCTGGCTACGCTGTGGATCCCGCTGGTGATGGTGGTGATGTCGCTCTTCTACACCGTGTCGGCGTACCCGGCCGGCTGGCTGTCCGACCGGCTCAGCCGCATTGCGCTGCTGGGCGTCAGCCTGATACTGCTGATCGGCGCCGACCTGCTGCTTGCGCGGGCCGACACCACCCTGGCGTTGATGGAGGGCGTGGCGCTATGGGGCTTGCACATGGGCTTCAGCCAGGGCCTGCTCGCCACACTGGTCGCCGACACCTCGCCGTCTGACCTCAAGGGCACCGCGTTCGGCCTGTTCAATCTGGTCAGCGGGCTGGCGATGCTGTTCGCCAGCGTGATCGCCGGCTGGCTCTGGCAGTACCACGGCTCGGCGACGACGTTCTATGTGGGCGCGGTATTCGCTGGGCTCGCCTTGCTGGCGCTGTTGTTCCGGGCTGTACTGACTCGTTAACGTTCACACCGCTACCGGTCGAGCAGGCCGGCGACCACCCTGCCGAATTCGTCCGGATCTTCCAGCATCATCATGTGTCCGACGCCCGGCATCACTGTCATGCTCGCCGCGGTGTTCAGCGCCCAGTCCGGTACGTCCCATCCTGCGCGCGAGCGCTCGCCGGCTACGAGATGCACCGGGATGCACTCGAACACCCGGCGTAACGCCTCAAGGTAGTCCGCCACCGAAGTCGCCTCGACCACCGCACGCCCCATCGCTTTCACCGTCGCCCCGCCCTGGCAGGCCAGCCAGCGCCGCGCTTCGGCCAACCTTTCAGTGCTCGGCTCGACCCCGGCCCGCGCAAGCCACGCCGCCGGGTCGGCGCGGAAGCCGTCGATCAACGCCTCGACCTCTTCGACGGGTTTCTGCGCCACCGACGCCGACCAGAACGCGTCGTTCAGCGTGAAATTGCCCTCGACGTTGATCACCGCCGCCACCCTGTCCGGATGGCGGTCGGCGAGCAGCATCGCGATCGCCCCGCCGACCGAGTGGCCGAGCAGCATCACCGGGCCGCCGACTTCGTTTGCGATCAGCTCGGCGAGATGGTCGACCTGATCGGACAGGCTGGCCGGAATACGGTGGGCTTGCTGGCCATAGCCCAATAGGTCGGGGGCGAGCACGCGGTGTGGTGCAAGTTCGGCTGCCAGTTGTGGATTGTTCAGCGCGCCCATTAGGCCGTGGATCAGGACGAGCGGTAGGGGTTGTGTCATGGAAGGGCTTTCCTGATTGAATAATCGAGGTCGAGTAGAAAAACGGCGGAACGCTCCTTCGGAGCTTCCGCCCTACTGTTTACGTCTCCGCAAACATCCGGGGTACGCGGTTAATCAAAGTACGCATTAATTTTTGATATTGATATAGCTCCCGCATGGATCACCATTGACACCTTGCCAGTTATTTCACAAACCAAACCCCCATTTGATTTCCCAACAACCCTTAAGGAAACTAAAGGCGGTTCATTGTTACTTTTAGCACCAAAATCCATAGCACTGACCCTTGATATCAGATACTCAATTTGCACATTTTTGCGATCATGCCATTTTGGGGGCAACCACGATGGCTCAGATGGCATTTCAAAAACAACAATTACTCTTTCAGCATCAGGGTAATATGCAAGATTAACGATTCTCAAATCATTAAGCGGATAGCATTCCCCATATAGTTTCTTTACAAGAAAATCATTCCCTATTAGATCTCTCATCTTCATTTCACTTTCTTAGTGCGCAAGGCGAATTTCCATCGTCTTAAATGCTCACACAGACCACTAAAACTCCTTGAAGCTGTCATGCTGGTTATGCATTTGAATGCATCTAAAGGCATATAAGCTATTTCTTTTGACCGAATGGTTTTATATGAAAAACATCTGCTTTTGTAGCGAGCCCCCAATAGAGCCAATAACAAAGCCGATCCAAAGAATGGTAACCGACAAAGTGGTACGATCAAGTAGCAAAACGGAGAAGGCAACCATTCCGTAGCCTACAACGACCAAAATTACTCTAAACAAAAACGTAAAATTTCCATTTTTAACTATCTTCACTTTTTATGAGCCTTATCACCATTTCTAGCGCGTAGGGCGGAAGCCCTGAAGTGATGCCCATCTCCAACCAAAAGCATTTTGAAAAACAGCCGAATATCCCTCCCCTCACCTCTGCAAATATTCGAGAGACGCTGAGCTCGCTCAGGCCAAGGTTGGCCGAAAGACCATTAGCCAATTTATCGGATCACATAATCCGCGCCGAACAGCTCCTCCCCCAACTCCTCCACCTCCAACAAATGCTCCCCATCGTGGTGATGCAGGTCGTAGGCGAGCTCTTCCAGCGTGATGCGGGTAATGCCGTCGAACAGGCCGACGCGGCGGCGCGCCTCATCGCCGAGCCCGCGCAGCAGCTCGACCAGCGCCTGGCGGCCGGCGGCGAATGCGGCCAGCGCGTCGGCGAGCGACTCGCGGTGGTAGTCGCGCTCGGCGGCCCAGACCCGGCCGTTGACGCGCTGCAGCGTCGGGGCGGTTTCGGCCAACATGGCTTGGAAGCGGATCGAATAGGCGTCGCGATCGAGGTCGCGCAGGTGGCAGGCGTGTTCAAGCAGCGAAAAGCCCGGCACCGCCGGACGCAGGCGTATCGCGTCACCGGGGAAAGCGGCGGCCCGTTCTGCCAATGCTTGCGGCATCGCGGCCAGCGCGGCTAGCAGCTCGGGCCAGGACAGGCGCAGCGGCAGCGGTGTCCACACCACCCCGTAGGTGAAGTAACCGCCCGGCACCCGGCCGCGCGGGCGCAGCACGTCGTGTCGGTGACGGCGCATCACCTCGGCGACCATCGCGCCGCAGAACTGCCGGGCGGTGTCGTCGTCGGCGACTTCGGGGAAGCGCGTCTTGAGATCGTGAATGATGGCGGCCACCGCCGGTACTTCGGCGCGGGACAGGGCGGCGTATTCGAGATAGCGCTCGGGGCTGTCGATCAGCTGTTCGAGCTGGGCCCCGAGCGGCGTTTGGCGGAAGGTGTTGAATCGTGAGTGCATGCGCTCACTATAACCGCGCTTTTTATAACGTCACAAATTGAACGGTTATTTTGGCATATTTTGACAGGCGGCGCTGTAGCGAAGGCGCCACCGGCGCCCTGCCCGGCTTCATACGCACCAGCACTACAACACCACCACCCGCTCCTGTTCGGCCGACTGCTGCGCCGCCTCCAGCACCCGCATCACCGCCAGCGCCTGCTCCGGCGGCACCGGGTTGGCGCTCTTGCCGCGCAGCGCATCGCGCAACTGCTCGTAATACGCTTGCTGGCAGCCGCGCGGCACCGTGATGTCGCGCACGCTGCCGTCGGCGCCGTCGTAGAACTGCGCCGGCTCCGCGTCGGAGCCCCACTCTGCATTGGCCGGAGTCAACCCCTCGAGCAATTGACGCTCCTGGCCGTCGGCCGAACGCTTGACCAGGCTGCCGCGGCTGCCGTGTACGGTGAAGCGCGGCGAGCCGCCGGCGACCAGCATCGACGCGTGCAGCACGACGCGGCGCGGGCCGTAATCGAGCAGCACATGCGCCCAGTCGACCGCCTGAGCGCCGTCCCGCTGCCGGGCGAGCTGCGCCGACACCGCGCAAGGTTGGCCGAACAGCAGTAAGGCCTGGTCGATCAGGTGCGGGCCGAGGTCGAACCATACCCCGCCGCCGGGCACCGCGCTCTCGCGCCAGCGCTCGCGCACCTGCGGGCGGTAGCGGTCGATGTGCGACTCGAAGTGCACTACCTCGCCGAGCAGGCCGTCGTCGATGGCGGCGCGCACCGCCAAAAAGTCGCTGTCCCAGCGGCGGTTGTGGAATACCGACAATAGGCGGTTCTGCTGTGCGGCGAGTTCGGCCAGGCTCTGCGCCTCGGCACAATCCAGCGCGAACGGCTTGTCGATCACTACATGCTTGCCGGCCAGCAAGGCTTGCCTGGCAAGCGGCGCGTGGGTGTCGTTGGGCGTGGCGATCACCACCAGGTCGATGTCGGGATGCGCCAAGGGCTGCTCAGGCGGCAGCACCGCCATACCGGGCAGCACGGCGCGAACTTCGTCCGGCCGGCTGGAGCCGACCAAGGTCAGCTGCAGGCCGGGCACGGCCTGCAGCAAGGGGGCATGAAAAACGCGGCCGGCGTAGCCGAAGCCGATCAGGGCGACACGGATCATCGTTTGCTCGCTCATGCGGAAAAGAAAAGACGGCAAGGCAGCCGCTTCGGCCAACCTTGCCGTTGGAGAGAACCTGTTGGAACGGCGCTTTTAGAGTCGCCAACAAACCCCAGCGCAGCGGTCTTGCTCGTCGCGCTGCCGCAGACAGTACGAGTAGTACGGCAAGGCAGCGCAACAACGCCAGGAGTTAGCGACTCTCAGGACAGCGCCACGTTCAGCGCCGCCGACACGCCATACATCGCCGGGTAGGCGGTGTTGATGATGAACACCGGGATGCCGGCGAGGTAGCCGGAGAAGCGCCCCTTGTCCTCGAAGCGGGTGCGGAACGGCGAGCCGGCGAAATAGTCACCGAGGCGCGGCACCACGCCGCCGCCGATATAGACACCGCCGCGCGCGCCGAGCGTCAGCGCCAGGTTGGACGCCGCAGTGCCGAGGATGGCGCAGAACACGTCAAGCGTTTCGCGGCAGCGCGGGCAGTCGCCGGACAAGCCACGGCTGGTGACGTCGGCGGCCGACAACGGCTCGCCGGTTTCGCCGGCCTGGTGCTGCAGCGCTTCGTAGATCAGCGACAGACCCGGGCCGGACAGCAGCCGCTCGGTCGAGACATGGCTGTACTTGGTGCAGGCGTAGCGCCAGATCGCCATCTCGCGTTCGTCGAATGGGGTGAAGCTGGCATGACCACCCTCGCCCGCCAGCGGCACGTAGCCGTTGCCGGTCGGCACCAGGCCCGACATGCCGAGGCCGGTGCCCGGGCCGATCAGCGCCAGCGGCGCGCCGACCCAAGGCTCGGCACCGCCGATCTTGGCGAGCTCACGCTCCGGCAGGTGCGGCAAGGCCAGCGCCAGCGCAGTGAAGTCGTTGATCACGATCAACGTCGTGAGCTCCAGCGCCAGCCGGGTCGCCTCGATCGAGAACGCCCAGTGGTGATTGGTCATCTGCACCCAGTCGCCAACCACCGGGTTGGCGATGCCGATCGCGGTATGTTCGACATAGCCGATGCCGGTCTTGGCGTAGTAGGCGCGCACCGCCAGCTCCAGCGACGGGTAGTCGCGACAGGACACGGTAGTGACGTGCTCCCAGTTGCCCGGCGAGGTTTCGAGGGCGAAACGGGCGTTGGTGCCGCCGATGTCGGCCAAGAGCCGAGGATAGCGAGTGGTGAGCTCAGTAGGCATCGCAGGAATCCTTGTCGGATGAATTCAGCGGCACGACGGGCGGCGGGCGCCCCTCGGCAACGCGACGGTGACGCGCCCAGGTGGCGCTTCGAAGGAAACGGCCACGCGAACTTGGCCGAAAGTCGGGCAGCGGACGCCGGCGGTAAACCGCGTCGGGTGGTTCATCTCAGCGCTGGCCGCGCCGAGCCGGCCGCCGGATCACGGCTGGCCGAAGAGAACCGCTCGTGGTCGCCATCCAGGCGGCGAGGATGGCCGCGAGCCCGAACAGAGCATCGCGGTAGCTGAACATCATCATGTCGAACGTGGACATCCTGTCTCTCTCCTGGGTGGCGGCCGCTGAGTGCCGCTCGAAGTTTGTAGTAATATTACCATCAAATCCGGGATTGACCAGCGCCATAAAAACGGCCAATCCCTTTGTTTATCGATATATCTTCAGGTTAATCGATTTTTCTTGGTTGCCATTCGGCTTTTCTGTGTAGTAAAAATACATGAACGTTCGGCCAACGCAGCGCGCCGACGACGACCGGCCCACGGGCGCCTTGCCCGCACGCAACACGACACTCGAGAGACGCGATGAACACGACCCAGGCACTGCACGAGCTGTTTCCCCGCCACGACGCCATCCCGGCCGACTGCCAGATCCTCGCCCCCATCCATCAGCGCACGCTGCTGGTGAACGGAGAGCTGAAGATGTGGCGCGGCGAGGTGCGCCAGGTGCGCTCGCCGGTGCACGTGCGCGGCGACGACGGGGTCCATGCGCCGGTGGAGATCGGCAGCTACCCGGTGACCGGCCTGGCCGAAGCGGACGAGGCGCTCGCCGCCGCGGTGGCCGCCTACGACAACGGCCGCGGCCAATGGCCCACCATGTCGGTGGCGCAGCGGATCGGCTGCGTCGAGGAGTTCACGCGCCAGATCCTCGCCAAGCGGCGCGAGATCGTGAACCTGATCATGTGGGAGATCGGCAAGAGCCTGGCCGATTCCGAGAAGGAATTCGACCGCACCATCGTCTACATCCGCGACACCATCGACGCGCTCAAGAAGCTCGACAACGACAACTCGCGCTTCCAGATCGTCGAGGGCACCATCGGCCAGATCCGCAGATCGCCCTTGGGCATCACGCTGTGCATGGGGCCGTACAACTACCCGCTGAACGAAACCTTCACCACGCTGATCCCGGCCCTGATCATGGGCAATGTGGTGCTGTTCAAGCCGCCGCGCTTCGGCACCCTGCTGTTCTACCCGATGCTGGAGGCGTTCCGCAGCGCCTTCCCCGCCGGCGTGATCAATACCCTGTACGGCAAGGGTTCGGAGCTGGTGCCATACCTGATGGCCAGCGGCAAGATCAACGTGCTGGCGCTGATCGGCTCGAGCCGCGTCGCCGACCAGCTCAAGAAGGCGCACCCGAAATCGAACCGACTGCGCGCGGTGCTCGGGCTCGACGCCAAGAACGCCGCGATCATCCTGCCGGACGCCGATCTGGAACTGGCGGTGAAGGAATGCGTGATGGGCGCGCTGTCGTTCAACGGCCAGCGCTGTACCGCGATCAAGATGATCCTGGTGCACCAGTCTGTGGCCGAGCAGTTCCTGCGCCGCTTTGCCGAGGCGGTGAACGCGCTGAAGATCGGCATGCCGTGGGAAAAAGGCGTGATGGTGACCCCGCTGCCTGACCCGGACAAATGCGCGTATCTGACCGAATGCATCGAGGACGCCAAGGCGCAGGGCGCGCGGGTGATCAACGAGGGTGGCGGCACGGTAGCCCAGACGTTGTTCCAGCCGGCGGTGGTGTTCCCAGTGAAGGAAGGCATGAAGCTGTACCGCGAGGAGCAGTTCGGCCCGGTGGTGCCGGTGGCGCCGTTCGAGGACATCGAGGACGCGATCGACTACATCATCACCTCCGATTACGGCCAGCAGGTCAGTCTGTTCGGCACCGACCCGCACCAGATCGCCGCGCTGGTCGACCCGCTCGTCAACCAGGTGTGCCGCGTCAACCTGAACTGCCAGTGCCAGCGCGGCCCGGACGTGTTCCCGTTCGCCGGCCGCAAGGATTCGGCCGAGGGCACGCTGTCGGTGCACGATGCGCTGCGCGCGTTCTCGATCCGTTCGATGGTGGCCGCCAAGCAGACCGAGGCGAGCAAGAAGCTGCTCGACGCGCTGGTGCTGTCGAACGAATCCAATTTCATCAACACCCGGTTCATCCTGTAAGCGACTGTTTGGGCCGCCCGTTGCGGGCGGCTGCTTTTTTTACGTTCAGCCACGTAGCCCGGGGGAGTCCCGCAGGGCGAGTCCGGGGTGCGGCGCGCTGCGCCGCTTCTTCGGCCATGGTTATACATTAGCGCGTCCAAGACGCGCCCCCGGACTCGGGCCTGAAGGCCACTCCCCCGGGCAACAGACTAGGAGTGCAACCCATGTACCAGCTCGTTCTTCTGCGCCACGGCGAATCGGTGTGGAACCTGGAAAACCGCTTCACCGGCTGGACCAACGTCGAACTGACCGAGCTCGGCCGCGCCGAGGCGCGTCGTGCCGGACGCCAGCTGAAGGAAGCCGGTTTTCGTTTCGACATCGCCTACACCTCGGTGCTCAAGCGCGCTATCCATACCCTGTGGCTGGCGCTCGACGAGCTCGACAGCGAATGGATCCCGGTCGAGCACAGCTGGCGCCTGAACGAGCGCCATTACGGCGCGCTGCAAGGGCTCAACAAGGCCGAGACGGCGGCCGAATACGGCGAGGCGCAGGTGATCGCGTGGCGTCGCTCCTACGACGTGCCGCCGCCGGCGCTCGATGCCGGCGACGAACGGCTCGCGACCAGCGACCCGCGCTACGCCGACCTGGCGAGAGGCGAGTTCCCGCGCGCCGAATGCCTGAAGGACACCGTCGCGCGCTTCCTGCCGTACTGGCACGACACCATCGTGCCAACGATCCACGCGGGCAAGAGCACGCTGATCGTCGCGCACGGCAACAGCCTGCGCGCGCTGATCAAGTACCTGGACGACCTCAGCGACGAGGCGGTCGTCGATCTCAACATCCCGACCGGCGTGCCGCTCGTGTACGAACTCGACGCGGACCTGAAACCCACCGCGCACTATTACCTCGGTGACGAGGCGGCCATCGCCCAAGCGATCGAAGGCGTGGCCAAGCAGGGGCGAGCCGCCTGAGCGGCAATCGCCTATACCCATGTAGGAAACAGCGGCCGAAATACACAAATAAACGGCCGCACAGCATGCAACGGAGAGAGACCATGTCCAATGGGACTGTCGCACAACACAACTACACCAGGCCGCTGACGGTGCTGACCTCGCTGTTCTTCATGTGGGGCCTGATCACCTCGCTGAACGACATCCTGATCCCGCACCTGAAGGCGGTGTTCACGCTCAGCTACGTGCAGGCCGCGCTGATCCAGTTCAGCTTCTTCACCGCCTATTTCGTGATGTCGTTCCCGTCCGGCTATCTGGTCGAGAAGGTCGGCTACAAGAGGGGCATCATCATCGGCCTAATGATTGCCGGCATCGGCTGCCTGCTGTTCTACCCGGCCGCCGGCGCGCGCTCCTACCCGTTCTTCCTCGGCGCGCTGTTTATCCTCGCCTCGGGCATCACGCTGTTGCAGGTGGCGGCCAACCCCTACGTGACGATCCTCGGCAAGCCGGAAACCGCGTCGAGCCGCCTCAACCTGACGCAGGCGTTCAACTCGCTCGGCACCGCGATCGGCCCCTTGCTCGGCTCGCTCTTGATCCTCGGCGTGGCGGTCAAGCCGGCCACCGAGATCGCCGCACTGTCGTCGGCCGAGCAGATCACCTACGCCGCCAGCGAGGCCGCGTCGGTGCAGCACCCTTACCTGATCCTGGCCGGCCTGCTGTTTATGCTCGCCGTCGCGATCGGCCTGTTCAAGCTGCCCCAGGTGCGCGAGACCCACGAGGCTGAAACGGTCGAAGCCCTGCCGACCAAGCACAGCGTCTGGGCGTACAAGCACCTGGTACTCGGCGCGATCGGCATCTTCGTCTACGTCGGCGCCGAGGTGTCGATCGGCAGCTTCATGATCAGCCTGATGGCGCAGCCGCAGATCGCGGGGCTCGCCGCAAACGTCGCCGGCAAGTACCTGGCGCTGTACTGGACCGGCGCGATGGTCGGCCGCTTCATCGGCGGCGTGCTGATGCGCAAGATCGCCCCGGGCAAGATGCTGGCGTTCAACGCGCTGGTCAACGTGCTGCTGATCACCGTGGCGATCGTGTCGGGCGGCCATGTCGCGATGTGGTCGCTGCTGCTGATCGGCTTCTTCAACTCGATCATGTTCCCGACCATCTTCTCGCTGGCGCTGCACGGCCTCGGCAAGTACACCTCGGAAGGCTCGGGCGTGCTGTGCATGGCCATCGTCGGCGGCGCGCTGGTGCCGGTGGTGCACGCGTTCTTCGCCGATCACATCGGCCTGCTGCCGTCGTTCGTGATCCCGCTGCTCTGCTATCTGTACATCGCCTTCTACGGCGCCAAGGGCCACCAGATCGATTTCGAGGCGCAGCCGGCATCCAAGGACAAGCGTCTCGGCGAAACCGTCTGATCGCCGTTGCCGCGATGAAAAAGCCCGACTTCGGTCGGGCTTTTTTTATGGCTCGCCACGGATTCCCCGGGGGAAGGCGGCCTTGCTCCCCGGCTCGGCTTGGCTATAGTGCCTGCTATCAGGGACGGACGCGTTCCCGCGTCGAGCCCTCTGCCCAACGCACCTCAGGAAGGAGCAACGGCCATGTCACTCATGCTCACCTCTCCCGCTTTTGACGCCCAAGGTCCGATTCCGGCGCGCTACAGCTGCGAAGGCAGGGATGTTTCCCCGCCGCTGGCCTGGACCGGCGTGCCGCCGGGCACCCAGAGCCTGGCGCTGATCGTGGACGACCCGGACGCACCGGACCCCGCCGCGCCCAGGATGACCTGGGTCCATTGGGTGCTCTATAACTTGCCCGCGAGCACGCTGGAACTGCCCGAAAACCTGCACACGCTGCCGCCCGGCACCCTGCAGGGGCTCAACGACTGGCATAAAACCGGCTACGGCGGGCCCTGTCCGCCGATCGGCACGCATCGGTATTTCCACAAGCTCTATGCACTGGACACCGTGCTGCCGGACCTGGGGCGGCCCACCAAGGCCCGGCTCGAAAGCGCAATGAACGGCCACATCCTGGCACAGGCCGAGTTGATCGGCACCTACCGTAAAGAGCGGTAAGCGAGGCACGGCCGTGACGGCGTTACCGGAGCCCAAGCGGTAGAGGAAGGCGACCGGGCGTGCCGCGCCATGGGGCCTATACTGCTTCACGCCACTAGGCTCGACGCAGCGCACCTAGTTCGTAACCGCTGTCGAAACGCGGCAGCACCCCACCCCATCACCCGCAAGGAGGTCGAACATGGCAATCCGCATTGGCGACGAAGCGCCCGATTTCACCGCTGAAAGCACCGAAGGAACGATCCGCTTTCACGAGTGGATCGGCGACAAATGGGCCATTCTGTTCTCGCACCCGAAGGATTTCACCCCAGTCTGCACCACCGAGCTCGGCTATATGGCCGGACTCAAGCCGGAATTCGACAAGCGCAACACCAAGATCGTCGGGCTCAGCGTGGACCCGGTCAGCGACCACCGGGCCTGGGTCGGCGACATTGAGGAAACCCAGGGCCACGCGATCAACTATCCGCTGATCGGCGACGCCGACCTGACGGTGGCGAAGCTCTACGACATGATCCACCCGAATGCCAGCCCCGGCCCGCGCACCGCCGTGGACAACGCCACCGTGCGCTCGGTGTTCATCATCGGCCCGGACAAGAAGGTCAAGGCGATGCTGGTCTATCCGATGAGCGCCGGGCGCAACTTCGACGAGGTGTTGCGCCTGCTCGATTCGCTGCAGTTGAACGCGAAACACACAGTCGCGACGCCGGTGAACTGGAAACCGGGCGAGGATGTCATCATCCCGACGTCGGTTTCCGACGAAGAGGCGAAGAAGAAATACCCGCAGGGCTTCAAGACGCTGAAACCGTATCTGCGCGTCGTGGCGCAGCCTAAGTAAGCACCGCGTCAATCATGTCGAAGGGGCGCCGCGAGCGCCCCCTTTTCTTTGGTTGGAGAAAAGCTTAGAAAGGCAGGCCGACGTAGTTCTCGGCCAGCGCCGTCATCGCCGCGCGCGAGCCGACCAGGTATTCCAGCTCGGAGCGCTGCAGCTCGCGCTGGAACGGCGAAGCGTCGTCGAAGGTATGCAGCATGCTGGTCATCCACCAGGAGAAATGCTCGGCGCGCCAGACGCGCTTGAGCGCCGTGCCGCTGTAGCGGTCGAGCCGCTCGGTCGCGCCGCTACGGTAGAAGCTCTCCAGCGCTTCGGCCAACACCTTCACGTCGGCCACCGCCAGGTTCAGGCCCTTCGCGCCGGTCGGCGGCACGATGTGCGCGGCGTCGCCGGCGAGGAACAAGCGGCCGTGGCGCATCGGCGTCGACACGAAGCTGCGCATCGCGACGATGTTCTTCTGGAAGATCCTGCCCTCGGTCAGCCGCCAGCCGTCGCGGTTTTCCAGCCGCGCGTGCAGCTCGGCCCAGATGCGGTCGTCCGACCAGTTGGCGACACTGTCCTTCGGGTCGCACTGGAAGTACATGCGCTGCACCCCCGGCGAGCGGGTACTGATCAGCGCGAAGCCGCGCTCGTGCTGCGCGTAGATCAGCTCCTCGGACGACGGCGGCGCCTCGACCAGGATGCCGAACCAGCCGAACGGGTAGACCCGGCTGAAGTCGCGGCGCACCGTCCCCGGGATCATCGGCCGCGACACGCCGTGAAAGCCGTCGCAGCCGATCACGAAGTCGCACTCCAGCGTCTGCACTTCGCCCTGGTGGCGGTAGCGCACCGACGGCCGCTCGGATTCCAGGTCGTGCAGACTCACGTCGCTGACCTCGAAGCGCAGCTGGCCGTCCGCCGCCAAGCGCGCCGCGACCAGGTCCTTGATCACCTCGTGCTGGGCGTAGACGGTGATCGCCCGGCCGGTCAGCTCGGTCAGGTCGATGCGGTGGCGCCGTCCGCCGAACGCCAGCTCGACCCCGTGATGCAAGGCGCCTTCGCGGCGCATCCGCTCGCCGACGCCCGCGTCGCTGAGCACGTCCATCGTGCCCTGTTCCAAGACGCCTGCGCGGATCGTCGCCTCGATGTCGGCGCGGCTGCGCAGCTCGAGCACCACCGACTCGATGCCCTGCAGATGTAACAAATGGGATAGCAACAGCCCGGCCGGGCCGGCGCCGATGATGCCGACTTGGGTACGCATGATTCTGTCTCCTCGGGTTTCGCCTTGTAGAGGGCGATTGCACTTATTGCCGACCGATCCGTTTCGATGCCGAGCCGAAGCCTGGCCGAATCGGCGGCAAAAGCCTTATTGGTTTCAGGCTCATGCTATAGAGCCAGCGCTCTACAAAGAGTGGATAATCCGCAAGTTGACTTGTACTATTTGAACGTTTTCAATGCAGACGCCCGCACCCGATGAAACCGCCCCGCTCCGCCCCGGCCGTGCCGGTATTCGCGCTCTACGGCGAATCCGGCCGGATCGCCGACGCCGAATTCGTCCATATCGAACTGATCCAGAGCCGCAGCCGCTTGTACGATTGGGAAATCGACCGGCATACCCACCAAGGTCTGTTCCAGGTGCTGTTCCTGCTCGAAGGCGGGGTGGAGGCGCAGGTGGGCAACGAGCGATGGTCGTGCAGTGGGCCGGTGGCGCTGGCGATCCCGCCGGCGACCCCGCACGGCTTTCACTTCACCGCCGAGAGCCACGGCTACGTGCTGACGGTGGCCGACGCGCTGCTGTTCCGTGACGACACGACGGCGACGCTGCCGCTGCTCGACGCGCTGTTCATGGAGGCGCAGACGATCGACCTATCCGTCTCGCCCGGCTACAGCGAGCGGATCGAGTCGCTCCTGGCGCAGATCATGGCCGAGTCGGGCTGGCCCTTGCCCGGCCACCACCTGATGCTGGAATGGCTGGTGCGCGCGACGCTGCTTCTGCTCGCCCGGCTGCACGCCGAGGGCGGCGAGCTGGAGCGCGGCCGGCGCCGCGAGACCGAGCTGTTCAGCCGCTTTCGCACCCTGGTCGAAGGTCACTATCGCGAGCACCGCGGCGTGCCCCACTACGCCGAACTCCTGCACCTGAGCGAGAGCCAGCTCAACCGCGTGTGCCGGGCGATGGCCGGCCAGTCGGCGTTCGAGCTGGTCCAGGAGCGGCTGCTGACCGAGGCGCGCCGACGACTGCGCTATATCGCCGCGCCGGTGGCGCAGCTCGCGTACGAGCTGGGCTTCGACGACCCGGCGTACTTCTGCCGCTTCTTCAAGAAGCACACCGGGCTGACGCCGAGCGAATTCCGCGACCGTGCACCGGGCGAGGCCGGCGACTGAGCGGCAACAGATGATGGGTTAAAGCCCGGCAAGGCAAAAGGCCAACCGAGAAGGGTTGGCCCTTTTCTTTTGCTCAGCAGGTGCTTCAGCTAACAGGGCTCAGCCTGGCCCCTTCCGCCGTGTCTTCGATCTCGAAGCCGCGGGCGGCGATCTCGGCCCGCAAGGCATCCGCTTCGGCCCACTGCCTGGCCTGGCGCGCCAGCTGGCGCTGTTCGGCCAAGCTTTGCACCTCGGCTGGGATAGCCTCGACTACCGGCTGCCAGCCGGCCAGGTTCAGGCCCAGCACCGGTTCGAAGCGATCGAGCGTCGCCCGCTTCACCGCGTCGGACAGATCGCTTTTCACCAGCGCCCACGCCACCGCCAGCGCGCGCGGCAGGTTCAGGTCCTGATTGATCTCGGCGGTGAAGCGCTCGACATGCGCCGAGTCGGCCTCGCCGCCGGCGGGCCAGCGCCAGTACGCCTCGCGCAGCCGCGCCAGCGCGGTCTGGGCCGCGTCCAGCGCCTCCCAGCTGAAGCTCAGCTGCTTGCGGTAGTGCGCAGTCAGGCACAGGTAGCGATAGGCGAGCGGATCGATGCCGCGGTCGATCAGCGTCTGCAGGCGCAGGAAGTCTCCGTTCGATTTCGACATCTTGGCGGCATCGAGCTGCAGGAAGTAGCCGTGCATCCAGAAATTGGCGAGCCGAGTGCCGTGGCACGCTTCGGTCTGGGCGATCTCATTGCTGTGGTGGACGGCGATGTGATCTTCGCCGCCGCAATGGATGTCGAACCACGGCCCCAGGTACTTGGCCGACATCGCCGAGCACTCGATGTGCCAGCCGGGGAAACCGCGTCCCCACGGGCTGTCCCACTCCATCTGCCGCTGCGCGTCCGGTGCGCTGAATTTCCACAGTGCAAAGTCGGTAGGACTCTTCTTGTCGCCCAGCCCGACGCGCTTGCCCGCCTGAAGGCCGTCTCGGTCGAGCCGCGCCAAATAGCCGTAGTCGTCCTGACGGCTGGTATCGAAATACACCCCGTCCGCGGTCCGATACGTATAGCCGTTCTGCTCCAGCTCGGCGATGAAGGAGATCTGCTCGGGCAGGTGCTCGGTGGCGCGGCACCAGACGCTCGGCTCGAGCAGATTGAGCGCGGCGATGTCTGCCTGGAACGCCCGGGTATAGCGCTCGGCGATAGACCAGGCCGACTCGCCGGCGCGGCGGCTGCCCTTCTCCATCTTGTCCTCGCCCTCGTCGGCGTCCGACACCAGATGGCCGACGTCGGTGATGTTGACCACATGCCGGACCGCGTAGCCGTTGAACTCGAGCACCCGGCGCAGCACGTCCTCGAACACATAGGTGCGCAGATTGCCTATGTGCGCGTAGTCGTACACGGTCGGCCCGCAGCAATAGAGCCCGACATGATCGGGATGGATCGGCGCAAACGGGCGCAGCGCGCGCTGGTAGGTGTCGTACAGGGTCAGGCTCATGGCGTCTCCGGAAATGACAAAGGCCGCCGGTTTTTCAACACGGCGGCCAGTGGGACTCGAACAAACAGCGCGAACGCTAGGCGTCATGCCCCCTCGGCCGAGTGGAACAACACAGCGGCGCGACAAGACGGGAGGCAAACGAACGAGTAGTCATATTGATATATCCTAGGGAGCGCTTCGCGCCGGGTCAAGCCGGCATCCGGCCGATCCAGCGACTAACGTTGGCCGAAACGCTCAGCCCTGCCCGTCCAGCTCGGCGAACACCTGCTCGGCCAGGTGGATCGCCGCGTTCGCCGCCGGCAGGCCGCAGTAGAGCGCGCACTGCATCAGCAGCTCCTTAAGTTCGTCGCGGGTAACGCCGTTGTTGAACGACGCGCGCAGGTGCATCTTCAGCTCGTCCTCGCGATTGAGGGCCACCAGCATCGCGATCGTCACCAGGCTGCGGGTATGGCGCGGCAGCCCCGGCCGGCTCCAGACCTCGCCCCAGGCGTAGCGGGTGATGAAGTCCTGGAATTCGCCGTTGAAGTCGTTGCGGTGCGTCAGCGTGCGGTCGACGTGCGCGTCGCCCAGCACCGCGCGGCGCACCCCCATGCCCTGATCGTAACGGTCGCGTTCGTCCATACCTTCCCTTTCAAACACTCTATTGACTAGCTTGGCCGACCTCCGTCCAGAGGCCGACCCAGTCGCGATTCAAACCGGCTGCGCCGCCAAGCCCGCCTGATGACGGCGCTTGACCAGCAGCGCCACGGTGGCGATCAGCGCCGGAATGGTCAGGATGCTGAAGATGGTGCTGAAGCCCCAGCCGAAACGCATCATCTCGGCGCCGATCAGCGCGCCGGAAATGCCGCCGAAACGGCCAATGCCGAGCATCCACGCCACGCCGGTCGCCCGCCCCTGCGTCGGGTAGAAGCCGGCGGCCAGCGTCGGCATCGACGACTGCGCGCCGTTCATCGCGGTGCCGGCGAGGAAGATCAGCACGCCGAGCAGCAACAGATTGTCGGTACCCATGCCGACCGCGAAGATCAGCACGCCGGTCAGCGCGTAGGTGCTGGCGATCACCCAGTGCGGGTTCAGCCTGTCCATCAGCCAGCCGACGGAGATCGTCCCGATGCCGCCGCCGAGCGGGAATAGCGCGGTGATCAGCGCGGCTTTCTCGATCGAGAAGCCGACCCCCTTGAACAGCGTCGGCAGCCAGCTGGTCAGCAAGTAGAAGATCACCAGGCCCATGAAGTAAGTCAGCCACAGCATCAGCGTGCCGAGCCGGTAGCGCCCCGACAGCACCAGCGACAGCGCCGAACGGCCGTCCGCGACGCGCTGCTCGGCCGCGGTGAAGCGGCTGACGCCGGCGAGCTGGCCCGGCGCGATGCGTTCGAGCACCCGCGCGATACGCTCGCTTGGCCGTTGGCGGATCGCCATGAAGCGCGCCGACTCGGGCAGCACCAGCATCAACAGCACCGCCAGCAGCAACGGCACGACGCCGCCGACCAGCAGCACGCTATGCCAGCCGTGGTGTGGAATCAGCCAGGCGGCGGCGAAGCCGCCGATCGCCTGACCGAGCGGGAAGCCGCAGAACATCGAATTGACGACGATGGCGCGGATACGCTGCGGCGCGTATTCGGACATCATCGTTACCGCGTTGGGCATCGCCGCCCCCAGGCCCAGGCCGGTCAGGAAACGCAGCACGGTCAGCTGTTCGATCGAGCCGGCAAACGCCGAGGCAAGGCTCCACGCGCCGAAGAACAGCACCGACAGCGTGAGCACCACCTTGCGGCCGAGCCGGTCGGCGAGCGGGCCGGCGGTCAGCGCGCCGACCGCGAGGCCGAACAGTGCCGCGCTCATCACCGGGCCGAGCGACGACTTGGCCACGCCCCAGTCCAGTACCAACGCCGGCGCGATGAAGCCGATCGCGGCGGTGTCGAAGCCGTCTGCCGCGACGATCAGAAAGCAAAGCACCAGGATCAGCCACTGATACGGCGAGAAGCGCTGGCGGTCGATGAAGTCCTGTACGTCGAGAGTCTGCGTTGTGCTCATGCCAGCCTCCCTGCGTTGGCTTGGCGCGGGCACGGCCCGGTCTGCAGCGTGCGGCTGCGCGGGGTCTTTCTCATCATGTTCTCCTTTGTGCCGGGCGGGCCGCTCTTTGTCGGCGGCCTCGCTGTCGGCGATGTTGTGCGATGAACGGCTTGTGCTGCCGCTTTGGGTGAACCGGCCGGCGTCAGCCAGCCAGGAACTGCAATACGGTGTCGGTAAACGCGCCGGCCGCTTCGACGTTCGACAGATGCGACGCCGGCAGCTCGACAATGCGTGCGCCGGCCACGCGCTCGGCGATGAAGCGCGCGTCGGCCACGGTGGTGACCGGGTCGGCGCTGCCTGCCGCCAGTAGGGTTGGCCGAACGATGGCCGCGACGGCGTCGCGCAGGTCGGCGTCGGCCAGCGCTTCGCAACAGGCGGCGTAACCATCGGCCGGCGACGCAGCAAGCCCGGCGATCAGCGCGGCGACCTGCCCGGGTGCGCGCTCGGCGAACGCCGGCGTGAACCAGCGCCCGGCCGCCCCGGCGGCGACACCGGCCATGCCGTCTCGGCGTACCTGCGCGGTGCGCTCGAGCCAGGCGTCGGCGCTGCCGATCCTGGCGGCACTATTGCTGACGACCAGCTTGTCGAGCCGGTTGCCGGCGTTGACGCCGAGCCACAGCCCGGTCAGACCGCCCATCGAGATGCCGCAGAAGTGCGCGCGTTCGACGTCGAGCGCGTCGAGCAGCGCCAGCACGTCACCGCCGAGCTCTTCGAGCCGGTACGGGCCGGCCGGCGCACCGCTCTCGCCGTGGCCGCGGGTGTCGTAGCGCAGCACGCGGTAACGTTGGCCGAACGCCGCCAGCTGCGGCACCCACATGTCGAGCGTGGTGCCGAGCGAATTGGACAGCACCAGTACCGGCGCAGCGGCCGGGCCGTCGATACGGTAATGCAGGCGGATGCCGTCGGGGGTAGTAATGAAAGCCACGTGCTACTCCTGGGCCAGCGCCCGGTCGATAAAGGTTTGCGTTGCGCCGAGGTAGCCGGCGGGGTCGAACAGCTCGGTCAGGCGCTTGGCCGACAGCTGGTCGCGGATTTCGGGCACATCGGCCAGCACCTCGCGCAGGTGGCGCTGTTCGGCCAGCGCACGGCGGCAGGCGGCCTCGACCAGCTGGTGCGCCGCCAGCCGGCCGAGCGCTTCGCCGAGCGCCATCGTCACCGCCTCGGCCATGATCAGGCCGTGGGTGACGTCGAGGTTGGCGCGCATCCGCGCCTTGTCGATGTCGAGGCCGGCGAGCATCGTGTTCAGCTGCGTCAGCGCGCCGCCGGTCAGCGACACCACCTCGGGCAGCGCCTGCCACTCGGCGTGCCAGCCGCCGAGGCCGCGCTCGTGTTCCTGCACCATGCCGGCGAGCAAGCCCGCCACCAGCGTCGGCACGCGGTTGGCCGCGGCCAGCACCGCCGCCGCGCCGACCGGGTTGCGCTTGTGCGGCATCGTCGACGAGCCGCCCTTGCCGGCCGCGGCCGGCTCGAACGCCTCGCCGATCTCGGTCTGCATCATCAGCGACACGTCGCGGGCGATCTTGCCGAGCGTGCCGGTGACGAGGCCGCACAAGGTCGCGAGCTCGACCACCCGGTCGCGCTGGCCGTGCCAGGGCAGCTCGGGCAGTGTCAGACCCAGCTCCTCGGCCAACGCCTCGGCCACTTCGACGCCCTGCCCGCCCAGCGCCGCGAGCGTGCCGGCCGCGCCGCCGAACTGCAGCGCCGACAGCCGCGGCCGCAGCTCGGCCAGCCTTTGCCGATGACGGACGACGGCGCTGTACCAGCCGGCGGCCTTCAGGCCGAAGGTGATCGGCAACGCCTGTTGCAGCCAGGTGCGGCCGATCATCACCGTGTGCCGGTGCTGTTCGGCCAAGCTTCGGCAGGTGGCGGCAAGCGTGGCGAGGTCGGCGTCGAGCACGGCCAACACCGCGCGCAACTGCAACACCAGCGCGGTGTCCATCGCGTCCTGGCTGGTGGCGCCCCAGTGCACGAAGCGCGCCGCGTCGGCGTCGGCCGCCTTGATCCGCGCGGTCAGCGCCTTCACCAGCGGGATCGCCGGGTTACCGGCGAGCGCGGTGGCGTCGGCCAACGCGGCGATGTCGTAGAGATCGGCGCGGCAGGCGGCGGCGATCGGCGCCACCGCAGACTCCGGGATCACGCCGACGCGCGCCTCGGCACGGGCCAGCGCCGCCTCGAAGTCGAGCATGCGCTGCACCAGCGGTGCATCGCCGAGTACCGCGGCTAGCGCCGGGCTGCCGAAGTAGGCGGCGAACAGGCGGTCAGTCATCAAACAACTCCTTGCCGCGGCGCGTAGAGGCCGCGCTCGGCGAGTGAAGGCTAGGCCGAACAGCGGCCCGAGCCGGATCAGCAGTCGAAGAACACCGTTTCGTTCTCGCCCTGCGCCACCACGTCCCACTGGTAGTGGCCGGGGGAGCCTGCGCGGGCGATCAGCGTGGCGCGGCGCTCGGCCGGCACCAGGCTCAGCACCAGGTCGTCCTGTTTGGCCGAATCGTCCGGGAAGTACAGCCGGGTGACCAGGTGGCGCAGGATGCCGCGCATGAACACGGTGACGTTCAGATGCGGCGCCTGCAGCTTGCCATCTGGCCCAGGCACCGGCCCCGGTTTGATCGTAGTGAAGCGGAACACGCCCTGCTCGTCGGTCGGAATCCGCCCGAAGCCGCGGAACGCCGGTTCGGCCAACGTTCTGCCGTCATCCGGGTGCGCGTAGCGGCCCTGGCTGTCGGCCTGCCAGATCTCGACCAGCGCGTCCGACACCGGCACACCGTCGCCGTCGAGCACCCGGCCTTCGACAGTGATGCGCTCGCCGGCTACGCCTTCAGGCGCCAGCTGATCGGTGTCGAGCCAGTCGAGGCCGATGCGGAAGTACGGCCCGACGGTCTGGGAAGAAGTCGCTTGCAGGCTCATTTCAGGTTCTCCATCGGGGTGGCATTGCGACCGCGCAGCACGATGTCGAAGCGGAAGCCCAGCGCCTGCTCGGGGATCGTCGTTTCCCAGTCGAACGTCGAGATCAGCCGCTGCTTGGCCTTGTCGTCGGCGACGCAGTTGAAGATCGGGTCGTAGGGCAACAGCGGGTCGCCCGGGAAGTACATCTGCGTGACCAGTCGGGTGGTGAACGCCGGGCCGAACAGCGAGAAATGGATATGCGCCGGACGCCAGGCGTTGTGATGGTTGCGCCACGGGTAGGCGCCGGGGCGGATGGTGACGAAGCGGTAGCGGCCGTGCTCGTCGGTGAGCGCTCGGCCGCAGCCGCTGAAGTTCGGGTCGAGCGGCGCGTCGTGCGTGTCGCGCTTGTGCAGGTAGCGGCCGGCGGCGTTGGCCTGCCAGATCTCCACCAGCGTGTGCGGCACCGGCCTGCCGTTGTCGTCGATCACCCGGCCGCTGACGATGATGCGCTCGCCGAGCGGCTCACCGGCGTGCTGGCGGGTCAGGTCGACGTCACTCTCCTTGATGTCGTCATAGCCGAACACCGGGCCGGTCATCTCCGACAGCGTGTGCGGCATCAGGATCAGCGGCTGGCGCGGCGAGCGCTTCAGCGACGAGCCATACGGCGGGTGCAGGTAGTCCGGCTGGGTACCGGCCAGCGGGCGGTGATAGCCCTCGGGTAGCACGATCATGATCTCTCCTCGTTATTGTGTGGCGGCGACGGCTATTCAGACCCGCTCGATGATCATCGCAATCCCCTGCCCCACGCCGATGCACATCGTGCACAGCGCGTAGCGGCCGCCGCGGCGTTCCAGCTCGTAGAGCGCGGTGGTCACCAGCCGCGCGCCGGACGCGCCGAGCGGATGACCGAGCGCGATCGCGCCGCCGTTCGGGTTGACCTGTGCCGCGTCGTCCGGCAGGCCGTGGTCGCGCAGCACCGCCAGCGCCTGCGCGGCGAACGCCTCGTTCAACTCGATCACGTCGATCTGGTCCAAGGTCAGGCTGGCCTTGGCCAGCACCTTGCGCATCGCCGGCGCCGGGCCGAAACCCATGATGCGCGGCGCGACGCCGGCGACAGCGGTGGCGACGACGCGGGCGCGCGGGGTCAGGCCGTGACGGTGCGCCGCGTCGGCCGACGCGAGTAGCAAGGCGCAGGCGCCGTCGTTGACGCCCGACGCGTTGCCGGCGGTAACCGAGCCGTCCGGGCGCACCACGCCCTTGAGCTTGGTCAGCGCCTCGAGCGTGGTGCCGGGGCGCAGGTGCTCGTCCTGCGAGATCACGATCGGATCGCCCTTCTTCTGCGCGATCGATACCGGCACGATCTCGTCGGCGAAACGGCCCGCCTCCTGCGCCGCGGCGGCGCGCTGCTGGCTGCGCAGCGCGAACGCGTCCTGGTCGGCGCGCGAGATAGCGAAGTCGGTCGCGACGTTCTCGGCGGTCTCCGGCATGGTGTCGACGCCGTAGCGCGCCTTCATCAGCGGATTGACGAAGCGCCAGCCTATCGTGGTGTCCTCGATCTTCATGCCGCGCGAAAACGCCTGCTCGGCCTTGCCCATCACGTACGGCGCGCGCGACATGCTCTCGACGCCGCCGGCGATCATCAGCCCGGTCTCGCCGCTCTTGATCGCCCGCGCGGCGATGCCGATCGCGTCGAGACTCGACCCACACAGCCGGTTGACCGTATTGCCCGGCACCTCTTGCGGCAGACCGGCGAGCAGCAGCGACATGCGGCCGACGTTGCGGTTGTCTTCGCCGGCCTGGTTGGCGCAGCCGTAGACCAGGTCGTCGAGCACCGCCCAGTCGACCGTCGGGTTGCGCGCCATCAGCGCGGCCAGCGGCACGGCGCCGAGGTCGTCGGCGCGCACCGCGGCCAGTCCCCCGCCGTAACGGCCGAACGGGGTGCGGATCGCGTCGCAGATATAGGCGTTTTCCATCATCATCTTCTCTCTATTTCGCGGGGACTAGCACGGCCCCGTGCTTGTTCTCGTTCAGCAGCCCAGCGACAGCGGCACCGGTACCAGGCCCTGCAGGTCGGCGAAACTGACGCCATCGACCAGTTCGGTCACCACCAGCCCGTCGGTGGTGATGTCGATCACCGCGAGGTCGGTGTACAGGCGGTCGACGCAACCGACGCCGGTCAGCGGATAGCTGCAGGCATCGACCAGCTTGCTCTCGCCGTTCTTGGTCAACAGTTCCATCATCACGAACACCTGCTTCGCGCCGACCGCGAGGTCCATCGCGCCGCCCACGGCCGGGATCGCGCCCGGTGCGCCGGTGTGCCAGTTAGCCAGGTCACCGCGCTGCGACACCTGGAACGCGCCGAGCACGCAGATGTCGAGGTGGCCGCCGCGCATCATCGCGAACGAGTCGCCGTGGTGGAAGAAGCTGCCGCCCTCGAGCAAGGTCACCGGCTCCTTGCCGGCGTTGATCAGCTCCGGGTCTTCCTCGCCCGGTTCGGGCGCTTCGCCCATGCCCAACAGGCCGTTTTCGCTGTGCAGGAAGATTTCGCGTTCCTTGGGCAGGTAGTTGGCGACCTTGGTCGGCAGGCCGATGCCGAGGTTCACGTAGGCGCCTTCGGGAATGTCGCGGGCGACGCGTTCGGCCATCTGGTCGCGGTTCAGTCGGTTCATGTCTCTCTCCTTTACGCCGCCTGTGCCGCAACGGCGCCGCCGACGGCGACCACGCGCTGCACGAAGATGCCCGGGGTCACGATCACTTCGGGGTCGAGCTCGCCCAAGGGCACCACCTCGGACACCTGCGCGATGGTCACGGCCGCCGCGGTCGCCATGATCGGGCCGAAGTTGCGCGCCGCCTTGCGGTACACCAGGTTGCCCCAGCGGTCGCCCTTCAAGGCCTTGATCAGCGCGAAGTCGGCCTTGATCGGCATTTCCAGCACGTAGTGCTTGCCGTCGATCTCGCGCGTCTCCTTGCCGTCGGCGAGCAGCGTGCCGTAACCGGTCGGCGTGAAGATCGCGCCGAGGCCGGCGCCGGCCGCCTGGATGCGCGCGGCGAGGTTGCCCTGCGGCACCAGCTCGAGCTCGATCTCGCCGGCACGATACAGCGCGTCGAACACCTGCGAATCGGCCTGGCGCGGGAACGAGCAGATGATCTTCTTCACGCGGCGCGCCTTCAGCAGCGCGGCCAGGCCGATCTCGCCGTTGCCGGCGTTGTTGTTGATGATGGTGAGGTCACGGGCGCCGTGCTCGATCAGCGCGTCGATCAGCTCGGCCGGCTGCCCGGCCGTGCCGAAGCCGCCGATCATCACGGTCGCTCCGTCGAAGATGCCGGCCACTGCGTCGGCCGTGCTGGCTACTGTCTTGTCGATCATGGCGCTTGCCGTTCTCCCTGGTTGACCGGCTGGTTTCACTTGGCCGGTTGTGCGATAAACGCACAGTAGTGCGATATGTGAACCAGTATAGAGAGCGGCGTTTGCACCGAACAAGTGCGAAAATGACATTTCTGCGCGATAATCGCACCAAACCGATACTGCGATGCAGCATCACGGTGCACGTCGCTTCCTGATGGAGAGAGCAATGCCGACTACCCCCACCGATAGCGCCCGCCCGCCCAGCCTGAGCGCCCCCAGCCTGGAGCTCGACGCGTTCGCCGGCGACCCCAACTTCATGACCTCGCTGGCGCGCGGCCTCTTGGTGATCACCGCCTTCGGCCAACAGCAGCGCGCGATGACCGTCGCGCAGCTGAGCAACCGCACCGGCCTGTCGCGCGCCGCGGTAAGGCGCTGCATCTACACCTTGGCCGGGCTCGGCTTCGCCAGCAGCGAGGACGGCCGCCACTACGCGCTGACGCCGAAGGTGCTGTCGCTCGGCCACGCCTACCTGAGCTCCTCGCCGCTCGCGACGCTGGCGCAACCGGTGCTCAACCAGATCAGCGCGCGGGTGCACGAATCGAGCTCGGCGGCAACGCTGGAGGGCGAGGAGATCTTCTATATCGCCCGTTCCAAGGCGACCAGCCACATCATGTCGGTGGACCTGGGCGTGGGCAGCCGGCTGCCGGCCTACTGCACCTCGATGGGGCGGGTGCTCTTGGCGGCGCTGTCGCCGGCGCAGCTCGACGCCTGGTTGGTCCACGCCAAGCTGGTGAAGCGCACCGCGCACACGGTCAGCGACCCGGAGGCGCTGCGCGAGGTACTGGCCGGGGTGCGCGGCAGCGGCTACGCTATCGTCGATCAGGAGCTGGAGGTGGGCCTGCGCAGCATCGCGGTGCCGGTCTACAACCGCGAGGGCCGTGCGGTGACCGCGCTCAATATCAGCAGCCACAGCTCGCGCATGCCGCTGGCGGACATGCAGAACAAGCTGTTGCCGGTGCTGCGCGAGGCGGCATTGGAGTTGGGCAGCCTGCTGCCTTGAGCCCTGCCACGAAACGTGGTGTGAGTGTTTACCGACTGGATCGGTCGCTCTGATGGCCAATAACCCGCTGTGGCAGCGCAGCCCGGCCCGAGCGCTCGAGCAAGCCTGACGCCCAACCATGAAAAAGGCGAAACCGCTACGGTTTCGCCTTTGTTATTACCACCACGATCCATATCAGAATTTGGGCCGCAGTCGGATCAGCTTGCGGGTCGTACTCTCGAAGCGCCAGTACAGCAGCAGGCACACCACCAGCAAGCCCGCGCACATCCCCCACCACACCCCGGCCGGCCCCAGGCCGTGGCGCGACAGCAGCCAGGCGAGCGGCAGGCCGGCGCCCCAGCAGCCGACCGCGTAGATCACCATCGTGATCCGCGCGTCCTTCAGCGCGCGCAGCACCGCACCGGTCAGCGACTGCCAGCCGTCGAGCAGGCACAAGAGCGCCGCCAGCGGCACCAAGGTCATCGCCACCGCGCGCGCCTCGGTCACGTTGGCGCGGCCGTCCGGCAGGAACAGCGCGATCAGCGTGTCCGGCACCAGCAGCAGCAGCGCCGCGGTCAGCAGCGTCCAGACCAGCGCCATGCCCTGGCCGACCAGCGCCGAGCGGCGCACCCGTTCCCAGTCGCCGGCGCCGGCCGCCTGGCCGACCCGCATCGACACCGCGTACATCAGCCCGAGCGGCACCATGAAGCTGGCGATCACCAGCTGCATCATGCTCTGGTGCGCCGCCAGCTGCACCGCGCCGAGCGCGCCCATCAGCCAGGCACAGGCGTTGAACAGGCTGCTCTCCAAGCCCAGCGTGCCGGCGGTCGGCACGCCGATCTTGAGCAGCGGGCGCATGATCGCCAGGTCAGGTCGGCCGAAGCCGGCGAAGATCGGATAACGGGTAAATGCACGGTGGCGCGTAACCACCCAGCTGAACGCCAGCCCCATATACAGATAGGTGAGGGCCGACGCCAGCGCGATGCCGTACACGCCGATCCAGTGCGACAGCCCCCAGCCTAGCGCCGCCGACAGCGCCAGCGCGCTGAACGTGATGAACGGCACCGGGCCCGGCTTGCCGATGCCCGACGCGAAGCCGCGCAGCGCCATGAACAGCAGGCTGAACGGCATGCCCCACACCAACAGCCGCAGGAAGCCCTGCGCGACCTCGGCGGTGGCCGGCTCCTGGCCGAGCGCCAGCATCACCGGCTTGGCGTGCCACAGGCCGACGCCGATCGCGAGCGACAGCAGCGCCGACAGCAGGATGCCGGCACGCACCGCCGCCACCACCTCGCGGCGCCGCCCGGCGCCGTGCGCCAGCGCCACCAGATTGCTCGACGCCGAGATCGCGCCGAACGCCAGGATGTAGCAGAAGTAGTACGCCGACAGCGCCAGCGCGCCGCCCGACAGCGCCTGTGGGCCGAGCCGGCCCATCAGCAGCGTGTCGATGAACAGGATGCCGGTCTGGGCGAACTGCGACAGCACCAGCGGGATCGCCAGCACCATGATCGCGCGGCCGTCTTCCATGACCGTGCCGCATCGCGTGAAAATGAACAGGGATTGCAGGAACAAGAGCCTGCTTTTGAGGAGGGCTAGCATAAAGATCGATACCAGTTTGTTTTTGGTAGGTTTTGTTGGATATTACGGATAGTCATAAGCAATGACAAAGCAGTAATATGCATGCCGGTCATGCAAAAAACTCATGGCTAGCCGATTGACCCAACCACGTCACCACCATGCGCCTGCCCCCGCTCAACGCCCTGCGCGTGTTCATCGCCGCCGCCGAACACCTGTCGTTCACCCGCGCCGCCGCCGCGCTGCACCTGACCCAGGGCGCGGTCAGCCGGCAGGTCCAGGCGCTGGAGGAGTTCTACGGCACGCCCTTGTTCGTGCGCCAGGCGCGTGGGCTCAGCCTGACCGCCGAGGGCGAGGCGCTGCTCGGCCCGGTGCGCGACGCGTTCCGGCGCCTGCACGAGGCGAGCGAAACGCTCAAGGTGCGCCAGAGCGACCTCAGGGTGCGCTGCCCGCCTACCCCGGCGATGCGCTGGCTGCTCCCCAACCTGCCGGGCTTCCAGGCGCAGCACCCGGCGTTCACCGTGCACCTGATCACCCAGATGCAGCACGACACGCCGTTCAACCGCGCCGAGTGCGACCTCGCGCTGATCGGCATGGACAGCGATGAGCCGCCACCCGGCCTGTTGGCCGAACGGGTCAGCCGCGAGCTGTTGGTGCCGGTGTGCGCGCCGGCCTTGGTCGACGGCCCGCTGCCGCTACGCGAGCCGAACGATCTGGCCTACCGCACGCTGCTGCACCCGTGGCGCGAACAGGACAGCTGGCGGCGCTGGTTGCGCCTGGCCGGTGCCGACCGCGTTGACCCGGCCAGCGGCATCACCTTCGACACGCTGGAGTACGCGCTGCACGCCGCCGCCAACGGCATGGGCGTGACGCTCGGCCAGCTGTCGATGGTTCGTGACGACGTGACGCGCGGCCGGCTGGTGATCCCGTTCGACACGGTGCTGGAAACCGAGTGGAGCTATTACCTGGTCTATCCGGAAGAAAGCGCGGAGCAGCCGAAGATCCGCGCGTTTCGCGACTGGCTGAAGAACCTGCTGGCGCAGGAAGACGAACGCTGAAGCGAGTCGGCCAGCCCGGCATCAACGTTGGCCGAACGGCCATGACGGAACCGACCGGCGTCAAGCCGGTCTGTCGATTTTCACCAGGGGCCACGAAAAACCGTTGCGAGCGGCACGCAGGCAAGGCGGACGGAGCGCAGGAACCGGAATGGACTCCATGTCCATGAGGATTCCGAGCACCGCCCAACGCCGCATCCGTGCCGCGAAGCAGGTTTGTCGTGTGCCCCGAAGGATTCCCATGCCGATCCAGACCCTTACCCTGCAGGGCTACCGCTCGATCCGCAAGCTGACCCTGGAGCTCGGCGCGCTCAACGTCATCGTCGGCCCGAACTGCTGCGGAAAATCGAATCTGTATAAGGGCGTACGGCTGCTCGCCGAGGCGGCGCAGGGCCGGTTGTCGTCGGCGCTCGCCGCCGAGGGCGGCATCCAGAAGGCGATGTGGGCCGGCGGTTCACGCGGCGGCAACGCCGGTGCGCCGCGGCGACTGATCCTGGCGGCGCAGATGGACGACTACGCCTACGAGCTGCAGGTCGGTTACCCGGAGCCGACCCGCAGCCTGTTCGCGCTCGACCCGCTGGTGAAGGAGGAAACGCTGTGGCTGACCGCGTCGGGGCGGCGGCCGTCGGTGCTGATTCTGGAGCGGCGCAACCAGAGCGCCACGCTCGTCAACGTCGAAGGCGTGCGCAGCGGCTACGCGGCGCGCTTGCAGCCCGAGGAGTCGGTGTTCGGCCAACTGGCCGAGCCGCACCTCTACCCCGAGGTGTCGATCGTGCGCGAGACGCTGCGCCAGTGGCGCTTCTATCACGAATTCGCGGTGTGGCCCGGCTCGCCGCTGCGTGCGCCGCAGGTCGGCATTCGCACCCCGGTGCTGGCGCACGACGGCCGCGACCTGGCCGCCGCCTGGCAGACCATCGTCGAGATCGGCGATGTCGAGCGGCTGACCCGCATCGTCGGCGAGGCGTTTCCCGACTGCCGCTTCGAGGTGATCGCCCCGCAGGGCCGCTTCGAATTGCAGATGGACCGCGACGGCATCCTGCGCCCGCTCGACACGGCCGAGTTTTCCGACGGTACGCTGCGCTTCCTGTGCTTCGCGGTGGCGCTGCTCAACCCGCGACCGCCGGCGTTCATGGCACTGAACGAGCCGGAAAACAGCCTGCACCCGGACCTCTTGCCGGCGCTGGCACACTTGATCGCTGAGGCGAGCCGCTACAGCCAGCTGTGGGTGACCACCCACTCGCAGCGGCTGGCGGCGCTGATCGCCCGCCATGCCGACGCCACCCGCTACGCGCTGGCGCTAGATAACGGCGAGACGGTGCTGGCCGACGAGGGCTAGCCGGCGCTGTTGCGCCCCACCACGACAAAACAGGCGCCCGCGTGCGCCTGTTCTCTTGCCGTCTCAAGTCGGTTCAACGCCCCGCCGACCCCTGTCCCACCGGCAGCCGGCTCGACGACTTCACCTCGCGCAGCGACAGGCTGGAGCGGATCGACGACACTCCGGGCAGCTGGCGCAACACGTCGCGGACGAAGATGCCGTACGCCTCCAGATCGTCGGCGACCACCTGCAACAGGTAGTCACATTCGCCGGTCAGGTTGTGGCAGGACAGCACCTCCGGAATCGCCTGCACCGCCGCCTCGAAGCGCAGCGGTGCGTCGCCGGTGTGGCTGCCGAAGCCGACCTGCACGAAGGCGAGCACGCCGTAGCCGAGCTTCTTGCGATCCAGATTGGCCTGGTAGCCCTCGATATAGCCGTCGGCCTCCAGCCGTTTCAGCCGGCGCCAGCACGGCGTCTCGCTCAGCGCCACCTGTTCGGCCAACTTGGCGTTGGACAGCCGGCCGTCCTGCTGCAATAAGGTCAGGATGGTACGGTCGACGTCGTCGAGGTCGGATTTGGGCAGAGCCATTTCTTTATGACACCAATAGGGAAAGAATCTTTCCCAATCTAGCGCGAGCACGCAAGAGAAAGCAAAGCAATTTCACCCCACCGGCAGCAAACTACAGCATTGCCAACGCGAGGAGCGTCACCATGCTGTCCCTGCCCGTCCTGTCGCTGTATCTTGCCGCGCTGGTCGCGGTCTACGTGCTGCCGGGGCCGGACATGGCGCTGGTGATGGCCACTTCGGCCAACCGCGGCGTCAAGACCGGCCTAATGACCGCGCTCGGCATCGGCGCCGCGCGCTTCCTGCACGTGATGATGTCCGGGCTGGGACTCGCCGCCTTGCTGGCGACGCACCCGGCGCTGTTCGACGCGGTGCGCTGGGGCGGCGCGGCGTACCTGTTGTGGCTCGCCTGGAAGGTGGTGCACGCCAAGCCGGCGCCGGCGGACGCGCCCGAAGCCGCCGGTTCGGGCCGCGCGGCGATCGCGCGTGGCTTCCTGACCAATCTGCTCAACCCCAAGGCGCTGATGTTCTGCGCGCTGTTCCTGCCGCAGTTCGTCTCGCCGGCGCACGGCGCGGTGCTGCCGCAGTTCGTGCTGCTCGGCGCGATCCTGGTCGCGGTCGGGCTGTGTTTCGACACCGCCTACGCGCTTGCCGCCGGCGGCCTCGCCCGCCGGCTGAAGGGCCGCAAACCGATGATGAAGCTGCAGAAGGGCTTGCTCGGCGGCGTATTCGTGGTGATGGCCGGGCGCTTGATCCTCAGCTAACAGCCGCCCGATATGTTCTGACCCGCGGCGTCCGATCGGCCGCCGCGGGCACCACCCCGGTGCAAGCGCCCTCCTCGCTGCACCGCCAAAACGCGCCGTTCAACGGTGCCGCGCCAGCGCCTCCGCTTGCCGCGCGTCCTCGCTCCCTCCCCACTTCCGCCCATCGATCAGCACGCTGCACCGCCGCTCGTCACGAGGCAGCGGCACGCCGAGTTGGCCGGCCGCATCGCGGTACAAGCGGGTCTGGTTGACTTGCGAGACCAGCTGCGGAGCTACCGGCCTGCTGAGCATTCCCCAGCGGCGAAACTCGGCAAGAAACCATTCCGCGTCGGACAGGTACGGGTAGTTCACCTCGCCGTCGGCATAGAAGCGCAGCGGCCGGGCACCCGGCGACAGCTCGGTGCCGACCAGGCGTGGGGCGATTAGCTCGGCCGGCAGGCCGATCAGGCCCGGTTCGGCCAACCAGTCGGCCGCCTGGCGGCGGTGCACCGGGTCGTCCAGCCAGCGGCACGCGTCGAGCAAGGTCATCACCAGCGCCCGCGCGCTATTGGGATGCTGGCCGACGAAATCGCGCCGGCAGGCCAGCACTTTTTCCGGATGATCGGGCCAGATCTGGCTGCTGCTGATCACGCTGCGGCCGCTGCCGTCGGCCTCGGCCATGCTGTGCCACGGCTCGCCGCAGCAGAAGCCGTCCAGCCCGCCACGCGCCAAGGCGGCGGCCATCGCCGCCGGCGGCAGCGTCACGCTGTCGAGCTCCTTGGGCGGGTCGACCTCGTGCGCCGCCAGCCAGTAGTTGAGCCAGAGCGCGTGCGTGCCGGTCGGCAGCGTGTGGGCAACGGTCGGCCGGCGCCCATGGCCGAGCAGCGCGGCGCGCAGCGCCCGGCCGGACTGCAACGCTTCGGCGAGCGGTCGCGCCAGCGTGATCGCCTGGCCGTTCTGGTTCAGCGTCATCAGCACCGCCATGTCGACCTGCGGCCCACCGAGACCGAGCGTCATCGCGTACGCCATGCCGTACAGCGACTGCGCGGCGTCGATCTCACCGCCATGCAAGCGATCGCGCAGCGCCGACCACGACGGCTGACGCCGCAACTCCAGCGTCAGACCGTAGCGCCGGCCGAGGCCGAGCCGGCTCGCCACCAACAGCGGCGCGCAGTCGCTCAGCGGCAGAAAGCCCAGCCGCAGGTGGCGCTGCTACGGTGCGTCGGAACCGGTGACGGGCGTGCGTGACGATGGGGGCATGGCGGAACTCCGGTCGGTGGCCGAGGGCCGGGGTGAGGGTCTGGTGGCGCCGCGGTTCGAAGCCGCACCACACCCTGCTCCAACGCAAGATCTATGCCGGGAACCACCGCAAAAAGCAGAACGCCGACCGGTCTGCCCGGTCGGCGTTCTCTGTCTCGCTCCGAAACCGCTCAGCCCTGCCGGACCGCCCACATTGGCGTAGCCTCGGCCGCCTCCTGCTCGCCCAGCCGCCCGCGCATCGTCTCCAGTTCCTGCAGCCGCGCGCTGATGCCCAACCAGTTGCGCGCGTTCAGCGCGGCGATCACCGCGTCGACCAGCATCATCAGCGGCGTGTTGCTGTCCCAACCGGCCGGGCCGGCGGTGTGCGCGACCAGCGTGTGGCGCGCCACCCGCGAGATCGGCGACAGCCACTGGTCGGTGAACAGCACCACCGTCACCTTGCGCTCGGCCGCCATCGCGGCAAAGGTGGCGGCCTCGTCCCAGTAGCGACGGATGTCGAACACCACCAGCACGTCGTGCTTGTCCATGTCGACCAGCGTGTCGGCCCAGCTGGCCGGCAGGCCGCGCAGGTGGGTGACGCTCGGCCGAACGACCTTCAAGTGATGCCCCAGATACGCCGCCAGCGACTCGGTGAGCCGGCCCCCGAGCAGCCAGACGCGCAAGCGGCTGTCGGCGAGCAGGCTGACCACGTCGTCGAACTCGACCCGCGGCAGGTTGACCACGGTTTCGCGGATCAGCTCGGTCAACCGCCGCGCGTGGCTCGCGAGGAAGTCGTCGTCATCGTCCAGCTCGCTCTGGTTGTGGCGCACCAAAGGCGACTGCAGCCGCTCCTCCAACTCTTCGCGCAGCGCGCTCTGGAACGTGGCGTAGCTGTCGAAACCCAGCTTGCCGACAAAGCGCAGCACGGTCGGCCCGCTGACGTCGGCACGCGCCGCCAGCATCGCGATCGTCTCCAGCCCCGCCACCGGGTAGTTGGCCAGCAGCGAGCGGCCAATCTTGCGCTCGGTCGGAGTCAGCGTGTCGAACAGCTGGCGCAGCTCTTCGGCGATGGAACGGCGTCCTTCCATGGGCTTCCTTCCCTATTGTCGGGCTGGTGGTGCGGCGGTCGATGGGACCTGTTCTCGATTGTAGGCGATCACTCACGCCGGTCTCATAGAAAAATTAAGTTTTATTACAAACTAACCTTGATTCGATGAAATCTAATTTCTATTACCTAATGACGGAGGGGCGTCCACGCCTCCATCCCAACCGGCATGGCGAGAAGAGAACGAGGTGATCATGGACCCACTGCAAGTGAAAACCGTCGAGGATCTGCGCGCGCTGGTCGAGCAGCGCAACCTGCGCCAGATCAAGGTCGGCCTGTACGACATCGACGGCGTGATGGCCGGCAAGTATTTGTCGCGCGACAAGTTCCTGTCGGCGCTCGACAACGGCTTCGGTTTCTGCGACGTGATATTCGGCTGGGACGTGAGCGACAAGCTCTACGACAACACCAAGCTCACCGGCTGGGGCAAGGGCTACGGCGACGCGCAGGTCCGGCTGATCCCCGAGTCTTGTCGCCAGCTGCCGCTCGAGGACAATATGATCCTGGTGCAGGGCGAGGTGGTCGGCCGGCTCGAGGGGCTGTGTCCGCGCGGCGTGCTGCGCCGGGTGCTCGATCGCGCCCGGGTGATGGGCTTCGAGGCGCTGGCCGGCTTCGAGTACGAGTTCCTGGTCACCGACGAGAGCAACGAGGCGCTGCAGGCGCGCAGCTATCGCCAGCCCAAGCCGTTGGGCACCGGCGCCTTCGGCTATTCGGTGCTGCGCAACTCGGTAAACACCGAGTTCTACCGCAGCCTGCTCGATCTGTGCGACACGATGCGCATGCCGATCGAGGGCTTCCACGAGGAGACCGGCCCGGGCGCGCTCGAAGCGGCGCTGTGTTATGACAAGGCGCTGCCGGCCGCCGACAACGCCGCGCTGTTCAAGACCTTCTCCAAGGTGTTGGCCGAAAAACAGGGTCGGATGGTCTGTTACATGGCCAAGTGGAGCGAAGACCACTCCGGCCAGGGCGGCCATATCCATATCTCGCTGAAACACTCGGACGGCAGCGCGGCGTTCCACGACCCGGCCGAACCGCACGGCATCAGCCGCACGATGCGCCACTTCATCGGCGGGCTGCAGAAGCTGATGCCCGAGTTCATGTGCCTGGCCGCGCCGACCGTCAACAGCTTCCGCCGCCTGGTGCCGGGCTTCTGGGCGCCGACCAGCGCGCTGTGGGGCATCGACAACCGCACCGTGGCGATCCGCGCGATCCCCGGCAGCGCCAAGGCGCAGCGGATCGAGTTCCGCCTGCCCGGCGCCGACGCCAACCCCTACCTCGCGCTCGCCTGCGGTCTCGCCGCCGGCCTATACGGCATCGAGCACCAGATCGAGCCGGAAGAGCCGGTCGAAGCCAACGGCTATCTGCTCGACGCGCCGGCGCACCTGAAGCTGCACCGCACGCTGTGGGATGCCGCGCAGGCGCTGAAGGCGTCCGAAGCCGCGCGCGACTGGTTCGGCGACGACTTCGTCGAGCACTTCGCCGCCACCCGCGAGTGGGAAGAACGCGAATTCCAGCGCCACGTCACCGACTGGGAACTGCAACGCTACTTCGAGATTATCTAAACGATGAGCCAGACCTTTTCCGTTATCACCCCGATCGACGGCAGCGTGCTGCTGGAACGCCCCTACGCGAGCGACCGCCAGGTCGCCGCGACGCTAGCCGCCGCCCGCGCGGCGCGACGCGCTTGGCGCAACACCACGTTGGCCGAACGCAGCCGCCTGGTCGGGCTGGCGGTCGACTGGCTGGTGCAGCACAAGGACCGCGCCGCCGACGCGATCACCCGCCAGATCGGCCGGCCGATTTCGCAGTCGCCCGGTGAAGTGCGCGGGCTGGAAGAGCGCGCCCGCTATATGATCCGCATCGCCGAGGAAGGCCTCGCCGACATCTGGCCGACGCCGAAGACCGGCTTCGAGCGCTTTCTGCGCCGCGAACCGCTCGGCACCGTGCTGGTGCTGGCGCCGTGGAACTACCCCTTCCTCACCGCGATCAACACCATCGCGCCGGCGCTGCTCGCCGGCAATACGGTGATCCTGAAGCACTCGTCGCAGACGCCGCTGGTCGCCGAGCTGTTCGACGAGGCGTTTCGCGCCGCCGGCCTGCCCGCCGGCGTGTTCCAGATCCTGCACCTCGACCACGCCGCGACCTTGCAGCTGGTCGGCGCGCCGGAGATCGACTTCGTCGCGTTCACCGGCTCGGTGGACGGCGGCCGCGCGGTGCAGCAGGCCGCGGCCGGGCGCTTCATCGGCGTCGGCCTGGAGCTGGGCGGCAAGGACCCGGCCTATGTGCGCGACGACGCCGACCTGCCGGCCGCGATCGAAAACCTGGTCGACGGTGCGTTCTTCAACTCCGGCCAATCCTGCTGCGGCATCGAGCGCATCTATGTGCAGCGCCGCCGCTACGCGGCCTTCGTCGAGGGCTTCGTCGAGCTGACCCGCGCCTACCGCTTCGGCAACCCGCTCGACCCCCACACCAACCTCGGCCCGATGGTGCGCGCCTCAGCCGCCGAGTTCGTGCGCCGCCAAACGGCAGACGCGCTCACCGCTGGTGCCCGTACGCTGATCCCGGCCGGCCACTTCGCCGCCGACGCGCCGGGCAGCGCGTATCTGGCGCCGCAAGTGCTGGTCGACGTAAACCACACGATGAGCGTGATGCGCGACGAGAGCTTCGGCCCGGTGATCGGCATCCAGCCGGTCGACGGCGATGACGAGGCGGTGCGGCTGATGAACGACAGCCGCTACGGCCTGACCGCGTCGATCTGGACCCGCGACCGCGACGCGGCGATCCGGCTCGGCGAAGAGATCGAGACCGGCACCGTATTCATGAACCGCTGCGACTATCTCGACCCGGCGCTCGCGTGGACCGGCGTCAAGGACACCGGCCGCGGCGTGTCGCTGTCGGTGCTCGGCTACGCGCAGCTGACCCGCGTCAAATCCTTTCATCTCAAGGGGTAAGTCATGCAGCTATCGGGCAATTGGAACTATCCGACCGCGATCCGCTTCGGCGCCGGTCGCGCCAACGAGCTGCCGGCACTGTGCCGCGAGCTCGGCATCAAGCGCCCGCTAATCGTCACCGACGCGGGCCTCGCGCGGCTGCCGATGATCGGCCAGCTCGCCGACTACCTGCTTTCGGCCAACCTAGTCGCCGACTTGTTCTGTGACCTGCGCCCCAACCCGGTCGGCCGCGATGTCGAGGCCGGCGTCGACGCGTATCGCGCCGGCGCGCACGACGGCATCGTCGCCGTGGGCGGCGGCAGCGCGCTCGACGTCGGCAAGGCGATCGCGCTGATGGTCGGCCAGAAGCACCCGCTGTGGGAATTCGAAGACGTCGGCGACAACTGGACACGCGTTCACGTGGCCGGCATCGCGCCGGTGATCGCGGTGCCGACCACCGCCGGCACCGGCTCGGAAGTGGGCCGCGCCGCGCTGATCATCGACGAGAGCGAGCACCGCAAGGTGATCATCTTCCACCCGGCGATGCTGCCGAAGATCGTGCTGGCCGACCCGGAACTGACCGCCGGCCTGCCGCCGCACCTGACCGCCGCCACCGGCGTCGACGCCTTCGTCCACAACCTCGAGGCGTTCTGTTCACCGTTCTACCACCCGATCGCACAGGGCGTGGCGCTGCAGGGCATGAAGCTGGTGCACGACTGGCTGCGGCGAGCCTATATCGATGGCAGCGATATCGAAGCGCGTTCGCACATGCTGGCGGCGTCGATCATGGGCGCCACCGCGTTCCAGAAGGGCCTGGGCGGCGTGCACGCGCTCTCCCACCCGGTCGGTGCACTGTTCAACACCCACCATGGCCTCGCCAACGCGATCATCCTGCCTTACGTGCTGCACCGTAACCGTGCGGCGGTGCAGGACAGCCTGGTCGACGCGTCGCATTACATCGGCCTGGCCGACACTAGTTTCGACGGTTTTTTCGACTGGGTGCTGCAGTTGCGCGCGCAGCTGGGCATCCCGCACTCCCTGGCCGAAATCGGCATCGACGCCAGCCGCGCCGACGAGATCGGCCGTATGGCCAAGCTCGACCCGAGCGATGGCGGCAACCCGGTGGAGCTGTCACCGGACGATTACAGCGCGATATTCCGCGCTGCCGTGGAAGGAAAGATCGATGGATAAGCGCAAACCGATCATCGGCCTGACCACCTACCCCCCGGGGCCGGGCCATGGTCATCACACTCCCGATGGATATGTGCAAGGCGTGGTGCGGGCCGGCGGCGTGCCGGTGCAACTGCCGCACATCGGCCCGGAACTGGTCGACGACTGGCTCGACGCAGTCGACGGCGTGGTGCTGATCGGCGGCGGCGATATCAACCCGTCGCACTACAACGGCGGCAGCCACCCGGAGATCTACAATCTCAACCCCGAGCGCGATAGCACCGAACTGGCGCTGACGCGGGCGGTGATCGAGCGACGGGTCCCGACGCTGGCGATCTGCCGCGGCCTGCAGCTGGTCAACACCGCGCTCGGCGGCTCGCTGCACCTGCACCTGCCCGATGCGGTCGGTGTCAGCGTGATGCACCGTGCGGTGCCGCGCGAACCGGTGCCGCACGCGATCACGATCGCGCCCGATTCGTTTCTCGCCTCGCTGCTCGGCGTCACCGAGACCGAAACCGCCTCCTGGCACCACCAGGCGATCGACCGCTTGGCTCCGTCGCTGGTGCCGGTGGCGTGGGCACCCGACGGCGTGGTCGAGGCGGTGGAACTGCCGGGCCGGCCGGAGCTGATCGCGGTGCAATGGCACCCCGAACTGACCGCCGAGCGCGACAAGCAGCAGCAGGCGCTGTTCGATGCACTGATCGAGATGGCCAGCGTCTAGGCGCCCTCCTCACCCCATCCCCCCTGAAAACCCTGTCTGGGCACGCGGCCCCCACCGCGCGCCTGGGCTCACTGTCGGCCGAAACCGGCCGCAGAGGCCCCACCCATGCCCCGGCCGACCGAAGCCTGGGCAAGTATCCATGGCAGTTCAATCGAGCGTTCACTCAGGGGAGCATCATGGAAGTGAAACAGCCGGCTGTTTTTTGGCCGCTTCGGCCAACCCCGGCCACGAGCCGCCCTGCCGTCACCGCTGGGCCGAACCCCCGCTGGCGGGGCGTTTTCTATGGGGAAACGGGCGAGATAAAGACCCCGCCCCTTGCCCGGTGGCGCGCCGGACAGGGAACCATCACTCGGCTAGCGATTCCGGCTCGGCTTGGACCGACCGCCACCGCGCTTGGCCTGCTCCGGCCGCCGGCCGTGCCGCTGACGGGTGTTCTGTACTTGCAGCAACTCATCGATCTGCTCGGAAGTCGACTGCATCAGCGATTGCGCCATCTCGCCATCGGGGAAGGTCTCGGGCATGCGGTAGCTCAGCCAGGCGTAGGCCGAGTAGAGCTTGCAGGTGTCTTCCAGATACTGCAGCTCGTTGCGCCCGCCCCGGCCCTCCATCCGCAGTAGCGGCGCGGCGCGCTTCTTGGCGCGGCACTGCGCCCAGTCCTGCAGGGCACGCTCCAGCATCGGAATCTTGGTCGACACCGGGCAGAGGCTGAGCGTGAAACGGTCGACCAGTGTCAGCGTCAAGGCGTCCAGCCAGCGGGCTTTTTCCATCTGATCGGCCAGGTTGGCCGGCAGGAAAAACTCGTCGTGGACGTTGATGTGCTTGGTGAACAATTCCAGCAGCGGTTGCAACTTGGTCTGCCCGGTGGCGGCGGAAATCTGCTGCAGGTAATCGAGGTTGGGCGCGACGAAGAAGCCGCTGGTGGGCAAGGGCTCGGGCTTCTGCAGCAGCAGCGCCGCGATGGTCTGGTGCGTCTTCGCATCGAGCCCGGCCACGAAGCCCGACTCGTGCGCACCGTAACGGCCGGCCCGCCCGGCGATCTGCTTGGCCAGCGCGGCCGCGATCACCCCTTCGGCGTAGCCGTCCCACTTGTTGGCCGTGGTGAAGATCACCCGCCGCGCCGGCGTGTTCAGGCCCATGCCTATCGCGTCGGTGCCCACCACGATCTTGGTTTCGCCGTCGATAAAGCGCTCTGCCTGCGCCTGGCGCACCTCGGGCGACAGGTTGCCGTAGATGGCCGACACGGCAAAACCCTGCTCGATCGCCTGATCGCGCCAGCTCAATACCTCGCGGCGCGAGAAGGCGATCAGCACATCGCCGGGCTGCAGGTTCTTGAGCGAGCCCAGCGGCTTCTTTTCCATTTCCAGCGGTGACTTGCGCTGCAGCTGGCGCACTTCCAGCGTTCCGCCGACGCGCTTGACCAGCGATTCGATCGCCTCCCGTGCCTCGAGCGCGCCCAGCAGGTACACCGTGCTGGCGGGCACGCCGCAGACCGCCGCCGTCCACGCCGCACCGCGGTCCGGGTCGTCGAGCAGCTGAATCTCGTCGATGACCGCCACGTCGATCGTCCGGTTGGGATTGAGCATTTCCACGGTGCTCGCCACGTGCGTCGCCTCCGGGTGCAGCTTGCGCTGCTCGCCGGTAATCAGGCTGACCGCCACGCCCGCGTCCAGCAGGCGCTGGTAGTTCTCCAGCGCCAAGAGGCGCAGCGGCGCGAGATAAGCCCCCGACTTGGCCTGCGCCAGGTGCTCCATCGCCGCGTGCGTCTTGCCCGAGTTGGTCGGGCCCAGCACCGCGATGAAATGGCGCGGCATCCGCTGTGCGACCGTGAACGACTCGGGGTAAAGCGAGAGATTGACCGCATCGCGGGTCTTCTCGGCCTGGCGCGCTTCGGCATGGCTGCCCTGCAGCGCGGCGATCCGGTCCAGCGCCAGGGTGCAGCGCGCCTGCGCACGCTCGTACTTGGCCTGGAAGGCGCTGAGCGCGCTACCGGGGTCCAGCTCGCCGTCAAGCGCGATGGCCATGACCCGCTCGGCACATTGCCGCAGCTGCGCCTCCAGTCGTGCGCGTGCCGTCAAGTTCCAGCGTACCCGCAGCAACTCAAAACGCGCGGCCATGTCGAGCCGCCGCCACTTGCTGGTCTTACCCAGGAATCCCTCATCGGGCACCAGGTGATACGGCACAACGCGCCCCCCCACGCTGATCTCGCCATGCACCGACACGGCATAACTGCCATCGGTGGTCACCAGTGTGGCCTGGTGCGCCTGCAGGTAGTCGTTGAGGGCGGATGTTTCGGGTGTCTCTCTAAGGGTGTCGGTCATGAAAGCGGCAGGGGGTGGTGTTAAGGCAAGAAGCCGAGATGATATTGCAAGATGAGCTCGGGAGCGATTCGCGCGGCCCCTGCCGAGGTGGCCACCTAATGCCCCACGGCCACCCCATCGAGCATCTTTCTCATTAAATTTTTAAATTTCATTATTTTTCATATAGTTATCTTATTTGTAATTATTCATTACAAAGAATATACTGCACAGGTGCATCGGGCATCGACCCACACAAAAGAAACCGCACGAGTCTTACAAAGGAGAAACCACATGCAGCAAGTCGGAGCCGCGGCGCTTAGCGCCGGCAAGACAGGTGTCAGATGGAAGATCTTCCTGATGATGCTGTTCCTCATCGCGCTGAACTATATCGACCGCGCTTCGCTGTCGGTCGCAATGCCGCTGATCGCCAAGGAGTTCAACATCGGCCCCGCCATGCAGGGCCTGTTGCTCAGTTCCTTCTTCTGGACCTACGCGATGATGCAGATCCCCGGCGGCATGCTGGCGGACAAGTACAAGCCGCGCATCGTGATCGCTTGCGCGACCGTGTTCTGGGGCCTGTCCCAGATGCTGGCCGCGTTCTGCGGCAGTGCCACCACGCTCTTGCTGACCCGTCTCGGTCTGGGCTTGACTGAAGCGCCGATCATGCCGGCCGGCGGCAAGCTCAACGCCAACTGGATGACCAAGAACGAGCGCGGCCGCGGTGCCACCCTGCTCGACGGCGGCGCGCCGCTCGGTGCGGCGCTGGGCGCGATCATCATCACCTGGCTGATTACCTCGCTGAACTCGTGGCGTCTCGCCTTCATCATTGCCGGCGTCGCCACCATCATCGCGGGCTTCTTCGCCTACCGCTTCATCCGCAATACGCCGCGCGAGCACCCGTCGGTCAACGAGGCCGAAGCCAGCTACGTCGAGGCCGCTCACGCCGCCGAGCACAGCAACGAGCCGGCCAATCTGTCCGGCCGCACCATGGACTTCATCAAGTACCGCTCGGTATGGTGCATGGCGCTGGGCTGGATGTGCTTCAACACGGTGTTCTACGGCCTGTTGACCTGGATGCCCAACTATCTGCACAAGGTGCACGGCTTCGACATCAAGCAGATGGGCGGCGCCACCTTCTTCATCTTCTTCTCCGGCTTCGTCGGCGAGCTGGTCGGCGGCTGGATTTCCGACAAGTGGAAGGACGCCGGCGCTTCGGCCAACCGCGTGATGCGTACGCTGTTCTCCATCGCCGCGCTCATCGCGACCGCGTCGATCTTCTCGGTCGCCTACGTCAAGGACCCGCTCACCGTCGTCATCCTGTTGTCGTCGACGCTGTTCTTCCTGCGCTGGTGCGGCCTGTTCTGGTGCGTGCCGTCTATCCTCGGCACCCGCAATAAGGTCGGCGTGCTAGGCGGCATCATGAACCTGGGTGGCAATATCGGTGGCATCAGCGTGCCGCTCATCGTCGGCCTGATCGTGCAGACCACCGGCTCCTACTTCCTGGCGCTGATGTTCTTCGCTGCCGCCGGCGTCGGCCTGCTGCTGTGCGCCAACGGCATCGACTACGAAAAGAAACTCCCCGTTTAAACGACAAAGCCGCCTCCCTCGCGGAGGCGGCACTAAGAGATAACACCATGAAAAAACGCGTCCTTCTCGGCATGCTGACCCCGTCCTCCAACACCGCGCTCGAACCGATCACCAGCGCGATGGTCGCCCAGCTGCCCGGCGTCAGCGCCCACTTCTCGCGTTTCACCGTCACCGAGATCTCGCTGTCCGACCGGGCGCTCGGCCAGTTCGACACCGGCAACATCATCCAGGCCGCCAAGCTCTTGGCCGACGCCAAGGTCGACGTGATCGCGTGGAACGGCACCTCGTCCGGCTGGCTCGGCTTCGACAAGGACCAGGAACTGTGCCGCCAGATCACCGAGGCGACCGGCATCCCGGCGACCACCTCGGTGCTGGCGTTGAACGAGATCCTGGAAAAGACCGGCGTGAAGCAGTTCGGTCTGGTCAGCCCCTACCTCGAAGACGTACAGGACAAGATCGTCGCCAACTACCGTGACAGCGGCATCGACTGCTCGGCCGAAAACCACCTGGGCCTGAAGGTGAACTTCGAGTTCTCCGAGGTCAGCGAGGACACGCTGCGCGCGCAGATCCGCGAGGTCGCGAAGCAAGGCCCCGAGGCGATCACCACCTTCTGCACCAACCTGCACGCCGCCCACCTGGCCGACGAGGTGGAGAAGGAGCACGGCATTCCGCTCTACGACACCATCTCGACCGTGGTGTGGAAGTCGCTGAAGCTCGCCGGCTACGACACCAGCCTGCTCAAGGGCTGGGGCCGCCTGTTCTCCGAAGTTCAATGAGAGGCCTGCGATGACTACCCTCTACGACCTGGTGATCCGCAACGCCGACGTCGTCACCGCGTCCGAGCGCTTCGCCTGCGACATCGGCGTGAAAGACGGCACCGTCGTCGTGCTCGGCCGCGACCTCGCCGCCGGCACCCGCGAGATCGACGCGACCGGCCTGTTGGCGCTGCCCGGCGGCGTCGACGCGCACTGCCACCTCGACCAGCCGCTGCCCGACGGACTGAAGATGGCCGACGACTTCTTCACCGGCACCCGCGCCGCCGTCTGCGGCGGTACGACCACGGTGATCCCGTTTGCCGCACAGGAAAAGGGCCAGTCGCTCAAGGCAGCGGTCGACGACTACCACCGCCGCGCCGACGGCCGCGCGGTCGCCGACTACGCCTTCCACCTGATCGTCTCCGACCCGACACCCGAGGTCTTGAAGCACGAGCTGCCCGCGCTGATCGAGGCCGGCTACACCTCGTTCAAGATCTACATGACCTACGACGACCTCAAGCTCAGCGACCGCGAGATCCTCGAGGTGATGGACGTGGCGCGCCGCCACCAGGCGCTGGTGATGGTGCACGCCGAGAACTCAGACTGCATCGCCTGGCTGACCGACAAGCTCACCGACGCCGACAAACACGCGCCGAAGTACCACGCGGTGTCGCGCCCGGCGGTGGTCGAACGCGAGGCGACGCACCGCGCGATCGCGTTCTCCGAGCTCGTCGACGTGCCGATCCTGATCGTGCACGTCTCGGGCAAGGACGCGATCGAGCAGATCGAATGGGCGCAGCGGCGCGGGCTCAACATCTACGCCGAAACCTGCCCGCAGTACCTGTACCTGACCGCCGAGGACCTCGGCGGCGAGGACGGCTACCACGGCGCGAAGTGCGTGTGCAGCCCGCCGCCGCGCGACAGCGACAGCCAGAAGGCCGTCTGGAGCGCGCTCAAGCGCGGCGTGTTCAGCGTGTTCTCGTCCGACCACGCACCGTTCTCGTACGACGACCCGCAGGGCAAGAAGCCCGGCGGCGAGGAAGTGTCGTTCGAGCACATCCCGAACGGCATCCCCGGCCTCGAGACGCGGCTGCCGCTGCTGTTCGACGGTGCGATGCGCGGCAAGCTGTCGCTAAACAAGTTCGTCGAGCTGACCTCGCTCAACCCGGCGAGGCTGTACGGCCTCTACCCGCGTAAGGGCACGATCGCGGTCGGCGCCGACGCCGACATCGTGCTGTGGGATCCAAAGCAAGAAGTCACGATCTGCAACGACGCGCTGCATCACAACGTCGACTACACGCCGTATGAGAATCGCACCGTCCAAGGTTGGCCGAAGCACTGCCTGTCGCGCGGCGAACTCCTGGTCGATGACGGCCGCTACCTCGAGCCCGAGCTCGGCCGTGGACGCTTCCTCGCGGCCGGCAAGCCGCAATTGCTCGACCTCTGATACCGAAAGGCCCGAGATGAAAATCCTGGTAATCAACCCCAATATTTCCGACAGCGTGTCGTCGCTAATCGAGAGCGAGGCACACCGCAGCGCGTCGCCCGGTACCGAGATCGAGGTCGCGACCGCCCCGCTCGGCGTCGCCTATATCGAGACGCGCCTCGAGGCGCTGGTCGGCGGCTACGCGACCGCCTGCGTCGCGGCCGAGCGCTACGGCAGCTACGATGGCGTGGTGGTCGCCGCCTTCGGCGACCCCGGCCTGCAGGGCATCAAGGAGCTGCTCGACGTGCCGGTGGTCGGCCTGACCGAGTCGGCGCTGATGACCGCCGCGACGCTCGGCCAACGTTTCGCCATCATCGCGATCTCGCCGCGGATCAAGGCGTGGTACCGCGAGACGGTGGAGCGCAGCCACCTGGCGACGCGGCTGGCCAGCATCCGCTCGCTCGAGGAACCGTTAAAGGACATCGGCAGCGTGCAGCAGGACTATGCCGGCCGGCTGAAGGAGCTGTGCAACCAGGTGGTGGTGGAAGACGGCGCCGACGTCATCATCATCGCCGGTGCGCCGCTCGCCGGCCTGGCGCGCGAGATCCGCGACCAGTTGCCGGTGCCGGTGGTCGACGGCGTGTCCAGCGCGATCACCCAGCTCGAAGGACTGATCCGGCTGCAGCCTAAGAAGGCGGTCAAGGGCAGCTTCACCCAACCGCCGGCCAAGCCGAACCAAGGCCTGCCCGAGCCGCTCGAACGGCTGTTGAACACCCGGCGCTAACCCGTCAGACTTTTCTAATCACCGTCCGGGCCACCCCATGGCCCGCTTTTCTTTGGGAGCCCGTCATGAAAGTCGTCCATATCGAACAGGAGGGACGGCACCTCGTCGGCCTGGTTGACCCGCAAGGCTGTATCCGCGACGCGAGCGCGCTGCTGGCCGCGTTTTCAGGCATGCCCTACTCCGACGCCTGGTTTGTCCATCTCGCCGCAGAGCCCATCGAATCGCTGCCACTGGTCGAAGGGCCGGCCCGCGTCCTGCCCTGCGTGCAGGGCGTCGGCAAATTCATCGGCATCGGCCTCAACTACCGCGACCACGCGGCCGAAGCTGGCCTGCCACTACCCAAGCAGCCGATCGTGTTCGGCAAGTGGACCAGCAGCCTCGCCGGCGCCAACGACCCCATCGTGCTGCCGCCGGGCTCGACCCACACCGACTGGGAGGTGGAGCTGGGCGTGGTGATCGGCAAGGCAGGTCGCGACATCCCGACGGACACGGCACTGGAGCACGTCGCCGGCTACTGCGTCGTCAACGACGTCACCGAGCGGCGCTGGCAGGGGCTGGACGGCGGCCAGTGGGCGCTCGCCAAGGGCGCGGACAGCTTCGGCCCGATCGGCCCGTGGCTGGTCAGTCGCGACGAGATCGCCGACCCGAACGTGCTCGCCTTGTGGCTGGAGGTGGACGGCGTGCGCTACCAGAACGGCCACACCTCGGAAATGATCTTCCCGGTGCCCGAGCTGATCGCCTATCTGAGCCGCTTCATGACGCTGGAGCCGGGCGACGTGATCGCCACCGGCACGCCGGCGGGCGTCGGCATGGGGCTGAAGCCGAAGCCGGTCTATCTGAAACCCGGGCAGAAGGTAAGGCTCGGTGTCGAGGGGCTCGGCGTTCAGGAACACCGTGTCGACCAGGGGGAAGACCCATGCGATCCGGCTCGCCTGTTAAGATGACAGTATTGCTTTAAATAGTCTTGCGCTATGGAAACCCAGCTGAAACGGCAGAGCCTGCGTACCTCCGGCATGTCGAGCCTCGTCACCAGCGAGCTGCGCGAAATGATCGAGAGCGGCGAGCTGCCGCCGGGCGAAAAGATCAACGAGCGCGAGTTCTGCGAGAAGTTCGACATCTCGAAGACCCCGCTGCGCGAGGCGCTGAAGGTGCTGGTCGCCGAGGGACTGGTGTCGCACCGACAGTACGTCGGCTACCGCGTCACCTCGGTCGACCTCGACGAGTTGCGCTCGGTGTTCGAGATGCTGCACGCACTCGAGGAATTCGCCGGCACACTCATCGCCTCGAGGATCACCCCTGCCGACCTGGCCGAGATCGAGGCCTTGCATCAGCGCATGCTCGCTTTCTACCAAAAGAGCGACAAGAAGAATTACTTCCGTACCAACCAGGCCATTCATGCCAAGCTGGTCGACACGGCCGGCAACCCGGTGCTGACCTCGGTCTACAACAACCTGATGTCCAAGGTGTACCGCGCTCGTGGCACGGCCAACATCGGCCAGTCGCGCTGGGGTCAGTCGCTGGATGAGCACGAAGAAATCATCGCGTCGCTGCGCGGCGAATCCGGCACCCCTCTGCCCCAGATCCTGCGACAGCATTCCGAGAACACCGCCAAGGAAGTGATCGAGTTCCTGCGTAAGCAGAAGTAGCACACCCGCTGGTCAGCGTTCGGTAAAGAGGCACCTTAGGTGCCTCTTTGTTCGTCTGTGAGCCGATGAAAGTGCTCTCGCCAGGGGCGCAGGCCTATTCCTCCTGATCGCTGCCTCGGCACCGCCTGGCAGACCTCCTTTATATACCTTTTTGAAATTTAAAAATCGATTTATATCGCTTTTTGTTTTATTGAAGACTGGATACACTGCGACTCAGACAGGCTCCCCACTCGGACGCCCAGCCCCATCACCCCGGCTCACCCGGCCGGGTCCCCGGGATTACAGTGATGAACGCACCCAGGATTCACGCCTCACCCATTCTTCCAGCACGCTGGCCTGCTTCGGCCAACGTGGCTTGCCTCGGCGCCGCCCCCGGCCGCCGATGTTGTTGCCGCTAGACCTTCCCCCAATCCGACCTTCGTCCGCCCGCTCCCGTGAGCGGCCCTGGATTGCCATTGCTCGCTGGCACAGACCACACAATAAGGATACCGACCATGAAACGCACCCTCGCCAGCACCCTGCTCGCCGCCCTCGTCCTCAGCACCACCGCCCTCGCCGACCCGGTCAAGCTGGTGGTCGCCGCCTCGCCGGTGCCGCACGCCGAGATCCTCGAGGCGATCAAGCCGCAGCTCGCCAAGGAAGGCGTCGACCTCGAGATCAAGGTGTTCAACGACTATCCAGCCGAACCTGCAGGTCGAGGACAAGCATCTGGACGCCAACTACTTCCAGCACATTCCGTATCTGGACCAGTTCAACAAGAACCGCGGCACCCACCTGGTGGTGGCCAGCAAGCCGGTGCATATCGAGCCGTTCGGCGCCTACTCGCTGAAGGTGAAGAAGGTCGCCGAGCTGGCCGAAGGCGGCACGGTGGCGATCCCGAACGATCCGACCAACACCGGCCGCGCGCTGTTGCTGTTGCAACAGAACGGCCTGATCCAGCTGAAGGATGCGACCAATATCACCGCTACGGTGAAGGACATCACCGCCAACCCGAAGAAGCTGAAGTTCAAGGAGCTGGAAGCCGCCACGCTGCCGCGCGTGCTCAACCAGGTCGACCTGGCGCTGATCAACGCCAACTATGCGCTGGAAGCCAAGCTGAATCCGAAGCGTGACGCGCTGTTCGTCGAGACCAAGTCGCCGTACGCCAACCTGCTGGTGACCCGCGCCGATAACAAGAACAGCGACGCGGTGCGCAAGCTGGCTGCCGCGCTGGCCAGCCCGGAAACGAAGAAATTTATCGAGACCAAGTACAAGGGCGCAGTGATCCCGGCTTTCTAACCCCCCCTGTCAGCGGCGGCATCGGCCGCCGCTTATCCGGAAGAGTCACCATGAGCCAGCCCCCAACCTTGGCGCTGCCGCTGCTCGACCTGTCCCGCTTCGACGCCGGGCCGGCCGAACGGGCCGCCTTCCTCGACGAACTGCGCCGCGCCGCACGCGACACCGGCTTCTTCTACCTGAGCGGGCACGGCATCGCCGACCAGCAGATCCACGACGTGCTCACCGCGTCGCGCCAGTTCTTCGCGCTGCCCGACGCCGACAAGCGCGCGATCGAGATGGTCCACTCGCCGCACTTTCGCGGCTACACACCGGCCGGCCGCGAGCTGACCCGCGGCCGGCCCGACTGGCGCGAACAGCTCGACCTCGGCGCCGAACGGCCGGCGCTGAACCCGCCGCCCGAAGCGCCGGCCTGGCGCCGGCTTCAGGGCCCCAACCAGTGGCCGCTGGCGCTGCCGGCGCTGCGCCCGGCGCTGATCGGCTGGCAGGACGCCGCGACCCGCGTGGCTATCCGGCTGCTGCGCGCGTTCGCCGCCGCGCTGGACCAGCCGGAGGACATCTTCGACGACGCGTTCGCCAAGGCGCCGATCCAGCACCTGAAGATCATCCGCTATCCGGGCCTCGCCGAGCCTGCTGCCGACGAGCAAGGCGTAGGCGCGCACAAGGACAGCGGCTTTTTGACCTTGCTATTGCAGGACGAGCAGTCCGGCCTGCAGGTAGAGACCGCCGACGGCTGGATCACCGCACCGCCGCTGCCCGGCACCTTCGTCGTCAACATCGGCGAATCGCTGGAACTGGCGTCGAACGGCTACCTGCGCGCGACCGTGCACAGGGTGGTCAGCCCGCCGCCGGGTCGCGACCGGCTGTCGGTCGCGTTCTTCCTCGGCCCGCGGCTCGACGCCACCGTGCCGCTCTTGCCGCTGCCCGAACATCTGGCCGCCGAGGCGCCGGGGCCGGCCACCGACCCGGCCAATCCACTGTTCTACGAGGTGGGCTGGAACATGCTGAAGGGCCGGCTGCGCTCGCACCCCGACGTCGCCGAACGCCATTACGCCGAGCTGCTGCAGGCGCAAGCCTGAGCCTTTCGGCCAACCTTTATCTGCCTATACAGAGGGAATAACCAGATGAAGACCCTACTGCTCTCGACACTCGTCGGCCTGGCTTTCAGCCTGGCCGCCCACGCCGAAACGCTGATAGTCGGCGCAGAGGCGGTGCCGCACGCCGAGATCCTCGAGTACATCAAGCCGGCACTCGCCAAGGAAGGCATCGAGCTGAAGGTGAAGGTGTTCACCAACGGCCAGCAGGAAAACTTCGCCGTCGCGCAGAAGGAGCTCGACGCCAACTACTTCCAACACAAGCCCTTCCTCGACGGCTTCAACAAGGCCAAGGGCACGCAACTGGTATCGGTGGCGGCGATCCACGTCGAACCGTTCGACGCCTATTCGCGCAAGATCGCCAAGCTCTCCGAACTGCGCGACGGCGCGGTGGTGGCGGTACCGAACGACCCATCGAACGCGGCGCGCGCGCTGCTGCTGTTGCAGAAACAGGGTCTGATCAAGCTGCGCGACCCGGACAACATCCTCGCCACCGCGCGCGACATCGTCGTCAACCCGAAGAAGCTGCAGATCCGCGAACTGGAAGGCGCGACGCTGCCGCGCGTGCTCGACCAGGTGGACCTGGCGCTGATCAATACCAACTACGCGCTGCAGGTCGGGCTCAAGCCGCGCCGCGACGCGCTGTTCATCGAGGACAGCCGCTCGCCCTACGCCAACATCCTGGTGGCGCGGCCTGACAACCGGAACAGCCCGGCGCTGAAGAAGCTGCTCGCCGCGCTGACGTCGAACGACGCGCGCCGCTTCATCGACAGCCGCTACCAGCGGTGCGGTGGTACCGGTGTTCTAAGCTGGTAGAACCTAGCGCAACTCAATCTCGGGATCCACAAGACCCCTTTCACAAGCAGCAGGACGACACCATGTCTTACTCCTCCCTACTGGCCCTGATCGGCAACACCCCGGTCGTCAGGGTCACCCAGCTCGACACCGGACCGTGCGAGCTCTACCTGAAGCTGGAAAGCCAGAACCCCGGCGGCTCGATCAAGGACCGCATCGCGCTGTCGATGGTCGAGGCGGCCGAACGCGACGGCCTGCTCAAGCCGGGCGACACCATCATCGAGGCCACCGCCGGCAACACCGGCCTCGGACTCGCGCTGGTCGCCGCGCGCAAGGGCTACAAGCTGACGCTGGTGGTGCCCGACAAGATGAGCCGCGAGAAGATCCTGCACCTGCAGGCGCTCGGCGCCCATGTGGTGCTGACCCGCTCCGACGTGGGCAAGGGCCACCCCGAGTACTACCAGGACCTGGCCGCGCGCCTCGCGAGCGAAACGCCCGACGCGTTCTACATAGACCAGTTCAACAACCCGGCCAACCCGCTCGCGCACGAGACCGGCACCGCGCCGGAGCTGTGGGAACAGCTCGACCACGAGGTCGACGCCATCGTCGTCGGCGTCGGCACAAGCGGCACCCTCACCGGCCTGTCGCGCTTCTTCGCCAAGCACTCGCCCGCCACCGAGTTCGTGCTCGCCGACCCTGCGGGCTCGATCCTCGCCGACGTGGTCAACACCGGGGAGCACGGCGAGCCCGGCAGCTGGCTGGTCGAGGGCATAGGCGAGGACTTCGTGCCACCGCAGGCGGACCTCAGCCGCGTGCGCACCGCGTACAGCATCAGCGACAAGGACAGCTTCGACGCCGCCCGCGACCTGTTGCACCACGAGGGCATCCTGGCCGGCTCCTCGTCGGGCACGCTGCTCGCCGCCGCGCTGCGTTACTGCCGCGCGCAGACCGAACGCAAGCGCGTCGTCACCTTCGTCTGCGACAGCGGCAACAAGTATCTGTCGAAGTTCTACAACGACTACTGGCTATTCGACCAGGGTCTGTTGGCGCTGCCGAAGGTCGGCGACATCACCGATCTGATCCCGCGCAAGTACGCGCGCGGCGAGGCGATCGTGTGTACGCCGGACGAGCCCTTGACCGCGGTCTACCAGCGCATGCGCCTCTACGACGTGTCGCAGGTGCCTGTGCTCGACAACGGCCACGTGGTCGGCATCCTCGACGAGTGGGACCTGCTCGTGTTCGTGCACGGCGAGCCGGAGCACTTCCTCGAGCCGGTTTCGAAGGCGATGACGAGCCAGGTGCACATACTGCCGCCCGACGCCTCGCTGCAGGACCTACTGCAGGTGTTCAGCGAGGACCTGACCGCGCTGGTGATCGACGGCGACCGCTATATCGGGCTGATCACGCAGACCGATCTCTTGAACTACTGGCGCCAGCGGGTGACCCGCCACGAGAACCACTGACAAACCCCTCCCGGCGTTGTTCCCCGGCCTTGCCGTACTACTTGTACTGTCTGCGGCAGGGTGTCGAGCAGGACCGCTACGCTGGAGTTTCTCAGCGCCTCTTAACACGAAAACGGCCGCGCCCGACCCGGGCGCGGCCGCCAGACAAGGAATCCCCATGAGCGACTTCCACACCCTGTCGGTCACCGCCGGCCAGCATCAGGACCCGTTCGGCGCGGTGATCCCGCCGATCTACGCCACCTCGACCTACCGCCAGCACGCGCCGGGCGAGCACACCGGCTACGAGTATTCGCGCTCGCAGAACCCCACCCGCGAGGCGCTGGAACGCGCGGTCGCCGAGCTGGAAGGCGGCCGCCAGGGCTACGCGTTCGCCTCCGGCCTCGCGGCGATCGCCACCGTGCTCGACCTGTTGCCGGCCGGCAGCCACGTCGTCGCGATCGACGACCTATACGGCGGCACGGTGCGGCTGTTCGACCGAGTGCGCCAGCCTTCGGCCAACCTCGAGGTCAGCTATGTCGACTCGGCCGATCTGGCCGCGCTCGAGGCGGCGATCCGGCCGAACACCCGGCTGCTCTGGGTCGAGACGCCGTCCAACCCGCTCAACAAGCTGGCCGACCTCGCCGCGCTGGCCGCCATCGCCAAGCGCCACAACCTGATCTCGGTCGCCGACAACACCTTCGCGTCGCCGGTGCTGCAGCAGCCGCTCGCGTACGGCTTCGACATCGCGCTGCACTCGGCCACCAAGTATTTGAACGGCCACTCCGACGTGATCGCCGGCGTCGCCGTGGTGTCGCAAGACCGCCCGGACCTCGCCGAACAACTGGCGTTCCTGCACAACGCCACCGGCGCCATCCTCGACGCGTTCCCGAGCTTCCTGGTGCTGCGCGGCATCCGAACGCTGGCGCTGCGCGTCGAGCAGCACAGCCGCAACGCACTCGCCATCGCGCATTGGCTGGAAGCGCAGCCGGGCGTCGAGCGGGTGTTCTACCCGGGACTGGAAAGCCACCCGCAGCACGAGCTGGCACGCCGCCAGATGCAGAACGGCTACGGCGGCATCGTGTCGTTCCGCCTGCGTGGAGACGCGGCCGCGGTGCAACGAGTGCTGGCCAAGAGCAAGCTGTTTACGCTGGCCGAAAGCCTGGGCGGGGTGGAGAGCCTGGTGTGCGTGCCGGCGAAGATGACGCACGCCGGCCTACCCGCAGAACGCCGCGCCGCACTCGGCATCGACGACAGCCTGATCCGGCTATCGGTCGGCATCGAGGGCGAGGCGGCGCTGATCGCGGATCTAGAGCAGGCGCTGGCGGCGCTGTAATTAATATTGACCGAATGATCAATTAAAAAGGGCAGCCGAAAGGCTGCCCTTTGGAGTCATAACGGTGCGTCAACTTAAAGCATCAATAGCCCGAGGAATCTGGAAGATCATTGGCCTATGTATCGCAGCCTAGATTTCAGCGAGATTGTTGGCTAACTCGTACAACTCAACCGCATCAATCTCTCGATCAGGAATGTTTGGTCGCCCAGACTTCAAGAAATCCTGTCGGTCGAACCCAGCGTAAATCCGTCCATGGATGACCTCGTTTCGCTGCTCAAATAACTCCCTCGAGGCATCAAGATCTGCACGCAGGCTGTCGCGATATTCAAACATTAGACTAGCTATCACTCGTTTAGCTTTCTCGATCTTCCTGCTAACCGACCAACGCTGTTCTGCTTCTGGAAAAGCCTCGACTGGCCCAAGCAAGAAGAGAAGATCATCAATCTGCTCTTCGAGATACGCAGCATATAAAGCCACAAAACCCAGGCCGCGAACTGGATCGCCGTCATTCTCAATAGGCATACTAATGCTCCGCTGATGCACTTGGTCTTGGCACTCTTCATAGCACCCTTTCGGCCAACCTTCCCATCGATCTGCGATAATCGGACCATCTACCGATCATCCACGTCGACACCGTGACTCAGCGCATCAAACTCTATAAGCAGCCGGCCGGCGGCTGGGGCGCCCTGAAGAGCTCGTTCAAGCACATCAGCGAACAGGGCATCCTGGCCAAGGGAGTAGCCACCCTGCTGCATTCGAACCAGCCGGACGGCTTCGACTGCCCGGGCTGCGCCTGGCCCGACCGCAACCACCATTCCACCTTCGAGTTCTACGAGAACGGCGTAAAGGCCGTCGCCGCCGAGGCGACTAAGCGCACCGTCGACGCCGCATTCTTCGCCGAGCATTCGGTCAGCTGGCTGGCCGAACAGGACGATTACTTCCTCGAGGCACAGGGCCGGCTCACCGAACCGATGGTCTACGACGCCGTCAGCGACCACTACCTGCCGATCGGCTGGGGCGACGCGTTCGCGCTGATCGCTCGCGAGCTGAACGCGCTCGACCACCCGAACGAGGCGCTGTTCTACACGTCCGGGCGCACCTCGAACGAGGCGGCGTTTCTGTACCAGCTGTTCGCCCGCGAATTCGGTACCAACAACCTGCCCGACTGCTCGAACATGTGCCACGAGCCGTCCGGCGTCGGGATGAGCGAGGCGATCGGCGTCGGCAAGGGCACCGTCACGCTCGACGATTTCGCGGCCGCCGAGGCGATCTTCATCTTCGGCCAGAACCCCGGCACCAACCACCCGCGCATGCTCGGCGAGCTGCGCGACGCGGCGCGGCGCGGTTGCCGCATCGTGGTGTTCAACCCCCTGAAGGAACGGGGGCTGGAGCGCTTCACCGATCCGCAAAGCCCGGTGGAGATGCTCACCGGCGGTGCCACCGAACTCGCATCGCTGTACTTCCAGCCGCGCATCGGCGGCGACCTGGCCGTGGTCAAGGGCACCATCAAGGCGCTGTTGGAGGCCGACGACGTCGACCACGCCTTCATCGACGAGCACACCGACGGCTTTGCCGAGCTGCGCGCCGAAGTGCTGGCCGAGGGCTGGCCGGCATTGGAAGAATCGTCCGGCCTCTCCGAGGCGCAGATCCGCCAGGCAGCGGCAGTGTACCGAAACAGCAGCGCCACCATCTGCACCTGGGGCATGGGCATCACCCAGCACCGCCATTCGGTGGCGACGATCCAGATGATCGTCAACCTGCTGTTGGTCAAGGGCAATATCGGCAAGCCCGGCGCCGGCGCCTGCCCGGTGCGGGGTCACTCGAATGTGCAGGGCGACCGCACGATGGGCATCAACGAGAAGCCGGCGGCGGCCTTCCTCGACAAGCTCGGCGCGGCGTTCGACTTCGCCCCGCCGCGCGAGCACGGCCACGACGTGGTCGGTGCGATCGAGGCGATGCTCGCCGGCGAAGCCCGGGTGTTCTTCGGCATGGGCGGCAACTTCGCCGCCGCCACGCCGGACACCGAGCGCACCCACCAGGCGCTGCGCCTCTGCCGTCTCACCGTGCACGTCACCACCAAGCTCAATCGCTCGCACCTGGTGCACGGCGAACAGGCGCTGATCCTTCCCTGCCTCGGCCGCACCGAGATCGACCGCCAGGCGGGCGGCGTGCAGGGCGTGAAGGTGGAAGACTCGATGAGCATGGTGCACATCTCCACCGGCATGAATGCGCCGGCTTCGGCCAACCTTTTATCGGAGCCGGCCATCGTCGCGCGCCTGGCCTCCGCCACGCTGCCGGCGAGCAAGACGCCGTGGCTGTGGCTGGTGGAGGACTACGACCGCATTCGTGACAAGATCGCCGAGGTGGTCGACGGTTTCGCCGACTTCAACGCGCGGGTACACGTACCGGGCGGCTTTTACCTCGGCAACGCGGCGCGCGAACAGCGCTGGCGCACCGCCGGCGCCCGCGCGCGGCTGATCGCCCACCCGCTGCCGGATCGCCAGCGCTTCGCGGCGCCGAAGGATGGCGCCCCACTGTTCAATCTGATGACGGTGCGCAGCCACGACCAGTACAACACCACCGTCTATGGCCTGGACGACCGCTACCGCGGCGTGTTCGGCCATCGCCGCGTCTGCTTCATCAACAAGCAGGACCTGGCGCGGCTCGGCATGGTGGCCGGCCAGTGGGTGGACATGACCTCGTTGTGGGACGACGGCGAGCGGGTGGCGCGGCGCTTCCTGCTGGTCGAATACGACATCCCCGAGGGCTGCCTCGCCAGCTACTTCCCCGAGACCAATGGCTTAGTGCCGCTGTCCAACTTCGCCGACAGGGCCCGCACCCCGGCGTCGAAGTCGATCCCGGTGCGCCTGAGCCCGGCCTCGGCCTGAGTCGCATGAATCGACCAGCCCGATGAACCACGCAGCCTCATGAATCAGGACCACGCCCTTGCCCTGCTCGCGCTGTTGGCCGAACACGACGGCGTGTCGCTGCCGCGCGCCTGCAAGACGCTCGGCCTAGGTCAGAGCGAGCTGTTCCGGCTCTTGGCGGCGCTTGGCGACAGTCCGACGCTGCCGGGGCCGGGCTTGATCGAGCTGCGCGAGGACGGCGCGCGGCGCCGGCTGTGGCTGACCGACAAGGGCCGGCAGCTGCTCGACAGTGCCTAGCCGTTCGGCCAACCTTCACCGGTCGTCCTTCGTAGTCACGGACGGCGTTTCTTCTTACGAAGACGCGTCAGCCACCCTTCTATTTCACCCGTTAATCCTCCCTGCGCTTCATCAGCGACCGCGTGCATCCTTGCCCAGCCGATTGCTGTCTTCATGCCCATCCCAACGGCATCAGGCCCCGACACGCCTCGCTTCCCCCCTCCCGCCAGTCTTTTTCACCCATCCCATTGACCCCGCAAAACCGACAACTTATGATATTTATCAAACTTTCAGAAATTACTGAAAATTGCGAAAATCATGAACACACCTCCGCTCGTCCAATCCTTCGTGCTGCATTTCGGTGAAATGGGCAGCCGCTGGGGCATCAACCGCACGGTCGGGCAGATCTACGCCCTGCTCTATGTGTCCGAAAAGCCGATCAACGCCGACGAAATCGCCGAAAGCCTGGGCTTCTCGCGCTCCAACGTCAGCATGGGGCTGAAAGAACTCGAATCCTGGCGGCTGGTGAAGCTGCAGCATTTCCCGGGCGATCGTCGCGAGTACTTCTCGACGCCGGACGACGTCTGGGAAATCTTCCGAACGTTGGCCGAAGAGCGCAAGAAGCGCGAGGTCGAGCCGACGCTGACCATGCTGCGCGGCGCGATGATGGAGCGGCCGGCCAGCGACGCCGAACTGCACGCGCAGGCGCGCATGAAAGAGATGTACCTGCTGATCGAACTGGTGACCAGCTGGTTCTCCGATATCCAAAACCTGGACGTGGAAACGCTGCAGCGGCTGATGAAACTCGGCTCGAAGGTGACCAAGGTGCTGCAGTTCACCCAGTCGCTCACCAAGAAGACAAGCCGCAACGGCGGCGAGGAGGCCTGATGGAACTCGATCCCCTGGTACTGGCGCGCATTCAGTTCGGCGCCAATATCACCTTTCACATCCTGTTCCCGACCATCAGCATCGCGATGGGCTGGATGCTGCTGTTCTTCAAGCTGCGCTACAACAAGACCCGCGATGCAGCCTGGATGGACGCCTACGGATTCTGGGTGAAGGTGTTCGCGCTGACCTTCGCGCTGGGCGTGGTGTCCGGCATCACCATGAGCTTCCAGTTCGGCACCAACTGGCCGGGCTATATGCAGACCGTCGGCAATATCGCCGGCCCCCTGCTCGCCTACGAAGTGCTGACCGCCTTCTTTCTGGAGGCCACCTTCCTCGGCATCATGCTGTTCGGCCAACAGCGCGTCAGCAACCGGGTGCACACGCTCGCCACCGTGCTGGTGGCCGGCGGCACCACCGTGTCGGCGTTCTGGATCATCGCGCTCAACTCGTGGATGCAGACCCCGGCCGGCTTCGAAATGATCAACGGCCAGGCACACGTCACCAACTGGCTGGAGGTGATTTTCAACCCGTCGATGCCGTACCGGCTGACCCACATGCTGCTCGCCTCGGGCCTGACCGTGTCGTTCCTGATTGCCGGCGTGTCGGCCTACCGCTGGCTGCGCGGCGACCGCGTACCGGCGGTGGCCAAGGCGCTGAAGAGCGGCGTATTCCTCGCCGCCATGCTGATCCCACTGCAGATTGTCGTCGGCGACCAGCATGGCCTCAATACCCTGCATCACCAGCCGGAAAAGATCGCCGCGGTAGAGGGCGTGTGGCACACCGAGCAAGGCGCGCCGCTGACGCTGTTCGCGCTGCCGAACGAAGAAACCCGCAGCAACGACTACGCGATCACCGTGCCGAAGCTGGCCAGCCTGGTGCTGACCCACTCGCTCGACGGCGAGCTGAAAGGCCTGAACGAATTCAAGGACGGCCACCCGCCGGTCGCCAAGGTGTTCTGGAGTTTCCGCGTGATGGTCGGCGTGGGCATGCTGATGCTGCTGGCTTCCTGGCTCTGCGCCTGGCAGCTGAAGAAACGCGGTGAGCTGGCGATCTGGATGCAGCGGCTGTTGATCGCCATGACCTTCTCCGGCTGGTTCGCCACCGTGGCCGGCTGGTACGTCACCGAGATGGGCCGCCAGCCGTGGCTGGTGTACGGCGTGCTGACCACCGCGCAGGCCGCATCCAAAGTGCCGGCACCGATGATCCTGGCCACCCTGATCATGTACCTGGCGCTCTACGTGGTACTGCTGCTCTCCTACGTATCCGTGCTGTTCTACCTTGCCCGCAAGGCCGGCAAACCCGCCGCCCAGCCTTCGGCCAACCTGAAGGAGGTGACGGCATGACTGCTGCTTACTGGCTGCCGGTGATCTTCGCCGGCCTGATGGCTCTCGCCATGCTGATCTACGTAATCCTCGACGGCTACGACCTGGGCGTGGGCGTGCTGCTGCCCTTCGCCGACGAAGACGACAAGGACATGATGATCGCCTCGATCGGCCCGTTCTGGGACGCCAACGAGACCTGGCTGGTGCTTGGTGTGGGCCTGTTGCTGACCGCCTTCCCGATGGCGCACGGGGTGATCCTCGGCGCGCTCTACCTGCCGGTGGCCTTGATGCTGTTGGGGCTGATCCTGCGCGGCGTGGCGTTCGACTTCCGCGTCAAGGCGCACGCCGACCACAAGCCGTGGTGGAACGCCGCCTTCGCCGCCGGCTCGCTGCTCGCCTCGCTGTCGCAGGGCGTGATGCTCGGCCGCTACCTGACCGGCTTTGCGCCGGGGCTGGAAGCGTGGAGCTTCTCGCTGTTGACCGGCGTGGGCTTGACCGCCGCCTATGCGCTGCTCGGCGCCGGCTGGCTGATCATGAAGGCCGAAGGCAAGCTGCAAGCCCGCGCCATCGACTGGGCGCGCCACAGCGTGGCCGGCGCGGCGCTGGCGGTGCTGGCGGTGTCGATGATCACCCCGCTGGTCAGCCAGCGCATCGCCGACAAGTGGTTCGTGCTGCCGGACTTCCTGTTGCTGCTGCCGCTGCCGCTGATCTCGCTCGCGCTGTTCGTGATCTTGGCGCTGTCGCTGCCGCGGCTGGCGCGTCGCCAGGCCGCCGGCAACGACAGCCTGTGCTGGCTGCCGTTCGGCTGCACCGTCGGCATCGTGGTGCTGGCGTTCTGGGGCCTGGCGTACAGCGTGTTCCCGCAGCTGGTGATCGACCAGCTCGACATCTGGCAGGCCGCCAGCAGCCCCGAGGCGCTGAAGGTGATCCTGGCCGGTGCGGCGGTGGTGCTGCCGACCATCCTCGGCTACACCGTGTTCGCCTACCGGGTGTTCTGGGGCAAGGCGCACGAGCTCACCTATCAGTAACATCCACGTTGGCCGAACGCCGCATGACAAACGCCCCGCATCTGCGGGGCGTTTTCACTGCCTGGCCACCCATAAGGCGGCAATAACCCGTCACGACGGGGAAGGGTCTGTCAGTGCAAGGACGGTGGACTATAGGATCGCTGCACCGACAATTCGGACATACTGTTCGTCAGCTCAAGGGCTAGCCCCGGCTCGCTGTGGCGGCACATCAGCGCCCCCACCGCAATCATGCGAGACAACTCAGACTGTGTCAGTTTTGGCGAAATCGCTGCCAGATTTTCCGCCAGCAGCGCCACGACATGCAGATTCGACAACGGGGCCGGTACGGCGCCCTCTTCACGCAACATCAACTCAAACAACTTCAGTGCATCCATCGCCACCCCACTTTCAGTAGTTCAGCGAGTTCCAACTATAGGCAGCGATGCGCCCTCTGCAGGACGGGATGACGAACGGTTTAAACCTGCCGGAGCCAGTTCTCCGATGGCTCAAAAGCCCGTTGGTACTGGCTTTTGGCCTTAAAAGCATGGCGGCTCTAGCGCCGCGCGTTATCAAGGAAACGGAATACCCCTCGCAAAGAAAAACGGCGCCTCAGGCGCCGTTTGCGGTCGATGGTCGATGGCTTGCGGGTCAACTTGACTCGGGGGTCGGCTTGGTCGGTGCGGGGTCGGTCTCGCCGGCAACCGCAGGCGCGGCGTCTTTGGCTACCGCCGGCTTTGCGGGAGCCTGACGCTTCGTGGCCGGCTTGCTTTTGGCTGGCGCCGCTTCGGGCTTGGCCTTGGTGGACGCCTTAGGCGTGGAAACCGGCTTGGCCGCGGATTTGGCAACCGCCGGCTGCGCCGCGCTCTTGCTCGTGGTTCGCTTGGCGACTGGCTTGCTTGCCAAGGTCTGCTCGGCGACCGCCGCGCTGGTTTCGCTGGCGACGGTGGTCGGCTTGACCGCTACCGGCTCAGCCCGGGGGAGTAGTCTCGCAACGGCCGATTCGACCTGGGTGTCCAGCTCCAACACCTGCGCCACACGCGCCAGCCTCTCTACCTTGCCGGCGCTGATCGGGCCGCACAGCTCCAACAGATCGCGCGTCAGCGTGAACGCCTGATGTCGCTGGTGCGGCTCGGTCAGCAGCAGCGGCAGCCCCTTCAGCGCCCGTTCTTCATCCGCGCGCACCAGATAGGTCTGCTGCTTGATCGTCTCCTTCAGTTGTTCCAGCGAGACGGTCTTGTCTAGGCCCGTGTCGCGCATCACCCGGCGGATGCCGTTGAACGGCCTCTCGTCCACGACACCGGTGCCGATCGCCACGTAGATCATCAGACGCAAGTAGCCATCGCGCAGCGAGCCGTTCTCGAAGCCGCTGTCGAGCGCGGCCCGTTTGAGCCGCAGCATTTCATCGTGCGCCCAGCTGTGCCGGCGCGCTACGGCCAGGCGCTCGTGCGACGGTTGCAGCCCGATCATGGCGGCCAGCCAAGGCGATTCGTAGATCGTCTTGAACAGATGCTCCTGGGCAGCGTCGCGAATGTCGCGATAGTCGTCGAGCGCTCCGGCGATGGCGTCGGACGCCTGCTCCTGCGCCTGGTGCAGCGGGTTGTCCGGCGCGACCGGTTGGCGATGCGTCCGCACCGCCTCGGCGATTGGCCGCAACGCCCATAGCGCCGGGTTCAGGTCGGAAACCAGGAAACGCTCGAGCCGGGCCGGGTTGAGGTGGCGCCACAGGCCGGCGGTGTAGTCATTCGAGAACGCCTGCACCCACGGTGAAATGAAGTTGTCGTAAATGCTCTGGTTGATCTCGGACACGCGCCGCACCACCTCGAACGCCCGTTCGTCCTGGCGGCCGTCGTCGAGCGCACGAACGTCCGACACGTCGCGCGGCTCGAAGCGGATGACGTAGCGCCCGTCGGCGTACTCCAATCCCGGCGTATCTGGATGGGTGTCCTGGATCACCGCCTCGTAGAGGCCGGGCGGCAGCACGTCGATCAGGTCGAGCGCGCTGGCAAATTCACTGTGTTCCTTGTTGGCCACGCCGGCCGACACGAAGATGCCCAGGTGGCCGACCTGTTCGTGCAGGCAGTAGACGATGGTCTGCTCGTTGACGCGGATGTCTTCCACGCTGTCGTAGATGTCGGGAATCCAGTTGAGCGCCTGCGGCGGCGGGGTGATGTTGTCGCCCCAGGACGCGAAAACGATGATCGGCGAGCGGATATTGTGCAGGTCGATGCGGCGTGTGCCGTCTGCGGTGTACAGCTCGCCGGCGGTCAGCCGGTTGCCGACGAACAGGTTCTGCGTAATCCACTCCATCTCGGCCTTGTTGAGGATGTAGTGGCCGCCCCACCAGCGTTCGAACTCGAGAAAACGCTCGCGCTCGGTGTCGACCTTGTCGTACAGGCGGTAGAGCTTGTTCCAGTAGGTATTGGCCGGGTCGAGCTTCTCGAAGTTGTTGACCAAGTACGCGCCGTCGAATTGGCCATTGCCGATGTCGCCGGCGAACGAGGCCGACCAGGTACCGCCGAGCAAGCCGCCGGAGTAGCGCATCGGGTTCTTGCCCACGACGCCGGACCAGTAGGCCAACGGCGAGCCGGCCAAGAGGATGGGGCCGACCAGGTGCGGGTGCAGCGAGGCTAGCATCGCCAGCGCCCAGCCGCCCTGGCAGTTGCCGATCACGAACGGCTTGCCGGGAGAGCCCGGGTGCAGCTCGTTCACCTTCTCGAGGAACACCTTCTCGGCCAGCGCCACGCTCCTCATGGTCTGGTCCGGCATCGGCTGCGGGTAGAACATCACGAAATAGCACGGATGGCCCTCCCGCAGCGCGATGCCGATCTCGCTGTCCATCTTGAAGCCGCCAATGCCGGGGCCATGGCCGGCGCGCGGGTCGATCACCACGAACGGGCGTTTGTGCGGGTCGGTGGGCGGGCATTCGGCCGGCGGCTTGATCGCCGCCAGCGCGTAGTTGGCCGGATGCTCCAGCTCGCGCCCATCCACGATCACTTCGAAGTCGAACACCAGCACCGGCGGTTTGCCCGAGTAGGCATGCTTGAGAAACACGTTGCCGCGCTCGCGCAGCGCATCCCAGAACAGGATCGAGCGCTGCCAGGCGTCGATCCAATAATCGGCCACGGCACCGGCCCCCGGGGGCAGAACGGAAAAAGCAGAGGTTTGCGACAACATACAGCTCTCCCGATTGGACGGATCAGAACCGTCACTCTACACCGATCATGTTGCATTGCAACGATGACCGGTCAACGCCCGGCAGCAGCGTGGCGATCCGCAACTTCAGCGCAGATCGTCCGGTTAGCCGGTCAGGATCGTGAGGCTCTGCGGTAGAGAAAACCGCGTTAAGGTTGGCGCAGCACCCGGCGTGCGCCGTTGAAGTGCGTCGTCCAGTACGACTCGTTCATGTCGCTGATGCTGATGCTCTTGCCGCTGCTCGGCGCATGGATGAACTTGCCCTTGCCCAGATAGATGCCGCTGTGCGAATTGGCGAAGCCGCGGGTGTTGAAGAACACGATGTCTCCGGTCTGCAGCTCGTCACGCCTGACGGCCTTGCCGGCACGCGCCTGCTCGGCGGCGGTGCGCGGCAGGTCCATGCCGATTGAGCGTTGGAACACGTAGCGGATCATGCCGCTGCAGTCGAAACCTGTCGCCGGCGAATTGCCGCCGAAGCGGTAGGCGATGCCGACCAGGCCCATCGCCTGCATCAGGATGTCGCCGGCCAGCGCATTGGCGACGCTTTTGGCGCTTTGGCCGTCCGATTCGGCCGGAGGGTCGACGGCGTCACCATCCTGGCGCGCGCCGAAACTCGGCACGCTGAACATCAGGGTGGTCAGCAACAACAGCGCCAGACCGAGGGAGGAAGCGAGGGAACGTTCCACGCAGTAGTCCTGTGGTGGGGTGGCGCAGGTTAACCCGCCGCCACGATCAGCTCAACCCGAAATCAACGCTGGGCGTAGATAGTCGGCACAGCATCTCGACTGAATGCCATTACCCGATACGGCTGCTTCTGGCCGGACGGCACCTCCATGCCCGGCGAGCCCAGCGGCATGCCCGGCACGGCGAGCCCCGCGATCTTCGGTTTGTCCTTCAGCACCTTGGCGACCAGGTCGGCCGGCACATGGCCCTCGAAGGCGTAGCCGTCGATCAGCGCGGTGTGGCAGGAACCGAGCTCCTGCGGCACCCCGGCCTGGCGCTTGATCGGCGTCAGGTCGTCGCGGAACTCGGTCTTCACCGTGAAGCCGCGGGCTTCGAGATGCTTCGCCCACTTATCGCAGCACTCGCAGCCCTTGTACTTGTACATCGTCACCAGCTTGGCGGCGGCGAAGGCTGGCTGCAGGGTCAGCGGCAAAAAAACGGCCAGGGCGGCAATGGCAAATTGACGGGATTTCATGGGACTGATTCCTGGTTTTGGCCGGCAGCATGGCTGCCTGTCAGGCACGCGACAACGCGGTCGGCTCAATGGCAATGACGGCAGGCAAGGCAAGCCTGCCGAAAGACAGCGCAAAACAGCGGGAATCAGCTTCGGGGGGACGTTCGGGCGGGGAGAGACAACGTTCGGTCAGGCGGGCGTCGCAGGTGATGAGGTGCGGCACGGTAGCGACGGCGACCCAGCTGGGCAGTGAGACCGGTAGCGCCACCAGTTGCGGCGAACAGCAATCGACGTCCACCGCAGCGCTCTTGGCCTTGTCGGCATGCGTCATGCCGGCGCATTCGGCCGACTTGGCCTGGGAGCTAGCCGGCTTGACCGGCATCACCATCCGAAGGCGTTCTGGATTGGCAGCCGCCATCGCCGGAGCGTGCATCGGTAGCAGCGCAACGGCGGCGATCAGCGTAAAAACCCGGAGCAGTCGGTACATAGCCGACCGATTATAAGCAGGCCCGCCAAGCGCCGACAACGCCCTATCGGGCTCGAACAATTGGCGACGCGATTCCTTCTAGCCACAGAATCCATAGAAGAACACAGAAAGAAACCCGGCTGACGACCTTGTTCTGATGGTGAGTGGTTGGGGTTCGTCTGTGTTTTTTGCTGCGCAGAAACTTCGCCAACGGCTCGTTTTCTGTGGATTCTGTGGCCAAAAAAAGGGGGCCGGAGGAATTCGGCCAACCCTGGCCCGCCAGCACGGCGCTAGACCGGCTTGATCGACGACGCGGTCAACGGGCGCGGAAAGATCGGCCGCGCGAGCAAGGCGCACAGGCCGACGGCCAGCCATACCGCGGGCCAAGCCCACTGCGCCAGCAGCAAGGGGATGACCAGCGGCGTGAAGAACAGCGACAGGAAGGTGCAGGTGTTGCCCATGCCTAGCGCGGTGCCGGCACGATGGGTGCCGACGAGCGTGGCGAGCTCCGTGTAGGCCACGCCATGCCAGGCCGACGCGCAGATGCCGCCCAGCACCAGCACGGCGATGATCGCCGCCGTCGTGGCCCCATGCCATTGCGGCACGCCGCCCGAGAGCAGCACCAGCGCCGTCAGCACCGCGAACACGCCGGCGGTCAGCAGGCTGCAGGCGCGCAGATACACGCGCCGGTTGCCCCGTCGATCAGTCCACCGGCCGCTCCAGACGCGCATCACCGCCGCACCGAGCTGCACCGCCGCGAGGGTGGCACTGATCGTCGCGACACCGACGTGGCCGAAATCGTGCAGAAATACGGTGGCGAAGGTCAGCACCGCCACCTGTGGCGTGCAGAGCACGCCGATGGCGACCGCAAGACGCCACACCTGGGCGTCCCGCAACGGTCCGCGCTGACTGCCCGTGATGCGCGACGGACGAGTGGCAGGCACATCGCCCTCCGGCGCTTCGTGCAGCCAGCGCCAGGTGAACAGTGTCGTCACCGCGCACAGCAGCGCCAGCACCGAGTACACCGCCGCAAAGCCGAAGCGGGATGCGAGCGCCGGCAGGATCACGGCGCCGATCCCGCCCCCGACCGGCACGGCGGTCTGGCGGATGCTCATCGCCAGCCCACGCTCTCCCTCGCTGAACCAGGCCATCACCGCACGGCCGCTCGAACCGTTCACGCTGCCGCCCAGGAGGCCGACCCACACCATCCCTATCGCCAGCACCCACAGGGCAGGCACCGACGACGGTGACGGCGCGGCGTACAGCGCCATCAGGGCCAACGCCGCCGCCGTCGCCCCCAGGCCAGTCAACAGTACCCGCCGGTCGCCCCAGCGATCGGTGAGCAGCCCCCACGGCAGTTCGCTGAGCGCGACGCCCAGCCCCAAGAGCCCGAGCACCATGCCGAGCTCGGCATTGCTCAGATGGTAGTCGGCGCGCATCAGCACCGCCGTGGCGGGGATGCCCCAGAAGGCAGCAGAAAAGCTGGCATTGGCGGCGACACCGACCCCCAGCACCTTCCAGCGATGGCGGCGCTCATCGGGGACGGCGGACAGACTCGTGGCGGACATGGTTTCCTCGATATGAATCGTTGTGGTCCCCCCATGCTACGCACGGCCTTTACATCGGAAAAACGGGAAAATATGATGAAAACTATCGACAAAACCGAAACATGATGATGCGCGACTTCGACCTGACCCAGCTGCGTACCTTTGTCGCGATCGCCGAGGCCGGCAGCGTCTCGGCCGCCGCCAAACGCGTGTTCCTGTCGCAGTCCACGGTGAGCGAGCAGCTCAAGAAGCTGGAGGAGCGCGCCGGCCAGCCCCTGCTGCTGCGCGGCAAGAAAGGCACCACGCCGACCCCGGCCGGGGAGAAGCTGCTGGGCTACGCGCAGCGCATCCTGGCGCTGAGCGCCGCCGCCTACGAAGACCTGCAGGGCCAGGCGCTGGACGGCGAGCTGTGCCTCGCTATCACCGACTACTACCGCCCGAGCGAGATCGCCCGAGTACTGAAGCGCTTCGCCGAGGAGCACCCGCGGCTGCGGCTGCACGTGACCATCCTGCAAAGCGCCGTAATCGAGCGCAATGCCCGCGACTTCGACATCGGCCTAGCGATGCGGCTGGTCGACATGGACGGCCGGCACATCGCTGGGGCCGAGCCCCAGCAGCAAGGCACGGTGGTGCGGCGCGAGCCGCTAGTCTGGGTGGCGGCGGAGCTGGGCGAGGTACAGCAGCGCCAGCCCCTGCCGCTGGTGGTACTGCCGGCCAGTTGCGCACTGCAGCAATACATCGCCGCGCTGCTGGCGCGCCACAAGGTCCCCTATCTGGTGTCCCACACCGCCTCCGGCGTCGCCGGCCTGCAGCTGGCGCTGTCCGCCGGTCTCGGCGTTTCCTGCCTGAACGCCTCGGCCGTCGGGCCGGGCCTGGCCGAATGCCCCGCCGAGCTGGGCCTGCCGCCGCTGCCGCTAGCCGAGTTCCGCCTGCTGCCGCCGACGCGCGGCGAGTCGCCCCTGGTCAGCGATGCGCACGCGGCGCTGACAAAACTGTTCAAGTGACGCTTGGTCGACATCATCAACCAGCGAGGTTTCAAGACAGAGGCTTTCCGTTGCCCTCGGGATGTGCTGGGCCGTGCCCTTGGTGAGCCTTTCGAACTCGGCCATCAGGCACGAGGTGCGAGCCACAGCACGGCAAACAGGCCCGCCACCAACGACCTCTTGCCATTCCATGCAGTCATGTCCCTTCCCCCGAACTCGCCAGTCAATGACAGTCTAAACTCTGTACACGGGTACGGAATCAAGGGGATTGTGCATGGCCGAGCAGTTGACGATAGGCCGAGTGGCGCAGCTGGCCGGGGTAAACGTCGAGACGGTCCGCTACTACCAGCGCCGGGGCTTGCTGGCCGAGCCGGACAAGCCGATGGGCGGCTATCGCCGCTATCCGGCCGAGATGGTGAAGCGGCTGCGCTTCATCAAGCGCGCGCAGGCGCTGGGGTTCACGCTCGACGAAGTCACCGGGCTGTTGCGGCTCAGTGAGGCAGGCGCGTGCGTCGAGACGCGGGATCTGGCGGCTCGAAAACTGGCGCTAATTGAGCGGAAACTGACGGACCTTGCCGCCATGCGTGAAGCCTTAAGCAGCTTGGTCTACGAATGCGATAGCGGCACCGGCGCTGGCACTTGCCCGATCATTCAGGTGCTAGAGCGCGACTGACATCCGGTTGCGCGATAGCCTGAATGGACAGTTTTGAAAACGATCGCTGCCGGTTCTTGTAACAGGGGCGAAGCGCAAGATGAGCCACTGGCTAGCCCGCCAAACCGGGAAGAACTCGTTTCACGCGCTTCCTAATGAGAGCCTGCGCAAACGTGGCTAGCGGTTTTAGCGCACAAGAATCCCCGTTTCATGAGGCGTCCCTTGAGGAGAGCCGATGTGATACATCAAGACGATTCACATTGGGCGTCGCTGATGGCCGCGGCGCAGCATGGCGATCAGGACAGCTACGCGCGCTTGCTGCGCGAGATCACGCCGCTATTGCGTCGGCTTGCACGACAAGGGTGGCCGTCAGGAAGTCCGGCCGACCTCGAGGATGTGGTGCAAGAAACGCTGCTGACGATCCACACGATTCGGCACACCTACGACCCGAACCGGCCATTCCTGCCGTGGCTGCTGACCCTGTTGCACCGTCGGGTCGCCGACGGGGTGAGGCGGTGTTCGCGCACGAACAAGAGGGAAATTGCCGTCGATGCGCTCGATGTAACCTTGAGCGACGCACCGGCGAATAGTGAACAGGAGTCTTCGATAGACAGCGAAGACCTCAGAAAGGCGATCGCGACGCTGCCCCCCGGCCAGAGACAGGCGATCGAACTTCTCAAGCAAAAAGAGTTGTCGCTCAAGCAGGCTTCGGCTGCGACGGGCATGAGCGTCGCGGCGCTCAAAGTGGCGACGCACCGGGCGCTGAAGGCCCTGCGCGCACTTCTGGCAGTGACCAAGTGATATGGATACCAACGAACTCATCGACATGCTCGTCGCGGATCTCAAGCCGGTCCGGCGTCTGCGCCCACCTGTTGTGCGCCTGCTCGGGTGGCTTGCGGTGTCGATTCCGGCCACGGCCGCCGTGGTCGTCGCGATGCGGATACGCCCCGATCTAGCCCTGAAAGTAGCCGATCCGGTGTTTCTGGCTGAACAGTTGGCCTCGCTTGCCACCGCCTTGCTTGCCGGTTGGGCGGCATTTGTGGCGTGCGTTCCGGGAGAGGCGCGCTGGAAGCTGTGGGCGCCCGTCGTTCCGCTAGGGCTCTGGATGGCGACGCTGGGGCGTCAATGCTGGGACGAATGGCTGCGCTTCGGATTGAGCGGGATGGCGTTTCACGCCGATTTCATGTGCGTACCGGCCATCGCGCTGACCGGCACGGTTCCGGCGCTGGCCATCGTGTGGGCGATCCGGCGCGGCGCCCGTTTGCGCTCCCCATATGCCGTGTTGTGGGGCAGCCTGTCGGCGGCGGCGCTCGCCAACGCCGGGCTACGACTCTTCCATACCGAAGACGCGGCGTTGATGGTCATCGTCTGGCAATTCGGCAGCGTCCTGCTGTTCACGGCGCTCCTCATGCTGTCCCGAAACGTTCTGGTACCTGTGCGCCGTCATCGCTGATCCGGACTGCATCGTCGCGGGCGATCCGCCGGCGCCCATCTTGTAACCTTTTGCGTCCGTCCAGCGAAGTATTTGTTATCGGTTCCGTACCGGGGCCGTTCTTTCGAAGGAGGTATGCAATGGACAATCGACTCCTCGCCGCCAGCGCGCTGTCCGCCGCCATGGGGCTCGCACTCGCGCTGCAGGGCGCGCCGGCCAGCGCTCAAGACATGTCGAATGCGCCGCCGGCCGTGAAGGAAAACATGGCGAAGATGAAGAAGCAACATCTCGAAAAGTGCTACGGGATCAACGCCGTTTCGAAGAACGACTGTGCCGAGGGCGCCCACTCTTGCGCCGGCCATGCGACCCAGGCGCGCGACACGAAATCGTTCGTGCTGGTGCCGGCCGGGGTGTGCAGCAAGATCGAGGGCGGGAGCGAGAAGCCGGCCTGAGCACGAGGAACGCGGACATGAGCCTGCCTCGCACTCACTTTCGCGGAACACACGGCCCGATCCCGGCTACGGCAGGGGTCGGGTTGCGCTTTCCGCACCATCAGGCGTTCGTCGAAACGCGCCCGCCGATCGGCTGGCTGGAGGTCCACACCGAGAACTATATGGGCGGCGGCACGCCATTACGCTATCTGGAAACCCTGCGCCGTGACTATCCGGTCTCGTTGCACGGCGTCGGGCTGTCGCTCGGTAGTGCGGACGGACTCGACCCGGCGCATCTGGACCGGCTCGCGCGCGTCATCGAACGCATCGAGCCGGCGCTGATTTCCGAGCATCTGTCGTGGAGCGTGGTCGGGCAAACCTATCTCGCCGACCTGCTTCCGCTACCGATGACCGAGGAGGCGCTCGACATCGTCTGTGCTCACGTCGATCAGACGCAGACCCAGCTGGGCCGGCAGATTCTGGTCGAGAACCCCTCTACCTACTTGCAGTTCCGTCATTCGACGATTCCGGAATGGGAGTTCCTGGCGAGCGTCGCGGCGCGTACCGGCTGCGGGATCCTGTGCGACGTCAACAACATCTACGTCAGTGCGCAAAACCACGGTTGGGATGCCTCGGCCTATCTGCATGCGCTGCCGCCGGTCGCCATCGGCGAGATCCATCTGGCGGGCCACTCGGTCACGACGCTCGATTCCGGCGTCACGCTGCGGATCGACGACCACGGGTCACGCGTCGACCCCGCCGTCTGGGCTTTATACGAACAAGCGCTAGCCCGCTTCGGCCCGGTTCCGACCTTGATCGAGTGGGATACCAACATCCCGCCGCTGGAAGTGCTGCTCGCCGAGGCCGCTGAGGCCGATCGCTACCTGGCTCAGTCGGCACAAAGGGATGTTCATGCCGTCCTTACATGAGGTGCAAGACGCCATGCGGCGCAGCATCGTCGAGCATGATGACGTCGACGCCAGCGCGCACATCGCCGCCGACGGGATCGCTGCTAGCGACCGTCTGGCCGTCTATCGCAACACCTTCAGGCTTACCCTGATTCGAGCGCTGCGCCTGTCCTACCCCGCGGTCGACCGGCTGGTCGGCGCCGAATTCTTCGATACCGCCGCCTTGGACTTCATTGGGACGCAACCACCCCGCAGCAGCTATCTCAATGAGTTCGGCGCCGATTTTGCCGCCTTTCTCGAACGGTTTGCGCCTGCCGCTTCGCTGCCGTACCTGGCCGATGTGGCGCGCCTCGAATGGGCGGTCAACCGCACCCTGCACGCACCCGATGCGCCAGCGCTGGCGATCGCGTCGCTGAGTTCGGTCGATGCCGCCGATTACGCCCGGCTCCGGTTCGAGCGGCACCCGTCGGTCGGCTTCATTCACACCGGATTTCCCGCCGACTCGATCTGGCGCGCCGTGCTGGATGACGACGACGCAGCGCTGGCGACGATCGACCTGTCGAGCGGGCCGGCCTGGCTGATCGTGCAGCGGAGCGAGTCGGGCGTCGATATTGACCGGGTAGACGAGGCGGTCTGGCGCTTCGTCCACGCGCTGTGTGCGCACCAACCGCTGGGACTCGCACTGGATGATCATCCCGGCATCGACGCCCAGGTCGTGCTGGCCGATCTGTTGGCGCACGGGCGCTTCGCCGGGTTCGGCCTGACGCCCTCCGCCGAGCCGGCGCAACCGTGAATGGAGTGACCATGAACGAACATCCTGCCTCATCGACGCAGGGACCGCTCATTACCCTGTTGGCGCGCGGCTTGCAATACCTCGACCGCATCCCCTACGCCTTGCTGGCGATTCCGCTGCGGCTGGCGGTCGCGACGGTGTTCTGGAACTCTGGGATGACCAAGATCGCCAGCTGGGAGACGACGGTGGCGCTGTTCACCGACGAGTACCATCTGCCGCTGCTGCCACCGGAACTCGCCGCCTATATCGGCACCACCATCGAACTCACATCGCCGGTGCTGCTGGTGCTCGGTCTGCTGACACGGCCGACGGCCGCCGTGCTGCTGGGCATGACCGCGATGATCGAGATCTTCGTCTACCCGCTAGCCTGGCCGACCCATATCCAGTGGGCGGCCATGCTGCTGGTGCTACTGGCACGCGGGCCGGGCAAGTTCTCGCTGGATTGGCTGATTCGCCGCCGCGTGCTCGGCAGCATCTGAACAACCGGAGCGCCGGCATGACATCCCGCTTTGTCGCTCTAATAAGTCGCAGTAGCGGATAGCGGCCTTTTGAGATGAAACTGCCCGGAACTCGATCGTTACTCAGATGTTGGCCGGAAAAGGTGATTTGGAGCCCCCTATCACCCCCGCTCCGCAGAGGGGCCCCGTCCATTCTCACAGCAGTAGCTCAGCTAGCGTTTCGCATCTCGGCTTGATGCTTCTTGCGAAAGGCGCCCGGCGTGGTGCCGTAAAGATTCCGAAACGCCAGATGCAGCCCCACCGCACTCTCATAGCCGACCTTCCTAGCAATCGACTCTTGCGACAGTGTCGTTACGCTGAGCAAGCGCCTCGCCTCGCCGAGGCGCCGTCGCATCAGGTGCCGCGCGGGGGCTTCGCCGATCAGCTGCTTGAAGGTTTGCGCAAAGGCGGAGCGCGACATCCCCGCCTCTTGGGCAAGCAACTCGAGCGTCCATGGATGATCATAGTTCTCGTAGATCGCGATCAGCGCGTTCCCGATCCCGGGATGCCGCAGCGCACCCGCGACTCTTCCGAGAGAGTCGGTATCACGCAGGGCAACCCTCAGCCCCAGCAAGTACACCAGCTCGAAACCGCGCAGAAGAACGAGGTTCCGGCCCTCGTGGTGTTCCATGATTTCCCGCTTCAAACCGTCGAGCGTATGCGCTAACAGCGGTTCCTTGCCGATTTGCTCGGCATCCACCACCAGCAGCGACGGCAACAGATGATAGAGCGGAAGCACACCATCGGCCTCGTAGTGAAGACCCGCGCATAGCATCCTTCCTGACTCACCTCCTCCCTCTAGATGGATGAGACTGAACTTCCCTGCAATGCGTGTGGGCAGAATCGTCTCCAGGGGCTGAGGCAAGGTATTGGGCGAGTCGCCAACGATATGGGTGTCGCCGCGGGGGAACATGGCAAGGTCGCCTGGACCAAGAGTCACCGGCCTCTGCCCCTCAATACAGATAGCGGCACTGCCTGACACCATGTAGTGAATCAGCGCACAAGGCTCCTGCGCCCCCTGGATCGCCCAAGGGCTGCTCACCTCCCACTGGCTGAGAAACATTCCGTTGAGGCGTAGCGGGTCGAGCACATGGGTCAAGACATCAGACGCGTCGATCATTCTGTACGTTTCTTAAAAAATCCAGGCGGAATCATAATTGATAATACAATATCATAACAAATAAAATCCTGAGCAAAGTTGACTACACTCAGGAGTTATCAAATGTCGAATCGCATAGAAAAACAGCACCTCGTCCTCGGCGTCGCCGGTACACAAGGAGGGGCAATCGCCAGGGAATTGCTGAGCCGGGGCGAAAAAGTCAGGGGAATTGTTCGTTCCGAAAGCAGCGCGGTACCCGCTGGCGTTGAAAAAGCGGTGGCCGACCTAGCGGATCCGGAATCATTATCCGCGGCGTTTGCCGGCGTGACTCACGCCACCATCACCATCCCGTTGGTCTACGACCCAGCAGTCGTCAACCGTTACGCGCAAAACATAGCAAATGCGGCCACCGCCGCCGGCGTCAAACGTCTCGTATTCAATGCCAACACCAGAACGCCAGCCGAGGCAACCGGCGTCGCTGGCATCGATACCCGGATAAGTGCCGAGAAAATACTCCGCTCGAGTGGCATTCCTACCGTTTGCCTGCAACCCGCGGTCTATCTGGAAAACCTCTTGGCACCGGCGTCAATCGCCGCCATGAAGAATCGGGGTGAATTGCATTACCCATTTCCTTCAGAGATAAGCGTTTCATGGATCAGCCTCGCCGACCTGGCCAACGCCGTCTATGTGGCGCACAAAATTGCGGTCGTCCCTGAGCAATCAATCGCAATTGGTTCCACGCCGTTGACGGGCAAGGAGCTGGCAATAGAACTTTCCGGCTCCTTGGGTCGGCCCTTGTCCTATATGCCACTCGACCCCGCTCTCTTCGAGCGCTCGATTTCAGGATTTCTTGGCGCAGATGCGGCAGCAGGCGTAGCCGGGCTATATCACTGGGCGTTCAGAAACCCCGCGTCGACTCTGCTCAGAGACGGCGCAATCGAACTTCGAAAGAAACTCGATATTACGGCGACGACACCAAGAGAGTGGGCTCAGCGTCAAGCTTGGCACGCGCCAACGGAAGACCATGCGTCGAAAACTGCCGCTCGGTAATAAGCCGTTTCGACCTCCGGAGATATCGCATGATTTTGCCAAATTCAAATCGATTCGACGAACACTGCTACTTCAACATCAAGGCCATACAAAGTCAGGACCCGCTGCACGCCGATGAAAAGCTGGCCACGCTACCCGCATTGAATCGCAATGCCGATATTGCAGGGCTTGTACAGATTCTCCTGTCTCTTGTCGACAAGATCACGACGACCAGGATCGCGACGGCCGAGGCCGCCCTGGCGGCGATGCGGGATATCGGTATCGTAGCCGGCTCTTTGAAACGCCATGGCGTTGAGCCGGTTGTCGCCGTGCCCGGCATCGAGCCGCCGCTCCTCGCTCTTGGCCGCTACACCAATATGATTCCCCGGGATACGGTCCATCACTACACCTCATGGAACCCGCCTGGTGAACGCAGACGAACCTATACCGATGACGAGCAGGAGCTATGGCTGCAGGACGCGGTAGTCCGCGTCTTCCCGAACCTAAGCGCTTCGCTGTCCATTAGCGAAGTGCTTAGCGAGATGAACCCGAGAGACGCCCGATTTGGACCGATGGTCGGGATGCTTGGGGATGCGAGCCGATCCATGGTCGAAGCGATCGATTCAGTTACTTCGAGAGTTTCGCCAGTCTTTTTTGCTCAAGTCATGCGCCCCTATTTCGAAGAGATAACTGTCAACGGAGTCAGTTATCTCGGCCCGGCCGCGGCACAGGCGCCATTATGGCTCGTCGACCTCTGCGTATGGGCGTCCGATCGAAACCAGCCCGACTACAACCGCTTCTTATTGGAATCGGTTCAATACAGCCTGCCGCCTTGGCGTGACTTCCACGCCCGTCATGCCACCAAGACCTCACTGGTCACTAAAGTGGCGGCCTTTCTCGAAGCGCAAGCCGGCGAACCGGACGAGGAAATTATCCAGAGCGCCAGCAGCCTGGCGGATCTGCTTTACCTGCTGAAGGTGTTTAGAGGCCGCCACATCGGCATTGCCCGGCGCGCCTACGCCCCGGAAGTTCGCCTCTACGAGCAGGGTAGCGGCGGCGCCCCGGTGGAGCTGCTGAAATTGATCCTGGACCTTACCCGCGAAAACGAGAAATTGATGCAAGTTCGGCCGCGCTCACACCAGCACCAAAATTCGCTGCGCCCGACTTCGGCGGTCGCGGCTCCCCAGCTACAGCTTCAGGGAGAGTATGCGTGACGACACGAATCCTCATAGCCGGTGCGGGCATCGCGGGGCTGGCGGCAGCGCTCGCGCTCCATGCACGGGGGTTTACCCAGATACGTATCGTAGAGCGCTCCCTGGACATTCAGCCCATGGGGTCCGGCATCAACCTTCTTCCGCAGGCCGTTCGCGAGCTTGACGCCCTCGGTGTGCTCGAAGACCTCATTCCCATCTGCATCCAGACGAGTGAGCTGTTTTATATGAACCACCATGGGGATCGCATCTGGCGCGAGGACCGCGGCAAGGCCGCCGGCTTCCGCTGGCCGCAGCTCTCGATTCACCGTGGCTGGCTGCAGATGCAACTGCTGAGAAAGGTCGTGCAGGCTCTCGGGCCGGAAGCCGTTTACGCGGGCAAGGAAGTCGTCGACGTGAGGCAGGGTCACGATGGCCAAGTCGCCATCTGTCGCGACCGGGTCAGCGGGGCGGAAGTGCGCTACGAAGCCGACCTGATCATCGGTGCGGATGGCATTCGATCCGCGGTGCGCCGGCTTATCGCTCCCGAAGAAGGGCCGCCGTCGGGAAATGGCCTGGTGATCTTTCGTGGCACCGTCTGGGGGAAGGCGTTCCTTACCGGCAGCTCGATGATTATCGCCGGGGACAGGGTTAGAAAGTTTGTGGTCTACCCGATGGCACGGCGGGAAGGCACCGATGAAGTCCTGCTGAATTGGGCGGCAGCGGCACCGGAAAACCCCGAGGCAGGCTATGCCCGCGGTGACTGGAACCTGCCAGTGGGACCGAGCAGCTTTGCCTTCGAATTCAAGGACTGGAAGATTGCCGGTATCGAGCCGGCGGCCATCATGCTCGGTAGCACGGACACCTTCGTCTATCCGATGGTCGATCGCGAACCGCTTCCGACGTGGACAAAAGACGCCGCCATCGTGCTGATCGGCGATGCGGCCCATGCCATGTACCCGATCGGGTCGAATGGCGCCACGCAGTCGATCATTGATGCGTGCGCCCTGGCCCATTACCTCGGCGTCCACCCTCGCCTCGATACGGCCCTAGCCGCCTATGAGGCGGATAGGCGCACCAAAATGACCGAGTTGCAAATTGCCAATCGTCAAAAGGGTCCGGAAGTCGTCATTGATATCGCCAACTCCCGCGCTCCGGAAGGCTTCAAGGACCCCAAGGACGTGTTTGGCCCAGGCGAACTGGAAGACATCGCGGCTCGATACGCAAAGATATCGGCGATGGAACGCTTGATGGTCAACGAGCCCTCACCCTACTGGGGTCCTGAAGCGAAGACCCGAGATACCGAATTTAATAAACAAGAGGTGTTGCATGGTGCGTAGTGGAGCCGCCTACCTGGCCGGACTGGACGATGGACGGACCGTGTGGCTGGGCAACGAAAAGATAAAGAATATTGCGTCATCGCCGGCATTCAGGAATGCGGCGCAATCCTTCGCACGTCTGTATGACCTGAGCCGGGAGCCGGAATGGAGGAATGCCCTCACCTACCAGGATCCGCGCACCGACGCTCGCCACTCGCGGTCCTTCCTGGTTTCCCGCAGTTATGAGGACCTCATTTCGAAACGGATCGCCCATAAGAAATGGGCGGAGGAGAGTTTTGGATTCCTGGGGCGCTCGCCAGACTATATGGCGTCTGGCTTCGCCGGCTTTGCTGCCCGCACTGACGTTTTCGCCGGAGGCGACTTTGATGGCTCTAGCAATGTGCTCTCGCTCTACCAGAGAATTGCCGACCAGGATCTCTTTCCGGCCTTCACCATCACCAACCCGAAAATTGACAAGACAAAGAGCTTGGCACAACAGGGACCGGATAATGATATCGGCGTTCGCGCCGTGCGTGAAACCGATGGCGGAATTTTTGTCAGCGGCGCAAAAGCGATAGGAACCGCCGCCGTCTTTGCCGACGAAATCATCGTCGGAACGATCGAGCCGCTATCTCCGGACGATATCGACTACGCACTGAGCTTTGTCGTCGCACCAGGAACGCCTGGGGTCAGCCTTGTTTCACGCGGCTCGTATGAGACCGCCGCACGCAGCGCGCAGGACAACCCCCTTTCTTCCCGATTTGATGAAAGCGACGCGCTATTAGTCTTGGACAATGTTTTCATCCCTTGGGAAAGGGTGTTGACCTATCGCGACGTTCACCGAACCTTTGCCATGTGGTGGGAGACACCCGCCTACACCAATATGGCGCATCAGGCGTCGGTGCGGTTCTGGACAAAGCTGGAATTCCTTGCCGGGCTCGCCTCTCTCGTCTGCGATAGCAATGGCATGGCGGGCAATCCGCTGGTTCGAACCCAACTCGGGCGTTTGTTAGGCTACGTCCAGCTCGCCAAGTCGACGGTGCTCGCCGCCGAGGCCGGCTACGAAACCAAGGCAGACGATAAAGGTGCGGTTCGTCTAAACCGGGAAATCACCTATGCCCAACGGATATTGGCCGGCGAGATTTACCCTAAATTTATCCACGAGTTGAGGATGCTTTCCGGCGGGGCGCTAATACAGCTGCCGGATTCCATCCACGACCTCGATCACCCCGACATCGGTCCGATGCTTCGGCGGTTCATCCGTTCATCGGGGCAGTCGTCCGATGAACGGATACGCCTGATGAAGCTGGTCTGGGACGCGACCGGGTCTGATTTTGCCAGCCGCCACGCCCATTACGAGCAGTTCTATCAAGGGGCTCCGCACGTGTATCTGACTCAGATGACGTTTACCGGTCAAGCTGAAGAATACGCACGCTTTGCGAGGCAGGCGCTCGACGTGAGTCGCGCTGCGGGTAAGCCGGTTCAGTGACAATAGAAGTTGAAAAGGGAAGCAACACGATGAATCTTTCGCGGATTCGATGGTTATTGGCCGGCACGCAGTTTCTTCTATTGGTGGACACCTCCATCATCAATGTCGTGGTGCCCTCAATAGCGCAAGACCTGGGCTTTACGGCTACGAGCCAGTCCTGGATTGCCAATGCGTATCTGATCGCGTTTGGTGGCGTACTGCTGCTCGGTGGACGGCTGGCCGACATCACGGGGAAGACGCGTGTCTTTCGCCTAGGACTTGTCACCTTAGCGCTTGGCTCTGCCTTGGCGGCGCTAGCTCCGAGCCCGGAATTGCTGGTGGCAGGTCGAGCCATACAGGGCATCGGGGCGGCGATGTCGGCGGCGGCCAGCTTTGCGCTGGTCCTGTCCGTGTTCGATGGCGAGGCCCGCGAGCGCGCCCTAGGCCTGCTCGCGGCCATGGCGGGCGCGGGCGGGGCCGCCGGCACGGTGCTGGGCGGCTTGCTGACCGAGTCATGGGGATGGCGTTCTACGTTCTGGATCAGCGTGATCGCCGCCGCCCTGCTACTGGCGCTCTCGAACAGGGTATTATCGCAGGTTCCCGACAAGCGTAGCCCGTCGCCGATCGACCTCCTGGGCGCACTGCTCCTGATGAGCGGGCAGGCTCTCCTGGCATTTGGCCTGATTTCCTTGAGCGACGAAGGTGGCAAGCCCGCTTTAAACTACGCCACCCTGGCTTTAGCTGGCGTATTGCTGATCGCCTTCAGCATTCGACAGCAGCGTAGCGCGTCTCCGCTGGTGCCTCCGGATGTATGGCGCAACACGGGTCTGGTGAAGGCCAACCTGCTCGCAGGCCTGGGTCAGATCGTGCTGTTCCCCATGTTCTTCATCGTGAATCTCTATTTGCAGGAAGTGCTGGGTTTCGGGCCGATGGAAGCCGGCCTGGGACTGCTGCCACTTTGCGGGGTGGTTATCGCCACCGCCTCGCAGGTGCCGCGCCTCATCGCCTTTCTTGGCCTGCGCTGCACGATGACGTTCGGCTTCATAATGGTCGCACTCGGCCTGGGCTGGCTTTCGGCCCTCAGCTGGCAGGGAAGCTTCATTGCCGATGTGCTGGGGCCGACGCTCATCGTTGGTATTGGGCTGCCTATCGTTTCCATCACCACCAGCATCTTGGCCGGCACGCACTCGATGGAAGGTCGGGAAGGCCTGACATCCGGCCTGCTGAACACCGCGCAGCAATTCGGCGCCGTGATCGGGATTGCGACGCTGATTGGCATCGCTTCCTATCATTCCGCGTCTCTGCCCATCCTGGATTCCGACTCTCGTGCGATTCTTACCAGCGGCTATTCGCTGGCGCTGATGTTCTCTTCGGTGATTGCCATGGCGGCGGCGATCTTCGCGATAGCTCCGCATTGGGATGGGAACCCCGCTGTTTCCTGGCGCACTCCGGATAGATGAAGCCTGTCCGGCTCCGGACGTCATTTGACCGGCAGGTAACCCAGCAACGACAAAGCCCGCATCTGCGGGCTTTGCTCATGGGCACACGAGACAGCTCAGCCGCGCGCCAGTTCGGCGATGAACATCATCAGGATTTCGCGCAGCTTGCCGTCGGACAGCGCCAAGAGATTGTCGCCGACGTACCACTCGAAGTAACTCGATTCGGCCAACAGGCCCGGCTGCACGCCGCCGAACAGCCAGACGCCGTAGTCGTGCGCCAGCCGGTCGCGCGCCGCGGTGGCCGCCGCCTCGCTGACCTTCAGGTGGACATGGAACAGATTGCACTGCGGCGTGGCCGGGTTCACGGTCAGCTCGGGGAATTCGCCGAGGATTCGTGCCACCTGACGCGCCCGCTCGACGTAGCGCGGCATCGCCGCCAGCCGTTCGTCGAACTGCCGCGCCGCGGCGATCACGTACGGCGAACGCTGCCAGACGTTGCCGCCGAGCCGCTTCGCCCAGCTAGCCGCGCGGGCGATGAAGTCGGCACTGCCGAGCAGCATCGCGCCGCCCATGCCGCCGATACCCTTGTAGAACGACACGTAGACCGAATCGAAACCGGCACACACCTCGTCGAGCGGCCGGCCGTAGCCGGCGGCGGCTTCCCACAGCCGCGCGCCATCGAGATGCAGGTGGATGCGCTCGGTGCTGCAGTATTCCTTAATCGCCTTCAGCTCCTGCCAGTCGGGCAGCACGCCGCCGATCTCGCGCATCGGCAACTCATACAGCGCCGCGCCGAGCTTTTCCGGCCAGGCCTTCAGGTCGTCGACCGTCCAAGCGCGGTGCGGCCGGCCGAGCGGCAGCGTGTCGAAGTGGTCAAGCAACTGGTAGTTGCTGCGTTCATGCAACACGATGTGCGCCGTCGGGTGCATCGCCGCCAGCCGGCTGCCGCGCACCTCGCACGCCAGACGCAGCGCGATGGTCTGCGCCATCGTGCCGCTGACCATGAACACGCCGGCCTCGAAGCCGAGCAGTTCGGCGACCTTGCGCTCGAAGCCGTTGATCAGCTCGCCCTCACCGTACTGGTCGTGCTGGACGCCGTTGGCTTCGCACCAGGCTGCCATCGCGGCGAAATCCTCGGCGGGAGTATGCGGGCGATGGCCCGGGACGACGGTGTGGCAGCGTTGGCGCAGTTCAAGCGGCGGCATGGCGACTCTCCATGAAAACGGGTAAGCGGAGCCCGCGCGACGGGTAGCCGGCGGGGTCGCGGCCGGCCGGGGTTTGGCCTGGCCGCAAGCCGCTCATGGTAACGCAGAGCGCTCAACGCCGCTTCTCGCCCCCAGCAGTTTTTGCGACTCAACTGATCGGCGGCAAGACCCATCCGATCCTGCGCGCCGTCCCCGCCACCCACTGACATCCGCTCGCGACACCTTGAGGGCGGGTTTTGAAGCTTGGCCGAAAGAAGAAACCTCCCGCCTTGCGAACAAGGATGGGAGGCAAAACGGCTGACTGCATCCTGGTAAGGGACGGTAGCGTCCCGTCGGGAGAATCGTTCAGCTGGCAGCCTGGCCGGCCGTGCCCGGCGTCGCCACCGGTCGCCGGCCGAGCAGCACCAGTTGGACAGCCGCCAGCACGGCGCTCGCCACCGCCAGCCACAGCGGTAAGTCCGGCCCCAGCTCGAACAGCCAGCCGGCCAGCGCCGCACTGACCGTGTAACCGACCGTGTGCGCGGCGGCGATCGAGCCGCTCACCCTGCCCTGCTGCGCCGGCGGCACCGCCTTCGCCGCCTGGTGGCTGTACGCCGGCACCATGATCGCCAGCGCGATCGACATGCCGACGAAGCCGAGCCACGGCGCCGCAAGGTGATGCCAGAGCGGCAGCAGCGCAATCGAGCCGACCAGCAGCCCCCCGGCCATCGGCACCAGTCGCGGCGACAGTCGATAGCGCGGCAGCAGCCACAACTGCACCACCAGCGCCGCCACCCCGGCGGCGGTCAGCATGCCGCCGAGCGTCGCCGCCGCGCGAGTCGGACTCCAGCCGAACCGAGCAGACAGCCACACCCCTGCCACGTATTGCACCAGGCCCAGCGCGCATTGCGTGGCGAACGCCAGCGGCCAGAAGCGCCACAGCAGGCCCAGCAATTCGCTAAACGGCAGGGGCCGGACGGCCGCCTGCGCCGGGTGTAGCGGCGGTTCGGCCAGGCGTGCGGTGGCGAACAGCGCCGGCCAGGCGATCAGCGCCACCAGCCAGAGCGGCCCCAAGGGGTCGAGCGCCAGCGTCGCCGACGCCAGCACCGGGCCGATCAGCCGCCCGGCGGTCAGGCCGGCCGATAGCCGCGACAAGGCGCCGAGGCGCTCGTCGGTCGCCACCGATGCCCCCACCCACGCCTGGCCGGACGACACCAGCCCTGACACAGTCAAGCCGTACAGAATCCGGCTCGCCGTCAGCCACCACCAGGTGGCATCCGCCTCGATCAGACCGCGCTGCGCCAGCAGCGTCAGCGCCAATAGCGCGACATGGCTGGCGGCAAAACCCAATAGCGCGATCACCAGCACCGGTCGCCGGCCGATCCTATCGCCGACCAGCGCCCACAGCGGCGCGCCGATCAGGAACAGTGCGCTGCCGATCGCGAAGGCGCTGTTGATGCGCGCCAGGCTCAGCCCGGTGGCGGCGATCAACAGCGGCTGGAAGGTGAACAGCGCGGCCTGGCCCAGGCCCATCACCGCGCAGCCGGCGGCCAGGATGACGACGAAGGAACGGGTAACGGTGGGTGAGCTCATGGGTGGACAACGATTGAATCAAGGCCGCCATTTTAGCTTGCCATTGTGTTATTGCAAACGATTCTTGTTTATGTTTAGTATAAAAAGCACCAACCACCACCGATGGATACCCCCATCATGCCGCTGCACCCCACTCCCCCGAGATCCGGGCGGACGCCCGGCGAGCTGGCTTCGGCCAACGCCTTCCTCAACGCGCTGCTGCGCGAATGGCCGCACTGGGCCCTCCACCGTCGCGAACAACTGCCTGACGACCTCGGCGCAGAACAGGCCGGTGCCGCTGGCGGCGTGCTGCTGCCGCTGCCCGGCCATAACCTGAGCGCCTGGCTGCCGCTGGCGCACTGGTCGCCGGCCGGCCGCCATGCCTTCGCCTTGCCGCTATGGTTCGCCCGCGACAACGGCGCCTGGCAACCGGGCAGCTTTGCCGAACTGGCCGCGCTGATCGCCACCGAGCCGGCCATCGCCGGGCGCAACGCAACGCCGCAGAAGGCCTGGCTGTTCATCAAGCGCGTCGCCGACAGCGCGCTGAACCTCGCCGACGCCGAGGCGGCCCGGTTGACCGAGCTTGCCGCGCTCGCCTGGCCGGACGCCGGCTACCTCGCCGCCGAACAGGGGCTGATCTACGGCCACGCGGTGCACCCGACGCCGAAGAGCCGCGACGAGTTTTCCGCCGAGGACGTGCGCGCCTACAGCCCGGAATTCGCCTCGCGCTTCGCGCTGGAATGGCTGGCGCTGGCGCCCGAGGCGCTGTGGAGCGTCGATTGCGACGGCCTGCCCGCCTCGGCGCGGCTGGCCGACCTGATCGCCGACGATGCAGCGCTGGCACGCGTCGTCGCGCAGAGCCAGCTGCCGGAAGACTGGCTGCTGCTGCCGGTGCACCCGTGGCAGGCACGGGTGCTGAAAAGCCACCCGAGCTACGAGCACTGGCGCCGCGCCGGCAAGTTGAAAGAGCTCGGCGCGCTCGGTGCCGACTGGTACCCGACCTCATCGCTGCGCACGCTGTACGCGCCAGGCCAGCGCTACATGCTCAAGCATTCGCTAAGCGTGCGGCTGACCAACTCCAAGCGCGTGCTGCAGCCGGCCGAGGTGGCGCGCGGTGCGCTAGTGCACGGCGCGTTCATGAGCCCGCTCGGCCAGCAACTGGGCGAGCGCTGCCCGACGCTGTCGATCATGCACGAGCGCGCTGCGTTCGCGATCGCCAACCCGGACGGTACGCCGCTGGCGGAAAGTTTCGTACTGCTACGCGACAACCCGTTCGCCGAGCACGACACCGCCTACGTGATGGCGACGCTGTGCCAGGACGGCCCGGACGGCACGCCCGGCATGCTCGGCAAGCTGGTGACCACGTTGGCCGAACAGTCCGGACAAGCGGTGGCCGACGTGGCCGAGCACTGGTTCGACAGCTTCCTCGAAGTGGCGCTGCGCCCCTTCCTGATCGCGATGGCCGACTTCGGCTTCCTGTTCAGCGCCCACCAGCAAAACATGGTGCTGGGCCTGACCGACGGCTACCCGTCGCGGGTGTACTTCCGCGACTGCCAGGGCACCACCTTCAGCCAGGCGACCATCGCGCAGCTCAAACCGCACGTACCCGGCATCGAGGCCGCGCTCGAGCTGCAATTCACCCAGGAAGAGACCAACCGTCTGTGCGGTTACTACCTGATCGTCAACAACGTGTTCAACGTGATCAGCACGCTGGGCGTCGCCGGTGTCGCCGACGAGCTGCGGCTGGCGCGCCGCCTGCGCCACTTCCTATTGGTACTCAAGAACGATGGGCTCAGTGACCCCGCCTTCGTCGAATACCTGCTGACCTCGCCCGAGATCGAAGCCAAGGGCAACTTCATGATCTGCCTGCGCAACGTCAACGAGACCACCGAGCCGGACGGCTCGTTCCGCTCCTACGTGCCGCTGGCCAACCCGATTTACCACTGCACCGATTCCGAGAGCCGTCCATGACCACCCTGCCCCCAATCGATCTGTCCGGCGGCCGCAGCGCCGCCTGCCTCGCCGAGGCCGACACGCTGACCCTGCTGCTCGACGGCCGCAGCGCCGCCCGTTTCAGCGCACAACGCGCCGAGCGCCACCTGACGCTGACGCTAGAAGGCGGCGTCGACGCCGCGCTGCCGCCGGCCGCGCTGTACGCGCTGTTGGCCGAAACCTTCCGCAGCGACCGCGACACCCGTCGCGTCACGCTGGCACTCGGCGCGGTGCCGGACTTCGCCGCCGCCGCGCACCGGCTAGGCCTGGTGCAGACGCTGAGCGACGCCGGCAACGCCGACGCCTACCGCGACGCGTTCTGGCAGCTGCCGGGGCCGTGGCTGACCGCGCCGTCGTCCGGGCTGTTCCCGCTGCGCCATAACATGACTGGCAATACCCAGCACCCGCTGCGCCCGCCCAAGCCGCGCGGCGAGGTGTACCGCCGCTACCTGCCGGAGATCGGCGAGACGCTGTCGTTCCGCACCGTCGACCCGGACCGCGACCTCGACGTGTTCCATCAGTGGATGAACCAGCAGCGCGTCGATCACTTCTGGGAGATGGCCGGCAATCGCGAGGCGCACGCCGAATACCTGGCCAAGCTGCTGGCCGACCCGCACAGCCACCCGCTGATCGGCTGCTTCGACGACGTGCCGTTCGGCTATTTCGAGACCTACTGGGCCAAGGAAGACCGTATCGCACCGTTCTACGACGCCGACGACTACGACCGCGGCTGCCATGTGCTGGTCGGCGACAGCCGCTTCCGCGGGCCGCGCCGCTTCCCGCTATGGATACGCGCGATCGCCCACTACCTGTTCATCGACGAGCCGCGCTGCCACCGCTTCGTCGGCGAACCGCGCGTCGACAACAGCCGCTTCATCCAGCACCTGCAGGACCACGGCTTCGTCAAGCGCAAGGAATTCGACTTCCCGCACAAGCGCGCCGCCCTGGTGGTGATGGAGCGCGACGTGTTCTTCGACCAGTTCGGACTGTGAGGCGGCGATGAACCACGCGCATCACCCGATCACCGCCCAGGCCGACCCGGCGCTGTGGCGGCTGGCCAATCGCCGGCTACTGACCAAGCTGCTGTCCGAGTTCGCCTACGAGGGGCTGATCGAGCCGCTCGAAACCGCCCCCGGCCAATTCCGCGCCCGCGCCGGCAAGGCGTACTACGGCTGGCACGGCCGCATCAACGCCTGGGGCATGCCGGTGATTGCCGCCGACACTGTCTACCGCGATGTCGACGGCCAACGGGAACCGGCCTGGGACGCGCTGCAGGCGCTCGCCGACCTGGCGAGCGAGCTGCCGACCCCGGCGCTGACGCTGGCGCAGTACGCGAGCGAAATGCAGCAGACGCTGCTCGCCGACCTGCAGTTGCTCGCCATGCGACGCGGCCTGAGCGCCGCCGAGCTGCTGGCCTTGCCGGCCGACCGGCTCAACAGCCTGCTCGACGGCCACCCGAAGGCCGTGCCGAGCAAGGGCCGGGTCGGCTGGGGCCTGGCCGAGCACCACGCCTACGGCACCGAGAGCGCCCGGCCGTTCGCGCTGCACTGGCTGGCGGTGTCGCGCGAGCTCGCCCCGCTGTTCCTCGCCGAGGGGCTCTCCGAGCAGCAACTGCTGGCCGCCTCCTGCGACGGCGTCGAGCAGGCCCGGCTGCTGGCCAAGTTGACCGAACACGGCGCCAGCCGTGCCAGCCACTGGCTGTTGCCGGTCCACCCCTGGCAGTGGCAGACCCATATCGCCGGCCAGTTCGCCGGGCTGTTGGCCAGCGGCGAGCTGATCCACCTGGGCGAATTCGGCGATAGCTACGTGCCGCAGCCGTCGCTGCGCACCCTGTCCAACCACGACCGCCCCGACGCCTTGCACCTGAAGCTGACGCTGACCGTGCTCAACACCTCGAGCTACCGCGGCCTACCGGGCAAGTACCTGGCGATCGGCCCGGCGCTGTCGCGCTGGCTCAGCGACACGGTGGCGGGTGACGCAACGTTGGCTGAAGGCCGGGTGCTGGTGCTCGAGGAGCCGGCCGGCGGCCATGTGCCGCACCCGTTCTACAGCCGGCTCGACGGCGCGCCGTACCACCTGAACGAGCTATTGGGCGCGGTGTGGCGGGTCAGCCCCGAGTCGCTGCTCGACGACGGCGAGCGGGCGCTGATGTTCGCGGTGCTGCAGCAGTGCGACGACCAGGGCCGCCCGCTCGCCGCCGAGCTGATACGCCGGTCCGGCCTGACGCCCGCGGCTTGGCTGACCCGGCTGTTCGACCGCTGCGTGGTGCCGCTCTACCACCTGCAGTGCCGCTACGGCTTGGGCTTTATCGCGCACGGCCAGAACCTGACGCTGATTCTCGATGGCAGCGTGCCGGTCGGCGTGGCGCTGAAGGACTTCCAGGGCGACCTGTTCCTCGCCGACATCGCGCTGCCTGAGCACGCCAGCCTGCCCGCCACCGTCAAGGCGGCTCTGCCGACCATGCCGCCGCACTACCTGATCCACAATCTGTGGACGGCGCTGTTCGGCAGCGTGTTCCGCTTCATGGCGAGCGTACTGGCCGATGCCGACGTGATAGCCGAGCCGGTGTTCTACCACCTGCTGTCCACCCGGCTGCGCGCCTACCAGGCCGCCCACCCCGAGTTGGCCGAACGTTACGCGCTGTTCGACCCGTTCACCGCCGAGATGCCCCGCCTGTCATTGAACCGCGCCCGCTTCGTCGCCGGCTACGGCGACAGTGCCGAGCGGCCCATCCACGCCCTCGGCCCGACTCTGCTCAACCCGCTGGCCGCGCACGACGCGCGCCCCGTCTGAAAGGACCTCACCATGACTACCCGTCTGAATGTCGCCGGCATCGGCGTCGGCCCGTTCAACCTGAGCGTCGCCGCCCTGCTCGCCCCGCTCACTGAACTTAAAGCCGGCTTCTTCGAGCGCCACCCGCGCTTCGACTGGCACCCCGGCATGATGCTGCCCGGCACCCGGCTGCAGACCTCGTTCCTAAAGGACCTGGTCACCTCGGCCGACCCGACTAGCCGCTACTCGTTCCTGGCCTACCTGGTCGCGAATCAGCGCTTCTACCGCTTCATCAACGCCGAATTCCCGCGCATCGAGCGCCGCGAATTCGCCGACTACCTGCGCTGGGTCGCCCAGCAGCTGCCCAACCTGCACTTCGGCAGCGAGATCCGCGAGGTGCGCCATAACGGCGAGCGCTTCGTGCTCAGCTTCGCCGACCGCCAGGTCGAGGCTGAGCAGCTGGTGGTCGCGACCGGCTCGGTGCCGCACGTACCGGATTGGGGCGCGCCGCACCTGGGCGAGCAGACGCTGCACGCCAGCCAGTACATGACCACGCCGCTGAGCCTCGCCGGCAAGCGCGTGGTCGTGATCGGCGGCGGCCAGAGCGGCGCCGAGATCGTGCTCGACCTAATGGGCGGCGCGCGCGGCGAGCTCGCGTCGCTGACGCTGGTGAGCCGCCGCCCGACGCTGGAGCCGCTGGACGAGAGCCCGTTCACCAACGAGTTCTTCACCCCGGACTACGTCAGCGCCTTCCACCGCCTGCCCGAGGAGCGCAAGCCGGCTATCGTCGAGCGCCAGAAGCTCGCCAGCGACGGCATCTCGCCCGACACGCTGCGCGAACTGACCCAGGCGCTGTACGTCGCCGACTTCCTCGACGCCACGCAGAGCCGCCCGAGCCTGCTGCCGTTCCGCGAAGTGTGCGCAATGCGCCGCGACGGCAAGGCCTTGAGCCTGGCCATGCACAACGGTTTCAGCGGCGAGGACGAACAGCTTCTTGCCGACGTGGTGATCTTCGCCACCGGCTACCGCACCGCGCTGCCGTCGTGCCTGGCGCCGCTGTCCGAGCGCATCCGCCGCGACCGCCACGGCCGTCTCGCGCTGCGCGAGGACTTTTCGGCCGACTGGGACGGCCCGGCCGAACAGCGCATCTTCTTCCAGAACGCCGGCCGGCTCAGTCACGGCATCGCCGACCCACAGTTGTCGCTGGCGGCTTGGCGCAGCGCGGTGATCGCCAACAGCCTGCTGGGACGCCGTCACTACAACGACAGCGACGCGGCGGCGCCGCTCCATTGGACCACCCCGGACGAAGGACAACTGCCGGTGGTCGCCGCTCGCGCCGCCTGAAGCGATAGATAATCGTTCTCGTTTTTATTAGAATATTGGCATACCATTTCCCTTCGCGGGCCGCCTGGCAACCGGTGGCCCCTTCACTTATGAGCACAAGCAAGACTTCGCTGCTGCAAGCCGACGCACTGCGCGTAGCGCTTGGCGGCAGCACCATCATCGAATCGCTATCGGTCGGCTTCGACGCCGGTCGCGTCTATGCACTGTGCGGCCCGAACGGCTGCGGCAAGAGCACGCTGCTACGCACGCTGGCCGGCCTGATAGCACCGGCCGCCGGCACCGTGAAGCTCGCCGGCCGGCCGCTGTCCGCTCTGTCGGCCCGCGAGCGCGCCAAGCGCCTCGCGATGCTGGCGCAAGGCCACACCCCCCCTCCGGGACTGACGGTGCAAGAATTGGTCGCCTGCGGCCGCTTCGCCCACACCGGTTTCAGCCACCGGCTCGGTCGCGAAGACCGGCTCGCGATCGATCGCGCGATCGCGCTGACTTGCCTCGAGAACCTCGCCTGCCGCGACATCAGCACGCTGTCCGGCGGCCAGCGCCAGCGCGCCTGGCTCGCGATGGCGCTGGCGCAGGGCGGCGAGGTGTTGCTGCTCGACGAGCCGACCACTTATCTCGACGTCCACCACCAGATCGACGTGCTCGCGACCGTGCGCCGCCTCAATGAGGAGCACGGCCTGACCGTGATCTGGGTGCTGCACGACCTGAACCAGGCCGCCGCGTTCAGCGACGAGCTGCTGCTGATGAAGGCGGGCGAGCTGCGCGCCCGCGGCACGCCGCAGCAGATCATGCAGCCGACACTGTTGAAGGGCATCTTCGACGTCGACATGTGGCGGCTGCCGGATAGCAACCCGCCGGTGTGCCTGCCCCGCTACGTCAGCCAGCCCCAGGAGGCCGCATGGCTGCAATCCGCCTGAGCCAGCGCTCCGCCGTACCGCGCTGGGCGGCGCCGGCGGCCTTGCTCGCCATGCTGGCGCTGCTTTCGGCCAATCTGTTCCACGGCCAGCTGACCGACCCGGCCCTGGCCCGGGCGGTGCTGCTGGAATTGAAGCTGCCGCGCTTCGGCGCCACCCTACTGGCCGGAGCGGCACTGGGGCTCGCGGGGGCATTGCTGCAGCTGTCCACCCGCAACCCGCTCGCCGCGCCGAGCGTGCTCGGCGTGACCAGCGGCGCGCAGATCGGCCTGATGGTCAGCCTGCTGTTGCCCGCCTCGCTGAAATTCATCGGGGTACCGACGGTGTTCGCCGGCGCCCTGCTCGCCGCGCTGCTCACCTTCGCAGTGGCCGGCGGCTGGCGCGCCACGCCGTTGCGGCTGATCCTGGCCGGCACCGCCACCAGCCTGCTCTTGTCGGCGCTGGCCTCGCTGCTGCTGATCCTCAACGAGCAGCATATCGCGGGCCTCGCGCTGTGGAGCGCCGGCAGTCTGTTCCAGGACGGCTGGGGCGGGGTCACGCAGGCACTGCCGTGGTTCGTCTTCGCCGCCGCCGGCGCCTGGTGGCTGCGCCAGCCCCTAGCGGTACTCGGCCTCGGCGACGAGGCCGCCGCGACGCTGGGCCTGAAGATCGCCCCGCTGCGCCGCCGCGTGCTGCTGGTCGCCACCCTGCTCGCCGCCGTCGCGGTCAGCTTGGCCGGCCCGATCGCCTTCGTCGGGCTGATCGCGCCGAACCTGGCGCGCCTCGCCGGGCACTGGCACCCGCGCCGGCTGGTTCCGGCCGCCGCGCTGGCCGGCGCACTACTCTTGGCGCTAGCCGATTTGACGGTACAGCAGATCGGCGGCAGCGGCGGCCTGCCGCTCGGCGTCGCGACCGCGCTGGTCGGCACACCGCTGCTGGTCTGGTTGATCCAGCGTCAGAGCCGGCTGGTGCCGCCGAGCGCCGACGCTCTCGGCACGACCTCCCCGGCGCGCCGCTGGCCGGTGCTGCTGCTCGTCGCGCTGATTCCCATCCTGCTGGTGGTCGGCCTGCGCTACGGCAGCCTGCCGCTGCCGGCCTACGCCTTGTCCGACTGGCTGGCACGGATCCCGAGCGCCGGCGCGCTGCTGGTCGAATTGCGCCTGCCGCGGCTGCTGCTGGCGCTCGCCGCCGGTGCGCTCCTGGCGCTGTCCGGCGGACTTTTACAGCAAGTAGTACGCAACCCCTTGGCCGGGCCGGAGCTGATGGGCGTATCGCAGGGCGCCGGCCTGGCCGCGCTGGCGCTGGTGCTCGCCTGGCCGGCCGCGCCACTGCCCATGCAGTGGCTCGCCGCCCTAGCCGGCGCCGCGCTGGTGCTGGTGGTCTCGCTGACGGTCAACCGCCGGCACGACTACGAGCCGGTGCGCCTGGCGCTGACCGGCATCGCGCTGTCGGCGCTGCTCGGCGCGCTAGCGACGCTGCTGATCGTGTCGACCAAAGTGCAGGCGGCGCAGGCGGTGGTGTGGCTGGCCGGCAGCAGCTACGGCCGCAGCCTCGACAGCGCGCTGGCGCTCTTGCCGTGGTTGCTGCTGGCACTGCCGGGGCTGTGGCTCGCTCGCGCGCTCGGTTTTCTCGCCTTCGGCGACGAACAGGCCAAGGCGCTGGGCGTGCCGGTCGCCCGGCTGCGCCTCTCCGCCTTGTCGCTCGCTGCGCTCTCCGCGGCACTGGCGGTGGCCGCGGTCGGACCGGTCGGCTTCGTCGGCCTCGCCGCCCCGCACCTGGCGGGCCTCTTGGTCGGCCAGAGCCCGCGCTGGCGGCTCGGCTGCGCGATGCTGGTCGGTGCGGTGCTGACCGGCCTCGCCGACGTGCTCGGCCGCAGCCTACTCGCGCCGCTCGACATCCCGCTCGGCCTGATGACCGCGGTGCTCGGCGCGCCGTATCTGCTGATCCTGCTCGCGCGCCAGCGGCGTAACCGGCCATGACGCTGTCGGACCTGCTGACCGGCGAGCTGGCGCTGTATCGCGAGCAGTGGCACTGCGACCACAGCGATGCAGCGTTGCCGCTCGCTACGCTGGTCGACGGCTCGAGGTTGGCCGAAGCACTGGCGGCGATGACCCGCGATTACCCGGGCGCGCCGCGCCGCGCGCAGGTGTCGCAGTGGGCGAAGCACTATTTCCGCCTGCTGCTGCCGCCGGCGATCGCCGGCCTGCTCCTCGACCTGCGGCTGCCACTCGCACCCGACCGGGTCGGCCTGCGCCTCGATGCCGATGGCCTGCCCGCGGTGCTAGAGCTCGACCACCTCGGCAAGCCGCTGCCGGCCGACATCCCGCTGCAGGACCGTTATCAAGAGCTGCTGTGGCAGCACCTCAATCCGCTGATCGACAGCCTGGCGAGTCAGGGCAAGATCAGCCGCCGCGTGCTGTGGAACAGCGTCGGCAACCTGCTCGAGCACCTGCTGCGGCGCTTCGCCAGGAGCGGCGTCATCGCCGCGCCCGAGCACGCCGACGCGCTGTTCGGCCAACGTCGCCTCGCCGACGGTTCGGCCAACCCTCTGTGGCAACCGGTGCGCTACGTCGACTCGTTTATCCCGCTGGTACCGTCGCCGGTGCGGCTGCGCCGGCTGTGCTGCCTGCGCTACGAGCTGCCGGGCGAGGTGTGCTGCGCCACCTGCCCGCTGCTGCCCAACAAACCCGAGGAAGAACTGTATGCCCTGCTCGAATGCTGGCACGCCGCCAAGGCCTGACCGGCGCCGCTTCATCGCCGGCCTCGCGGCCATACTGGTAGCAGTCCCGGCGCTGGCCGCCGCCACCCGGCCGCTGCGCGTGGTCGCTCTCGAGTACAGCCTGGTCGAGATGCTGCTGGCGCTCGGCATCACACCGGTCGGTGCCGCCGATCTGAAGGGCTACAAGCGCTGGGTCGGCCTCGGCAAGGAGAGGCTGACCCAGATCGCCTCGGTCGGCACCCGCCAACAGCCCTCGCTGGAGACCATTGCCGCGCTCGATCCCGACCTGATTGTCGGCGTCGACTTCCGCCACGCGTCACTCCTGCCTTTGCTGCGGCGGGTCGCGCCGACCCGGCTGCTTATCAGCCAGCACCGCGGCGACGGCCTGGCGATCATGCGGGGCGACTTCGACCAGGTCGCCGACTGGACCGGCCGACAGACCGAAGCACGGCAGGTGCTGGCCCACCTCGACGCCACGCTCGCCGAAGGGCGCGGCCGGCTCGCCCCTCGAGCCGGCCGCCGCCTCGGCGTGCTGCAGGGTCTGGCCGGCTCGCCGTACTGCTGGGCATTCGCCGCCAACAGCCTGCCCGGCGGCGTGGTCCGCGCGCTCGGCATGGTCAACGCCTGGCCGGACAACGACGCGGCGCAGGGCATCCTGACCGTCGGCGTCGAGGATCTGCTCGCCCAGCAGGCCGACCTCGCCACCGTGGTCGACCCGCGCGCCGACTTCACCCGCGGCACGCTGTGGTCGCGGGTGCCGGCGCTCGCCCAGGGCCGCTTGGCGCGGCTGGCACCGGATACCTGGACCTTCGGCGGCCCGCTGTCGGCGCAAAGGTTGGCCGAACGGCTGAGCACGGCGCTACAGGCCGTCTAGGCACATGGAACACCCGGCCCGGGCGGCAGTCGTAGTAGACCATTGCCATACGGCGCGGCTGCCGCGACACTGTCGGCTCCCGCGCCCTCACGGAGAACCTCCGCCTTGACCCTGCAAGACCTGATCCCGCAAACGATCGCCTTCGTCCAGCAGCACGAGGCGTGGGCGGTGCCTATCGTCCTGATCCTGGCGTTCGGCGAGTCGCTCGCCTTTATCTCGCTACTGCTGCCCGCCACCGCGATCCTGCTCGGCGTCGGCGTGCTGATAGGTCAGAGCGGCATCGCGTTCTGGCCGATCTGGGCCGCTGCCGCCATCGGTGCGATCCTCGGCGACTGGCTGTCGTACTGGGTCGGGCTGAAGCTGAAACACCGAGTCGCCCACGTCTGGCCGCTGTCGCGCCAGCCTGAGCTGTTGCCGCGCGGCCACCGCTTCTTCGAGCGCTGGGGCGCGGCCGGCGTGTTCTTCGGCCGCTTCTTCGGCCCCTTGCGCGCGTCGGTGCCGCTGGCCGCCGGGGTGTGCGAGATGCCGGCCGCCACCTTCCAGCTGATGAACATCGCGTCGGGCCTCGTGTGGGCCACCGGTATCCTGGCGCCCGGCGCCTTCGGCGTGCAATGGCTGGACGGTTGGCAGGCAGGCTAATGGCGGCCAGAAGCGGCTACAATCGAAGCGCCCCGAATAAGGGCCGCTAACAAAACTCTCCTGGCGTTGTTGCACTGCCTTGCCGTACTACTTTTACTGTCTGCGGCAGCGCGACGAGCAAGATCGCTACGCTGGGTTTTGTTAGCGACACCAAGACCAACCAAGAAAAGCCAACGATGATCCGTCCTCTTTCCAGCCTACTCGCCGTCCTGACCCTGTCCGCCTGCGCCAGCAAGCCGGTGCCGCCGATTCCGCTCGAGCAGCAGTTCAGCCGCCAGCCGCTCGTGCTGCTCGGCGAAGTGCACGACAACGCCGAAGGCCATAAGCAGCGCTTCGCCCTGGTCAAGGAAGCCGTGTTCAACGGCTGGCGCCCGGCGATCGCGATGGAGCAGTTCGACCGCGACAACCAGGCCAAGCTCGACGAGGCGCTCAAGCGCTGCACCAACACCGACTGCGTGATCGAGGCCGCCGCGCCGGCCAAGGGCGGCTGGAACTGGGACTACTACAAGCCGCTGATCGAGATGGCGCAGCGCTACAAGCTGCCTATCATCGCCGCCAACGTATCGCGCGACGACGCTTCCAAGGTGATCCGCCAGGGCTTCGGCGCGGTGTTCGATGCGAAGACCGTGAAGTTCTTCCAGCTCGATAAGCCGCTGCCGGCGGATCTCGCCGCCGGCCAGACCCGCGAAGTCGACGCCGGCCACTGCGGCAAGCTACCCAAGGAAATGCTGCCGGGCATGGTGAACGCCCAGATCGCGCGCGACGTGTTCATGGCCAAGGTGATGTTCGACCACAAGGCGCGCGACGTGCTGCTGATCGCCGGCAACGGCCACGTGCGGCGCGACCTCGGCGTGCCTCGTTGGCTCGGCAAGGACGGCGCGCGAGCGTTGAGCGTCGGCTTTATCGAGGCTTCCCCGGCGCCCAAGGTGTTCGACCATGTGGTGACGATCCCGGCGGCCGAGCGCCCCGACCCGTGCGCGGCGCTGAAGTAAGTGTGCGCTGAAAGGTTGGCCGAACCGTTCAGCCAACGAAAAGCCCCCGGGTCGAGAGACCTTGGGGGCTTGTCATTTCGGGACAGCCGGGGAATCAGCCGGCGGTCTGGCCGGCTGCCACCGGTTCCTCTGGGCGGCGCCGATAGCGCTGCGCCAGCATCGCGCACGCCATCAGCTGCACCTGGTGGAACAGCATCAGCGGCAGCACGATCGCGCCGACCGCGTGACCGGCGAACAGCACGTTCGCCATCGGCACGCCGCTCGCCAGGCTCTTCTTCGAGCCGCAGAACACGATGGTGATCTCGTCCTCCCGGTTGAAGCCGAGCTTGCGTGCCGCGGTGCGGGTGGCCAGCAGCGCCAGCGCCAGCAGCACGCCGTTGACCACCAGCAGGCCGGCGAGCGCACTGACCGGGGTGTTGCGCCACAGGCCCTGGATCACCGCCTCGCTGAACGCGGTGTACACCACCAGCAGGATCGAGCCCTGGTCGACGAAGCGCAGCATCGCCTTGTTGCGCTCGACCCAGCCGCCGATCCAGCGCCGCGCCACCTGCCCAGCCAGGAACGGCAACAACAGCTGCACCATGATGTCGACGATCGAGTGCCACGAGGTGGTGCCGCCGCCGCGCGACACCACCAGCACGCTGACCAACAGCGGGGTCAGGAAGATGCCGATCAGGCTCGACGCCGACGCGCTGCACACCGCCGCCGGCACGTTGCCGCGCGCCATCGAGGTGAACGCGATCGACGACTGCACCGTCGCCGGCAAGGTGCACAGGAACAGCACGCCGAGGTACAGGTCCGGCGTCACCAGCGGCGACAGGATAGGTTTGAGCGCGAAACCCATCACCGGGAACAGCACGAAGGTGCAGGCGAACACCAGCAGGTGCAGCCGCCAGTGCGTCGCGCCGGCGATCACCGCCTCGCGCGACAGCTTGGCGCCGTGCAGGAAGAACAGCAGTGCGATCGCCGCGTAGGTCACCTTGCCGAACACGACGGCGGTCTCGCCCTCGCACGGCAGGAAGGTCGCCAACAGCACGGTAGTGACCAGCGCCAGCGTGAAGTTGTCGGGGAGGAAACGGGGTCTTGCCACGGGATTGCTCCTGATGATGATTCGACGGGCGCAGGCCCTAATAACGGTGCTTATTTTCGCGGCTAGCCAATATAGAATCCAAATGGATTTATTGAATAGATTCATTGATTATCTGCATGAATATCTCGCTGCGCCAATTACGCACCTTCCTCGCCGTCGCCCGGCACCGCAGCTTCAGCCGTGCAGGCGACGCGATCGGCCTGTCGCAACCGGCGGTCAGCCATTCGCTGCGCGAGCTGGAGAACGAGCTGGGCCTGAAGCTCTTCGACCGCACCACCCGCGAGGTCACACTGACCGACGCCGGCCAGACACTGGCCGGCTCGCTCGAGCGGCTGCTCGACGAGCTGGAAGGGTGTCTCGCCGAAACCCGCCAGCTCGGCGAGCTGCGTCAGGGCCGGGTGCGGGTCGCCGCCAGCCCGACCATTTCGGCCAACCTGATGCCCGCCTGCATCGCCCGCGCCGCCGAGCGCTACCCGAAACTGACCTTGATGCTGCGCGACCAGGTGCAGCAGCTGGTGCTCGCCAGCGTGCGCAGCGGCGAGGTCGACTTCGGCGTGATCATCGACCCGCTCGGCGCCGACGACCTCTACTGCGAGGCCATCCTGCAGGAGCCGTTCTGCCTGGTGTGCCGCGCCGACCACCGTTTTGCCGCGCGCGAGTCGGTGACCTGGCCGGAACTGGCCGGCGAGCCGCTGGTGCTGCTCGACTATGCGTCGGGCAGCCGGCCCCTGATCGACCGGGCTCTCGCCGAACAGCACGTTTCGGCCAACGTGGCGCAGGAACTCGGCCACTCGACCACGGTGTTCCGCATGGTCGAGGCCGGCATCGGCATCAGCGTGCTGCCCATCCTGGCGCTGCCGGTGCCGGAGGTGAGCGGCCTGGTGGTGCAGGCCCTCACCCCCACGATTGAGCGCACGCTGATGCTGGTGCGGCGCAAGAACCGCTCGCTGTCGCCGTTGGCCGAAACTATGTGGACGCTGATCCGCGAGGTAGCGGCCGAGTTTTCCGCCGCGCGCGCGTGGCCGAGCGGTTCCTAAATCCTGCTTGGCCGACGCACTCAGCCGGCGCGTCGGCCAAGCTTGTTATCCGGACCGCTTTCCCCTCCCTCTATCTCGTCGGCGATTGCTCCCATTAGCCCGTGCCTCAAAATAGACAAGCTATCCATATTGGACATTTTGTTTACAAAATAGATCAACGAGTCTACTATGGACTCGTTGATCCAAATTAAACACAGAGTCTCCGATGCTCGAACGCCACCAGCCGATCGCCGACGCGATCGCCACGCTGTTCTACCCCTACGCCGAAGTCGTGCTGCACGACATGGCGACGCAGTCGGTCGCCTATGTCGCCAACAACTTCTCCAAGCGCGAGCTCGGCGACGAGTCGGGGCTGGAAGAGCTCGAGGCCACGCCCGACGCCACCGTGATCGGCCCCTACGAGAAGCTCAATTGGGACGGCCGACGACTGCGCTCGATCAGCGTGGTGCTGCGCGACGAGCGCGGCGCGATCGAGGGGATGCTGTGCATCAACCTCGACATCTCGGTGTTCGAGGGCGCCCGCGCCGCACTCGAGCTGTTCCTGTCCGGCAGCAAGCTGATCGCGCAGCCCGACGTGCTGTTCCAGGACGACTGGCAGGAGCGCATCAACACCTTCATCCACGGCTGGCTGCAGGAGCGCCAGCTGAGCCTGTCCATCCTCGGCCGCGACCAGAAGCGCGAGCTGGTCGAGGCGCTGCATCTCGAGGGCGCGTTTCGCGGCAAGAACGCCGCCAACTACGTCGCCAACGTGCTCGGCATGGGCCGCGCCACCGTTTATAAGCACCTGAAAGAACTGAAGGAGAAGCCATGAGCAGTCTGTTCGCCGATATCGTCAAAGCACACCACAGCATCCGACCGCAGGTGCGCACCACCGCGCTCGACTACAGCCCGGCGCTGTCGAGACTGACCGGCTGCGAGGTGTACCTGAAGTGCGAGCACCTGCAACACACCGGCTCGTTCAAGTTCCGCGGTGCCAGCAACAAGCTGCGCATCCTCGGCGACGCCGCCAAGGCAAGCGGCGTGATCGCCGCCTCGACCGGCAACCACGGCCAGGCGGTGGCGCTGGCCGGCAAGATCGCCGGCGTGCCGGTGACGGTGTACGCGCCGGCCACCGCCTCGCCAACCAAGCTCGACGCAATCCGCGCGCTCGGCGGTGAAGTGGTGCTGGTCGACGGCGACGCGCTCGCCGCCGAGCTGGCCGCCGGTGAAGTGGCCAAACAACAAGGCAAACCGTTCATCTCGCCGTACAACGACCTCGACGTCATCGCTGGCCAGGGCACGGTGGGCATGGAGTTGGCCGAACAGTGCCCCGATCTCGACGCGGTATTCGTCGCGGTCGGTGGCGGCGGGCTGATCTCGGGCATCGGCACCGCACTCGAGGAGCTGGCCCCGCAGACGCAGATCGTCGGCTGCTGGCCCGCCAACGCCACCAGCCTGTACACCTGCCTTAAGACCGGCAGGATCATCGAGGTCGACGAGACCGACACCATCTCCGACGGCACCGCCGGCGGCGTCGAGCCGGGCGCGATCACCTTCCCGATCTGCCAGCAGGTGATCGACCAGCAGGTGCTGGTCAGCGAGGACGAGATCAAGGCGGCGATGAAGCTGATCGCGCAGACCGACAAGTGGCTGGTCGAAGGCGCGGCCGGCGTGGCGCTGGCCAGCCTGCTGCAACTGGCGCCGCACTACCAGGGCAAGAAGGTCGCCGTGGTGCTGTGCGGTAAAAACATCGTATTGAAGAAATTCATCGAGGCGGTGAAATGAAGACGCTGAACAAGGATGAGATCCTGGCGCGCTACGACGCCGACCGGGCGGCCGAGCTGATCCGTGCCGGCTTCATCGCCTACTCGGCGGGCAAGGTGCAGCTGCCGCCGGTGCAGCACTTCGGCTTTTCGCACGCCAACGGTGACTGCTGCGTGAAGTCGGGCTACCTCGACGGAGACGAGCTGTTCGCGGTGAAGGTGTCCTCCGGCTTCTATGACAACCCCAAGCGAGGACTCGCCAGCAACCAGGGCCTGGTGATGGCGTTCTCGGCCGACACCGGCGTGCCGCTGGCGCTGCTGCTCGACGAGGGCTGGCTGACCGCGTTGCGCACCGCGCTGGCCGGCCGGCTGGCGGCCGAAGCGCTGGCGTCGCAACGGATCGACGCGATCGGCATCGTCGGCACCGGCATGCAGGCCAGGCTACAGCTCAAGGCGCTGCAGGCGGTCACCCCGTGCCGCACCGTGCATGTGTGGGGACGCTCGACGAAGGAACTGGCCGCGTTCGCCGCCGAGTTCGAGCCGCAGGGCTACCGGGTCCATACCACGCAGGATGCCGAAACGCTGGCGAGCGCCTGCCGGCTGATCGTCACCTGCACGCCGTCGACCCGGCCCATCCTGCAGGCCAACTGGATCCAGCCCGGCACGCACATCACCGCGGTCGGTGCCGATACGGCCGGCAAGCAGGAGCTGGCCACCGAGCTGGTCGCTCGCGCCGACCTGATCGCGGTCGATTCGGTCGCGCAGTGCAGCGCCTACGGCGAGGTGTCGCACGCGTTCCAGGCTGGGCTGATCGACGCCGGGCAGTTGGTCGAGTTGGGGCAGCTCTTCGCCGGTGACAAGCCGGGGCGACAGCGCGAGGAGCAGATCACGATCGCCGACCTGACCGGCCTCGCGATCCAGGATGTGCAGATTGCCAAGGGCGTGCTCGCGGCGGGCTAATCACCTGCCCCGTTAGGATGGGTGGAGGCGTGTACACCGTAACCCATCGACGATAGCGACTCTGGATGATGGGTTACGCTATTGCTTCACCCATACTACGCACTTCATACCCATGCTCGGCAGAGGTTAGCAACAACGCCCGACCTTCCGGGCAGGGACGATGGCGTCCGCTTGGCGCTGTGCGATAGCCATCATGTCGGTGGCCTCAGTGCACGCAGCGAACGAGTTCGAACTTCTTGTCACGCTTCCTGGCAGTCGGGCACCAGCGAAACCAGATCCGTGATGCCCACGTCGATACCAGCCTGGCTGAGAAGCGTTGTGACCTGGCCCCGGTGGTGTGTCTGGTGATTGAAGAAATGCTGCACCAGGTACCCGAACTTCTTGACGAACTCCTGGCCCGCCCTGTTCTTATAGGCCAGCGGTTGCTCGTAGGCGTCTTCCGTTGCTTCCACGGAGAGTTCGACAATGACCTTGTCCATGGCCCTCCTGACGGTTCTCAGCTCCTCGAATTCAGCACGGATACCTTCCTTAAGCGTATAGGGGTGCGGCATCGGGCGAATACAATCCAATGAAGGGAATTTCGATGGGTGATCGGCAAATCTCTTCAGCCAAATGGTATCGGCCACAAGAAGATGATTGAGCGTGCCAAACACCGAGCCAAAGAACGCGCCCTTGTCCTCATACAGGGTGGAGACATCCAGTCGGGACGCCGCATCGTAGAGCTTTTCATTCATCCATTGATTGTATTTGGCCATTAACTCGAAATTGTTTTTGAGCGACATGATCTTTCCGTAAGTGTAAGGCTTCAGGTAAGCGAGCCGCGATACGGCTTCTGCTCGGACGAGTGGTCGAGTGCTCGCGGCGCCTGTCAAGCTGGCTACCGGTACTTGGCAGGAGATGGCTTACTCATGCGGCAAGCCTACCGGAGTTCGCGGAACCCCGCCGGTCCAGAGGCTTCTGCAACAGCGCCTTTTCTTTGGGCCCTTTCTTTTGGCGAAGTAAAAGAAAGGGCCTCGCCGGTCAGGCGAGACCGACAAACCCCCATGTCTCACCCAAATTAGATTCATGAACTGAAGCAGCACCTCTACGACGAATCAGCCCCCGCCCACATCCCCGTCGACACATAACGCTCGCCGGTATCGTTGAGAAACGTGACGATGCACCGATAGCGCCGCGTCGCCGCCACCCGCAGCGCCGCATGGACGAAGGCGCCGGAAGACGGGCCGACGAACACGCCCAGTTTCGCCAAGCGCACGCACATCGCGGCGGCCTCCTCCGAGCTGACGCCGATCCGCTCGCCGATCAGCGAAACATCGAGCAGCGCCGGCACGATGTCGTCGGGTGCGCCAAACGGTTTCAGTCCCTCGATGCCGGGAAAGGTTTCGGGAATCACCACCGCGATATGCGTGTTCGGATTGGCCAGCCGCAGCCGCCGACCGGTGCCTGTCAGCGTGCCGCCGGTGCCGATGCCGGCGACCAGCGCGTCCGGCGGCGGCAGGCCCCTCTCGTGCAGCTGCGCGAGGATCTCCTCGGCCGTGCCGGCGAAATGCGCCAGCCAGTTGTCGTTGTTGGCGTACTGGTCGCAATGCCAATAGCGCTGCGGCTCCTGTTCGGCCAAGCTATGCGCCTCGCGCAGCGCGAAGTCGTAGCCCTCGATCGGGTCGGTGATCATGAGCTCCGCCCCGTGCGCGCGCATCCGATCGAGCCGCTCGCGGCTGGCGTTGCCCGGCACCACGATGGTGACGCCGATGCCGAGCGCCGCACCCAGCATCGCGTACGAGATGCCGGCGTTGCCCGACGACGAATCGAGCAGGCGACGGCCGCCGGCGAAGGTGCCGGCGCGCCACGCCTCGACCAGCATCCGCGCCACCGGCCTGTCCTTGATCGAGCCGCCGGGGTTGACGCTTTCCAGCTTGGCGAACAGCCGCGTGTCCGGCGCCACCTCGGCGACGAAGGGGATTTCCAGCAGTGGGGTTTGGCCGACGGCGGCGAGCAGCGCCTCGGCGGCGGCGGGCAGTTCCGCCGCCGCATCAGGCGGCGTGGCAGAACTGCTCATAGTCGATGTAGCCGGGGAACTCGTGCCCCTCGGCGCAGTAGGCGCAATCGGGATTGGGCTGCAGTTCCAGCTCGCGGAATTCGGCCTTCAGCGCGTCGTAGCACAGCAGCCGCCCGACCAGCGGGTCGCCCACGCCCAACAGCAGCTTGAGCGTCTCGACCGCCTCGAGCAGGCCGATCACGCCCGGTAGAACGCCGAGCACGCCGGCCTCCATGCACGACGGCGCGAACTCGGCCGGCGGCGGTTCCGGATAGACGCAGCGGTAGCAAGGCCCGCGCCGCTTGCCGTAGCCGGGCCAGAACACGCTGGCCTGCCCCTCGAAGCGGTACACCGAGCCGTGCACATTCGGGATGTTGAGCTTCACGCACGCGTCGTTGACCAGGTAGCGGGTCGGGAAATTGTCCGAACCGTCGACCACCACGTCGTAGCCGCTGAAGATCTCCTCGACGTTCGCGCTGGAGAGCCGGGTCTCGTAGGTGTTGACCTTGATCGTCGGGTTCAGCGCCTCGATCGCCTGGCGGGCCGAGCGCACCTTGGCCATGCCGAGCTTGGCCTCGCTGTGCAGGATCTGACGTTGCAGATTGCTGCGGTCGACCACGTCGTCGTCGACGAAACCGAGCGTGCCGACCCCGGCCGCACCGAGGTAGAACGCGGCCGGGCAGCCTAGGCCGCCGGCGCCGATCAGCAGCACCTTGGACGCCAGCAGCCGCGCCTGCCCTTCCTCGCCCACTTCCGGGATGGCGAGATGGCGCGCGTAGCGTTCGCGCGCCAGCCTGTCCAGCTGCGACGGTTGTTCGAACGGCAGCCCCTCCGCCTTCCAGCGTGAAAAGCCGCCCGCCATCGAATAGAGTGCGCGGTAGCCGAGCCGCGCCAGGCTGTCGGCGGCAAACAGCGAGCGCGTGCCGCCGTTGCACATCAGCACCACCGGCTGATCGAAGTCCGGGATCGCATCTTCGACACGCAGCTCCAGGAAGCCGCGCCCCAGGCGATGCGCGCCGGGCGGGCTGCCCTGAGATATCTCTTCGGCCTCGCGCACGTCGACCAGCGCGGCGCCCTGCTGCTGCAGCTGCCACGCCTGGCTCGGGCTGATCTCGGCGATCCGGGACTTCAGCCCGGCGAGCTCTCTATCCTTCGCCTTCATCGCGGCCTCCCGCTACAGCCGGCACGATCGCAATCACGTCCCCCTCCTTGAGCGGGGTGCCCAGGCCTTGCTGAGTGCGCACATCGTCCTTGCCGACAAAGATATTCACAAACTGGCGCGGCCTGCCGTCCTCGTCGAGGATGCGCTCGCCGAGGCCCTCGTGCAGCAGCGCCAGCGTGGTCAACGCCTGCCCCACCGTATCGGCTTCCAGCGCGATCTCGTCGGCGCCGTTGGTATAGCTGCGTAACGGCGTGGGTATCCGAATCACCACCAGCCCGCTCATGATGCAATCTCCTCTTCCTCGAACACCTCTCCGCTCAGCCGCCAGGACGTGACTGCCTGCACGCCGTCACTGTTCACCGACAGGATCAGGTACGACCAGCCTTCCCAGGCGGCCGCGCGATCGGTTTCGCTCGGCCGGGCCGGATGATCCGGGTGGGTGTGCCAGACGCCGACGATCTCCTGCCCCGCGTCCCGCGCTGCCAGTTCGGCCGTTAGGTAGTCGGTGGGGTCCAGTTCATAGCGGTCGCGGGCCCGCTCCCGGTTGAGGTTGCGCGCCTGGTGCATCGAAACGACCTGGCCGCTCTGAGGCTCGCGGCGCCCGATCAGCAGCCCGCAGGTCTCGTTCGGATAACCATGGTGCGCGGCTTCGCGTAGCGCCTGAAGAATGGGTGTCGGGATGTGCAGAACCGCGGCCATGGTGCGCCTCCGGCAGCGAGTCGAGCGGCGAACGCTACTCCATTAGCCAGTATAGGAAGTGACCGGGGTTTCGGAGGGTAGGCAACAGAACGAGGCCCGCAGAATGCCTGCAAGCCCGTTGGAGGCCTTAGATTAGAACGGCTTGTCGCCGAGGATAGTCGCGCGGTGCATGATCCGCCGCGCCGGCAGGTAGTCGGCCACCGCGTAGTGCTGGGTGATGCGGTTGTCCCAGAACGCCAGGTCGTACTGCTTCCAGCGCCAGCGGACGGTGAACTCCGGCCGCGCCGCGTGCGCGAACAGGAAGGCCAAGAGCGCGTCGCTCTCCTTCTGCGACAGCTCGCGGATCCGCGAGGTGAAGCCCTCGTTGACGAACAGCCCCTTGCGGCCGCTGACCGGGTGGGTGCGGATCACCGGATGCACCACGGTCGGGTGGTCGTCGCGCGCCTTCTTCCATCGCTGGTACTGGTCGGTGCCCTTGAAGCGCCACTCGGGGAAGGAGCGGGTGAATTCGTGTTCGGCGGTCAGGCCGTCAAGCAAGGCCTTGAACGCCGACGACAGCGTGTCATAGGCGGCCGCGCTGCTGCTCCACAGCGTATCGCCGCCGACCGGCGGCAGCTCGCGCGCCGACAACACTGCACCGAGCGGCGGGGTGTCGATGAAGGTGACGTCGGTGTGCCAGTTGTCGTTGTCCGGCAGGTTGTCGGCGTGGGTGTCGAGCACCATGATTTCCGGCTGCTCGGCCACGCTCGGATAGACCGGGTGCACGTGCAGGTCGCCGAAGCGGGCGGCAAAGTCGCGCTGCTGGCGCGGCGTGAGCGGCTGGTTCTCGAAGAACAGGATCTGGTAGTCGAGCAGCGCCTGTTGCAGTTGGCCGAAGGCGGCGCTGTCGAGTTTCCCGGTCAGGTCGATGCCCTGCACCAAGGCGCCTAACGCCGGGCTGATGGGGTTGATGTGCAGTTGTGCCACGGGTATTCCTTTTCGGTTCAATGCGCCCAGCCGGCGTAGCGGCGTTCCAGGTAGCGGATCGACAGCTCCAACACCAGCGCGATCGCCGCGATCACCAGGATGCCGGCGATCACCACGTCGGTGACCAGGAACTGCGACGCCGACTGCACCATGAAGCCCAAGCCGCGCTGCGCCGCGATCAGCTCGGCGGCGACCAGCGTCGACCAGCCGACCCCGAGCGCGATGCGCAGCCCGGTCAGGATGTCCGGCAAGGCGCTCGGCAGGATCACGTAGCGCACCAGCTGCCAGCGGCTGGCGCCGAGGCTGCGCGCGGCGAGTACGCGAGTCTTGTCGACGCGGCGCACGCCGCTGCCGGTGGCGAGCACCAAGGGCGCGAAGATCGCGAGATAAATCAGCAGCACCTTGGACACCTCGCCGATGCCAAACCAGATCACGATCAGCGGTAGGTAGGCCAGCGGCGGCACCGGCCGGTAGAACTCGATCAAGGGGTCGAACGCGGAGCTTGCGGTGCGGTTGAGGCCGATCAGCACGCCGAGTGGTACCGCGGTCACGAGGGCGGCGAGCAAGGCGGCGCCGACCCGGACCAGGCTCGCCTCGGTGTGCTGCCACAAGGTCGCATCCATGAAACCGGTGGTGGCGACCTCAATCAGCTTCTTCAACACCTGCTGCGGTGCCGGCAGGAACAAGGCCGGCACCCAGCCGAGGCCGGTGACCAACTCCCACAGCGCAAACAGCGTCAGCACCGTCGCCAGCATCGGCAAGCGTGCCCGCCAGGCGGACGGCTTGCGGTAGACAACCGGTTCGGGCCGGCTCGCCTGCAGCGCCACCTCTTCGGCGGCGGTCAGTTCAAACGGTGGCATCGTTCACCTCCTCGTCGTGCGCAAAATACTCGTTCAGGATCGCCTCGCGGGTACGGATGAAGTCCGGGTCGGACTTGATCGCCCGGGCGCTTTCGCCGGCGGCATAGCGACGGGCGAAGCCCGGCTGCAGTCGGCGCACGATCCGCCCCGGCCGCGGCGACAGGATCACCAGCTCGGTGGCGAGGAACAGTGCCTCCTCGATGCTGTGCGTGATCAGGAAGATGCCGGTACCGGTGTCGCGCCACAGATCCAGGATCAGGCTCTGAATCCGCTCTCGGGTCAGCGCGTCGAGCGCGCCGAGCGGCTCGTCCATCAAGAGAAAGTCCGGGCTGTTGGCCAGCGCCCGCGCGAGGCCGAGCCGCTGGCGCATGCCACCGGACAGCTCGGCGACGCGGTGTTCCTCGAAGCCGGCCAGGCCGACCCGGCGCATCAGCGCCTGTGCCCGCTCGCGCCGTTCGTTTCGGCCAACCTTCTGCAGCTTCAGGCCGAAGGCGACGTTCTCCACGGCGGTCAGCCACGGCATCAGCGCGTCGTCCTGGAACACCACGCCGCTGTCGATGTTCAGCGAGACGTTTTCCAGCGCGTGCACCACCCCACGCGGGGTCGGGTAGCGCACCGAGACCGATTCGACGCTCAAGCGGGCCATGGTCGCCTCCCCTTACTTGCTGCCGTTCGCCTGGCGCACGTAGCTCGCCTCGACGAAGTTCGAGTAGCTCGGCAGCACGCTGTCGACCTTCTTCTGTTCCTTCAGGAATTCCGCGGTGTTCTGCAGCGCCTTGGCGGTGCCGCCGCCGAGCAGGTTGGCCGAAAGCTGCTCCTGGCTCACCGGGAAGCGGCTGCCGGCCAGGAGGCCCGGAATTTCCTTCGAGTCGGCACCGGTCAGGCGGGCGATCTTGGCCACTTGCGGCGACTGGGCATTCCAGGCCGACGGGTTCTTGCGATAGTCGGCGAACGACTGCAGCGTCACCTGGGCGAACTTGGCGACCACGTCCGGGTGCTTGGCGGCGAAGTCCTTATTCACTACCCAGGCTTCGAAGGTCGGCGCGCCCCACTTGCCCACCTCGGTCGAGGTGACCAGGGTCTTGCCGCTCTCCTTGGCCTTGCTCAGCGCCGGATCCCAGACATAGGCGGCGTCGATGTCGCCGCGCAGCCAGGCGGCGGTGATCTCGCTCGGGCGCAGGTTGACGATGTTGACCTTCGCCGGGTCGATCTTCCAGTGCTTCAGCGCAGCCAACAGGCTGTAGTGGGTAGTCGACACGAAGGGCACGGCCACCTTCTTGCCGACCAGGTCCTGCGGAGTTTTGATGCCGCTGCCGTTGCGCGCCACCAGCGCCTCGGAGCTGCCGATCTCGGCGACGATCAGGAAGGTCTGGATCGGCAGCTGGCGGGTGGTGGCCGCAGCGAGCGGGCTGGAGCCGAGGTCGGCAATCTGGATGCCGCCGGACGCCAGCGCGGCGATCACCTCGGCGCCGCTCTCGAATTTTTTCCACTGCAGCGGTTTGCCGATCGCCTTCTCGTACAGGCCGTCGGCCTGCGCCACCTTGGACGGGTCGACCCCGGTCTGGTAGCCGATCACGATCGGCGAGTCGGCGGCGTGGGCAAGCGTCGGTACCACCCAACCGGTGGCGCTGGCAATGGCGATGGCAATCAGATGGCGGCGGGTGGTCAGCATGGTCGGCTCCTGGAGCAGTGAAGGGTTGCCACTGACTATACCCATACGACCTAATTACCAAAAGGAATGAAAAACGATTTTTTATTAACCAATCAGTATTTCAACATCAAGCCAGTAAGCCCTGCCCCTGCGGCGGTCGGACTGCACTTGATCTGGTACCGTGGTCGCAATCGGCTTCTGTCTAACCAGCCGGCTCCGACCGGCCGAACGGGCGCAAAAAAGCCGGGAACGCGTCCCGGCCCTTTTCCTCTCCCGAGCGGATCAACCGCCGGTGCCGCCGACGGTCAACCCGCCATCGATGCGCAGCGTCGGCTGGCCGACGCCGACCGGCACGCTCTGGCCTTCCTTGCCGCAGACGCCGATACCAGAGTCCAGCGCCAGGTCGTTGCCGATCATCGACACGTAGTTGAGCACGTCCGGGCCGTTGCCGACCAAGGTCGCGCCCTTCACCGGGTAGGTCAGCTTGCCGTCCTCGATGCGCCACGCCTCCGACGCCGAGAACACGAACTTGCCGTTGGTGATGTCGACCTGGCCGCCGGCGAAGTTGACCGCGTACAGGCCGTCCTTCACCGAGGCGATGATCTCCTGCGGGTCACGCTGGCCAGCCAGCATATAGGTGTTGGTCATCCGCGGCATCGGGATGTGCGCGTACGACTCGCGCCGGCCGTTGCCGGTCGGCGCCACGCCCATCAGCCGGGCGTTCATCGCGTCCTGCATATAGCCCTTCAGGATGCCGTCTTCGATCAGCACGGTGCGCTGCGTCAGGTTGCCCTCGTCGTCGACCGACAAGGAACCGCGCCGGTCGGCGATGGTGCCGTCGTCGACCACGGTGACGCCCGGTGCGGCGACGCGCTGGCCGATCTTGCCCGAGAACGCCGAGGTGCCCTTGCGGTTGAAGTCGCCCTCCAGGCCGTGTCCGATCGCCTCGTGCAGCAGCACGCCCGGCCAGCCCGGGCCGAGCACCACGGTCATCTGGCCGGCCGGCGCCGGGCGCGATTCCAGATTGGTCAGCGCCTGCTGCACCGCCTGGTGCACGTAGCCGTCGACTATCTCGTCGCGGAAGTAGGCGAAGTCGACCCGGCCGCCGCCGCCGCTCGAGCCCTGCTCGCGCCGGCCGTTCTGCTCGGCGATCACGTGCACCGATAACCGGGTCAACGGACGCACGTCGGCCGAACGCACACCGTCGTGGCGCGCTACATAGACCACGTCGTACTCGGCGGCCAGGCTCGCCATCACCTGGATCACCCGTGGGTCGATTGCGCGCGCGAGCTTCTCGACGCGTTCGAGCAGCGCCACCTTGGCGGCGGCGTCGAGGCTGTGGATCGGGTCGATCGCGGGGTACAGACCGCGGCCGCTCACGGTTCGGCCAACCCCGGTGCGGCCGCTGCCGCCGTGCGCACCGATCGCCCGCACCGCGTCGGCGGCGCGGGTCAGCGCGTCGGCGTTGATCTCGTCCGAGTAGGCAAACGCGGTCTTCTCGCCACTGACGGCACGCACGCCGACGCCCTGGTCGATATTGAAGCTGCCCGACTTGACGATGCCCTCTTCCAGGCTCCAGCCCTCGTTGCGGGTGTGCTGGAAATACAGGTCGGCGTCGTCGACGCCGTGTTCGGCGATGCGGGCCAGCGTCGCCTCGACCGCGCCCTCGTCGAGCCCGAACGGCGTCAACAGGTGCGATTGGGCGATGGCCAGCGTGTCGTTTTGCATGGTGTGTCCTTTAGCGCCCGGCGACGCACAAGCGCGCCGGACGACGGTATGGTGGTTACAGCACCCGGTGCGCCAGCGACGGCAGACGGGTGCGAACCGAATTGAGTAGCGACGGGTCGATCTCGGCGAGGATCACGCCCTCGCCCTTCGGCAGTTCGGCCAGAATCCGGCCCCACGGGTCGATGATCATCGAGTGGCCGTGGGTCTTGCGGCCGTTCTCGTGTTCGCCGCCCTGCGCCGAGGCGATCACGTAGGCCTGGCTCTCGATCGCGCGCGCGCGCAGCAGCGGCTCCCAGTGCGCCTCGCCGGTGGTGGCGGTAAACGCCGCCGGCAGCACGAACAGGTCGAACGGCGCCAGCGCCCTAAATAGCTCCGGGAAGCGCAGGTCGTAGCAGATGCCGAAGGCGATCTCGGCGAGCGGCGTGCTGATCTTCAGCGGTGCCTGGCCCGGACGGATGGTGTTGGATTCACAGTAGCTCTCGCCGAGGCCCGAGAAGCCGAACAGGTGGATCTTGTCGTAGCGCGCCAGCTGCTCGCCGTCTGGGGAAAACACCAGCGTGCTGTTGAACACCCGCCCAGGCTCCGAGCACTCCAGCGGCACCGTGCCGCCGACCAGCCACACATCGTTGTCGCGCGCCATCTCGGCGAGCGCCGCCTGCATCGGCCCGTCGCCCGGCGTTTCGCGCAAGCCCACCTTGTCGGTTTCGTGGCGGCCCATCAGCACGAAGTACTCGGGCAGCACCACCAACTTGGCGCCCCCCTCGGCCGCTTCGCGCACCAGCCGCGCGGCGGTTTCCAGGTTGCGGGTCACGTCGGTGCCGGACACCATCTGCACGGCGGCGGCGATAAAGCGTTGGTTCATGGCTTGGTGTCTTTCGGCGGGGTGCTGACGCCCCCGCCCAGTTTGGTCACTTTCGGGTCGGTCAGCGACCCGCTGATGTCATAGTCTAACGAGAAAATCTTGCTGACGGGGTCCTGCAGCACTTTCTGCGCCGCCAGCGCCGCCACCCCGACCACCGGGTTGAGCAGCGCCACCCCGGCCGCGATCGCCACGCCTTCGGATAGGTGCGGCGTCACGTGTACTTTCAGTTTCTGCTGTTCTGCCGCCAGGTCAACCTCCCCGGCGATCGCCACGTCGGCGCCCGGCCCCTTCATCATCAGGTTATTGGAGTGGAACACGCCATGGTTGACCTGCGCGGTGCCGGTGATGCTGTCGAAGGCGAAGCCGCTACTGAACACGTCGGTGAAATCGAGTTTGATGCGGCGCGGCAGCGATTGCAGGCTGATCACGCCCAGGAGCCGCGCCACCCCCGGTTCCAGCTTGGCAAAGCGGCCGTCGTGAGCATCGACCGTCATCGTGCCGCTGAGCTGTTCCATCGAGAAATCGGCCACCCGGCCCGGCCAGTTGAGCTTGGCGTTGAGCGAGCCGCGCCCTTTCATCACTGCGCTCGCCTCGCCGAAGCGGGCCAGCAGTTGGCCGAGGTTGTCGGACGTGACCGTCACCGAGCTGTCGACCCGGCTCGACACGCCACCGCTGCCGGCGCCGTGCGCCAGCAGCGAGCCCTCGAGCCTGCCGTCCGGGTTCGCCACGCTCAACTTACTGACCCGCCAGTCGCTGCCGTCAGAACGCGCCTGCATCATCAGCGTACCGAGCTCGCCACCGCGAAAGCGCAGCCGCTGCACTTCGACGTCGAGCGCCGGCAGAGTATCGAGCGATTCGATGCCCGACGCGGTCGCCGCCGGCTTGCTGGCGGTCGTCGGCAGCAGGCTGGCCGGCAGCGGCAGATCGAGCCGCGGCAGGCGGGCGCGTACCGTGCCGTCACCGGCCGACAGATAGTCGAGCTGGCCGCTCAGCTCGCGCGACGCCAGGTCGACGTGCCAGCCGTCGCCGCCCGGCAGCGACGCCACCCGGGCCTTCACCGCGTTGATCCGGTGCTCGCCGAGCGACAGCGTGTCGGTGGCCAGGTCCAGCGCCAGCGGCAGCGACTCCGCGTTGCTGGCGGGCACGGCCGTCGACGGTTTGCCGGATTTGGCCAGGTCCAGCCACGGGCTCAGGTCGAGCGTCGGCGCCGCCACCCGGATCGCCAGGCCGCGCGCCGGCGCCGGGCCAGGACTGGTGCCGATCGCCACCGCACCGGAGGTCAATTCGCCCTTGTCCGAAACCTTTAGCGTGCCGCTGGAGCGGCCGGTCAGCGCATAGCCGATAGTCCAGGCGGTGGCGTCGCGGCTGTCCGGCCTTACCGCGACGCTGAGCGGCAGCTGGCTGTCGCCCGGCTTGTCGGCCGGCGCCGGGCCGATGAGCCGGGTACCTTGCAGGTTGGAGTTGACGGTGAGATTTTCCAGCCCCTGGTGCACCGCGAAGCGCACCTGGTAGGCGGAGCGGCCGTCGGCGAAACGCGCAAGCGGCGGCACGTACTGGTTGAACACCGCCCGGGTATCGGCCACGCCGTCGAGCGCGAAGCGCATCCGCGACTCGGCGTCGGTGTTCGCGATCAGCCGGAAGCGGCCGCCCAGCGTGTTGAACGTCAGCCCACGGCTGTCCACGCCGTGCTCGGTAAAGGTCAGCACGCCGGAGAGCCTATCAGCCTCTGGGATCGGGAACCGGCCGAAGCCGAGCCGGTTGTCGGCAAGCTGTATGTCGCCGCGCACCTTGACCGGCTCCGGGCCGTGCAGCGGGATCTCCAACTGCAGCGCCAGACCCGCGTTGCCGGCGCCCTTCAACTGGCCGGTGAAACCGCCGAGCCAGCCGTCGACCGGGCTCTGCGTGGTGAAGCCGAGCATCTGCTGCAGTGGCCCCTTCGCCTTGCCGGTCAGCGTCAGCACCGGCGTGTCGGCGCCAAGGTCGGCGATGGTCGCGACCACGTCGTTGACCGGCACGCCGACGGTGCTGCCCTCTTTGCCGTCGACCACCATCTGTTCGTTGTGAAAGCGCAGGCTGCCGTTGATGGCCTTCACCTCCGGCCAGCCGGTTTCGTAGTGCAGCGTCACGTCGTCGAGATCGGCGTCGACGCCGAATTCGCCGCCCTGCCCGCCGCGGAACGGGAAACGCTCGAGGTCGCCCTTCAGCACAAAACGCGCGTTGCGCGCCTGGCCGGCCAACAGCGCGCCGCGCAGCCAGGTCAGCGTCTTCTCGCCGACCTGGTACGGCAGGTAGTCGACCACCTTCGCCGCCGCTACCCGGTCGATGCCGCCGCTCAGATTGATCAGGCCGGCGCCCCCGCCGGTATAGCGATACTGTCCGCTGACCGAGCCGGCCAGCACGGCGTCGGCAAACTGTAACTGGCGGATGTTGAACGTCGCGCCACGGGCGTCACGCGTCCAGTCAAGGTTGGCCGAAAGCCTCTCGAAATGCAGCGGCTTGGCGAACAAGTGCGACAGCGTCACCTCGCTCTTGCCGTTGTCGAGCGTGAGCTGCCCCCCCTGCTCGCTTAGCGTCACCTTGCCGCTGGCGCCGACCACGCCGGGCACGCGGCCGACCTCGTCCCAGCCGAGGTCCTTGAACGCCGTCGAGAGCTTGTAGCGGTGCGGCGCATCGAACGGCCCTTCCCAGCTCGCCGCCAGCCCGGTCAGCGTGCCCTGCGGGTCGAGCCTTCGTACCAACGGGTTGCGATCGGCCTGCAGCGCGTGCAACAGCGGCGCCAGCGCCGCCAGATGCGCATTGTCGAGCGCCAGCTCGCCGATGCCCTGCGCACCGCCGCGGATGCGGCCCTTCAGGTTGGCCTTCTGCACCGCAATACCGGCGGTGGTCACCAGAGTCAGGTCCTCGCCGTCGACCTGATAGGCGCCGTCCGACTGGCGCTTCAGCGTCAGCTTGCCGCTCATGTCCGGCACCACCATCTGGCCGGCGCCGGCCGGAGTGAAGGTAGCGTTGAGGATGCGCACGTCGGCCGACAGCGCGGTGATGTTACCGGCGTCAAAACCCAGCGTGACCTTGCCCTGGCCCTGACCGCTGGTGAGGCTGCCGAGCTCGGCGAGATAACGGCTCCACGGCCCGGCCTGCGCAGCGCTCAGCTCCAACGACATCTGGCCCGACCACTGCCGCCATTCGCGGATGTCGCTGCCGTGCCAGCCGGCGCTGAAGTCCATGTTCTGGCCGAGACCGCGCGCGGTTTCACCGCTAATCGTCAGCTGATGGCCAAATAGGCCATGGCTCAGCACCAGTTGGCCGCCGGACAGTTCCATCGGCGGCAACGCCAGCCAGTTGTCGCGCCACACCAGTTGGGCATGATCGACGCGCACCTCGCCCTGATGCAGCAGCCAGTTGATCAGATGGCCGTCGGACGGCGTGTCGGACAGCTGCACACCGTTTACCGACAGGTGGCGCTGCGGGTCGCGGACGATCTCGATGCGCGGCGTGTCGAGTTCCACCCGCGAAAAGCGTGGCTCCAGCGCGGCCAGGCTCCACCACGATGGTTTCAGCGACATGCCGGCCAGCGTCAGCGACGCCCCGCCCTTCGGGTCGAGCAGCGCCAGTTTCTTAAGCTGCAGCACCGGCGCGACGCCGGACCAGTGACCGGACAGGGAGCCGACCCGGACGGTGCGGCCGGTCGCCTGCGACAGCATGGATTCGAGATCGGGGCGGTACACATCGAGACGCGGCAGGAACCAGAAGGTGAAAACGGCAAAGGCCACCATCAACAACACGACCAGACTGCCCAGCAGCCAGCCGGTCAACCGCAGCAGAAGCTTGAGCACCCGCAGCACCGGCAGGCTGCCCAGCATGACGAGGAGCTTTTCCAAAGAAGCCAAACCGTTACACAATGGGGAAATTGATCAGGGACAATGCCTACGCAGGCACGAGCGACCATTATGCCAGTAAACCCGCCCGACACCATCGACCGCGCACGCGGCTTTTCACTCTATCTGGACCGCTTGCTGACCGCCCGTCCGGCCTTGGCCGAGCAGCTCGCTGCCGAGCTCGACCAGCCGCTGCGCCGCGCCCTGATGGAGCGCTTCGCCAATTGGACCACGGTCGACACCCCCGACGCGCTGATTCCGCTGTTGCGCCAGCTGCGCCAGGCGGTGATGGCACGGCTGATCAGTCGCGACCTCGGCGGCCTCGCCGACCTCGACGAGGTGGTCGGCACCATCAGCGAGCTAGCCGACTTCGCGATCGAACAGGCGATCCGGGTTGGTCGAAACCAGCTTGCCCACTACGGCGAGCCGATCGGCGACGAAACCGGCGAAGTGCAGGAGCTGATCGTGATCGCGATGGGCAAGCTCGGCGGCTTCGAGCTCAACGTCTCGTCCGATATCGACCTGATCTTCATCTACCCGGAAAGCGGCGAGACCAACGGCGGCCGCAAGCTGTCCAATCACGAGTACTTCACCAAACTCGGCAAGGAAATCATCCGCATCATCAGCGAGCCGACCGGCGACGGCCTGGTGTTCCGCGTCGACATGCGGCTGCGCCCCTACGGCGACTCCGGCCCGCTGGTGATGGGCTTCGCCGCGCTGGAAAACTACCTGATCACCCAGGGCCGCGAGTGGGAACGCTACGCCTGGATCAAGGCACGCGCCGTCACCGGCGACGCCGACGGCCTCGCCCAATTGGCGCGCCCCTTCGTCTACCGCAAGTACCTTGATTATGGCGCCTACGGCGCGATGCGCGAGCTGCACAGCCAGATCCGCCGCGAGGTGGCGCGCCGCGACATGGCCGACAACATCAAGCTCGGCCCGGGCGGCATCCGCGAGGTGGAGTTCATCGCCCAGGTGTTCCAGCTGATCCGCGGCGGCCGCGAGAAACGGCTGCAGCTGAAGAGCACCCGCGAGACGCTGGCGCTGGTCGCCGAATTGCGCCTGTTGGAGCCGGAAGCGGTACAGGAGCTGACCGAGGCGTACGCTTTCCTGCGCAACCTAGAGCACCGCCTGCAGTACCTCGACGACCAGCAGACGCAGACGCTGCCGGCCGATGCCGCCAACCAGGCGAAGATCGCCGAGAGCATGGGCTTTGCCGACTGGCCGACCTTCCTCGACGGCCTCAACCGCCACCGTCGCCACGTCACCCGCCACTTCGAACAGGTATTCCTGCTGCCGACCGAAGGCGCCGCCGACCATCCGTTAACCCCGCTGTGGCGCGACATCCTCGACTACGAACCGAGCGAGGCACTGGCCGGCCTCGGCTTCGCCGACCCCCAAGCGGTCGCCCGTCAGCTCAAGGGCCTGGCGCAGAGCGCCCGCTACCAGCAGCTGCCGGTCGGCAACCGCAAGAAGTTCGACACGCTGATCGGCCCGCTGATCGAGGTCGCCGCCAACACCGCCAACCCGGACGCGACGCTGTCGCGCATCCTCTCGCTCTTGGAAGCGATCAGCCGGCGCTCGGCCTACCTGGCGCTGCTGTCCGAATACCCGCAGACGCTGCACCGGCTGGCGTCGATCTACTCGGCGAGCAGCTGGGTGTCGGGCTACCTGACCCGCCACCCGATCCTGCTCGACGAGCTCCTGGACGCCCGCATGCTGTACGCCACGCCGGACTGGCCGCAGCTAACGGCGGAGCTGGAGCAGCAGCTCGTCGACTGCGACCGCGACGTCGAGGCGAAGATGGACGTGCTACGCCACTTCCAGCACGCCCAGACCTTCCGCCTGGTGTCGCAGGACCTGGCCGGGATGTGGACGGTCGAGGCGCTGTCCGACGAGCTGTCGCAGCTGGCCGACATCGTGCTCGACGCCGCGCTGCGCCACGCCTGGCAGGACGTGCCGGGCCGCCACCGCGAGGTGCCGAAGTTCGCCATCGCCGGTTACGGCCGGCTCGGCGGCAAGGAGCTCGGCTACGCGTCCGACCTCGACATCATCTTCCTCTACGACGACGACCATCCGGACGCGCCGGAGCTGTACGCTCGCCTGGCCCGCCGGCTGTCGACCTGGCTGACCACCGCCACCGCCGCCGGCGGGCTGTACGAGATCGACCTGCGGTTGCGTCCGAACGGCTCGAGCGGCCTCTTGGTCAGCACCGTCGCCGCGTTCGAAAACTACCAGCGCAAGGAGGCGTGGATCTGGGAACACCAGGCGCTGACCCGCGCCCGCTTCGTCGCCGGCGACGCGCCGATCGGCGAAGCGTTCGAGCGGATCCGCCACGCCGTGCTGACGCTGGAGCGCGACAAGGACAAGCTGAGCGACGAAGTGACCGGCATGCGCGAGAAGATGTTCGAAACCCACCCACCGCTCGACGAGGACGTGAAATACGCGCGCGGCGGTGTAGTCGACGTCGAGTTCATCGTCCAGTACCTGATCCTCGAACACGCCCACCGCCTGCCCGAGCTGACCCGCAACAGCGGCAATATCGCGCTATTGGCTGTCGCCGCCGACGCCGGCCTGATCGACCCGGCACTCGCCAATGGCGCGCGCGAGGCGTACCGTCACTACCGCCGCCTGCAACACACGGTGCGCTTGCGCGACGTGCCGCTGACCGAGCCGAGCGACGGGCTGGTCGCGCACTACCAGCTGGTGCGCACGCTGTGGCAGCAGGTGTTCGGCCAGGCGGTGCGCTTTTCCTGATAGCGGAAGTGCTACAGCGCGTTACAGTTCACAAGCGGGAGCGCAGCGGTATAATCGGCTGCTGACTTGGTAAACACAAAACAACGGAGAGATGACTATGTCGATGGCAGACCGCGACGGTTTTATCTGGTACGACGGCAAGCTGGTGGACTGGCGCAGCGCCACCACCCACGTGCTGACCCATACCCTGCACTATGGCATGGGCGTCTTCGAAGGGGTACGCGCGTACGAAACACCGAAGGGCCCGGCCATCTTCCGTCTGCAGGATCACACCGACCGGCTGTTCCGCTCGGCGCACATCCTCGGCATCAACCTGCCGTTCAGCAAGGAAGAGATCAACGCCGCCCACCTGGCGGTGGTGAAGGAAAACGCGCTCAAGTCGTGTTACTTCCGCCCGATGGCGTTCTACGGCTCGGGCAAGCTCGGCGTGGCGCCACCGACCAACGACGTGCACGTGATCGTCGCCGCCTGGCCGTGGGGTGCCTACCTCGGTGAGGAAGGCATGGAAAAAGGCATCCGGGTGAAGACCAGCTCGTTCACCCGCCACCATGTCAACATCACCATGTGCAAGGCCAAGGCCAACGGCAACTACATGAACTCGATCCTCGCCAACACCGAAGCGACCCGCGACGGCTACGACGAGGCGCTGCTGTTGGACGTCGACGGCTTCGTCGCCGAAGGCTCGGGCGAGAACATCTTCCTGGTCCGCCGCGGCAAGCTCTACACGCCGGACCTGACCAGCGCGCTCGAGGGCATCACCCGCGACACCGTGGTCGAGATCGCCAAGGAGATGGGCCTCGAGCTGATCGAGAAGCGCATCACCCGCGACGAGGTGTACTGCGCCGACGAGGCGTTCTTCACCGGCACCGCCGCCGAAGTCACCCCGATCCGCGAGCTCGACAACCGCGCCATCGGCGCGGGCAAACGCGGCCCGATCACCGCCGAGATCCAGCGTCGCTACTTTGACATCGTCAAGGGCGAGAGCGCCGAGCACGAGCGCTGGCTCACCTACGTCAACCAGTAATCACTCACGGGCTCCCGCTCGCCGGGAGCCCAGGTTTCAGGAATTACCAGCATGGCCGAACTCAAAGAAAACACCCAGCGCGTGATCGAGGTCACCGAAAAGGACCTGCCGCTGCACTGCCCGACCCCGGACCAGGTGAAGTGGAACTCGCACCCGCGCGTGTTCCTGCCGGTCGCCAAGACCGGCGAGGCGCTCTGCCCGTACTGCGGCACGCTGTACAAGCTGGTCGGCCCGGTGAGCGGCCATCATCACTGAGCGATCGTTGTCACCCGTAACTGCAAGGTGTGGCCTGTGCCGCACCTTTTTTGCTTGTCTATGATCAAGAAAATCCTGGTGATCGGCCCGTCCTGGGTCGGCGACAGCGTGATGGCGCAACCGCTCTACCGACGCCTGCACGAACGCCACCCCGGTCTGGAACTGCATGTATTCGCCCCGGCCTGGACGCTGCCACTATTGGCACGGATGCCGGAGGTGGCACGCGCCCACCTCAACCCGTTCGGTCACGGCCAGCTGCGCCTGCTCGAGCGGTGGCGCGTGGCGCGCCAGCTGGCGCGCGAGAAGTTCGATCAGGTGATCGTGCTGCCCAACTCGCTCAAGTCCGCGCTGGTGCCATTCCTCGCCGGCGTGCCCTTGCGTACCGGCTTCATCGGCGAGTCGCGCTACGGCCTGCTCAACGACAGCCGCGAGCTCGACGAGAAGGCACTGCCGATGATGGTCGAGCGCTTCTGCGCCTTGGCCGAATCGCGCCAGCACGCGCTCAGCCGGCCGATTCCGCACCCGCAGCTGCAGGTGCAACCGGCGAGCCAAGAGGCCGCGCTCGCCCGCCTTGCGCTCGTCACCGACCGCCCGATCGCCGCGTTCTGTCCGGGCGCCGAATACGGCCCGGCCAAGCGCTGGCCGGCCCGCCACTTCGCCGAGCTGGCGCGTCGCTTCGACGCCGCCGGCTACGCGGTGTGGCTGTTCGGCTCGGGCAAGGACCGCGAGATCAGCGAGGAAATCGTCCAGCTGTCCGGCGGCCTGGCGGTGAATCTCGCTGGCAATACCGGCCTCGACGAGGCGATCGACCTGATGGGTCTGGTCGACATCGCCGTCTGCAACGATTCGGGGCTGATGCACGTCGCCGCCGCGCTCGGCAAGCCGCTGGTCGCACTGTACGGCTCGTCGAGCCCGGACTTCACCCCGCCACTGTCGGACGACGCGGCCATCGTCAGCCTGAACCTCGACTGCAGCCCCTGTTTCGAGCGCGTCTGCCCGCTCGGCCACACCGACTGCCTCGAGAAGCTGCTGCCCGAACGGGTCTGGAGCTCCGCGCAGAAGCTGCTGGCCGCCGATCCCAGCAAAACCATCATTCCAATCCATTCATGAGTCGACACACCACCAACACCGCCGACGATGGCAGCCGCCGCATGGAGCTGGTGCGCGCCGCCGCGCGCCTGTTCCGCGACCAGGGTTACGAGCGCACCACGGTGCGCGACCTCGGTAACGCGGTCGGCCTGCAGTCCGGCAGCCTGTTCTACCACTTCCGCACCAAGGAAGAGATGCTGGTCGCCGTGATGGCGCTGGGCATCAGCAGCACCACCGAGCAGCTCGAGGCCGCGCTGAAGGCGGCCAAGGGCACCCGCGCGCGCCTCGCCGCACTGTTCCACGTCCACCTCAACTCGTTGCTCGGCGACAACCAGGCGGCACTCGAAGTGATGCTGTACGAGTGGCACAGCCTATCCGATGCCGTCCGCCCGGGTCTGATCGTGCTGCGCGACCGCTACGAGGCACTCTGGCAGCAGGTGCTCGAGGAGGCCGCCGCCGAAGGCCTGGTCAAGCCGGACACCGGCCTCTTGCGCCGCTCGCTGCTGGGCAGCCTGCACTGGACCGTGCAGTGGTACAAGCGCGACGGCGAACTGTCGGTCAGCGCGCTGGCCGACCGCCTGCTGGCGCTGGCACTGACCCGCTGAGCAACACCAGCTGCCCGGCCAGCTTCGGCCAGCTTCGGCCAACCTTAGCAGCGATAGCCAGCAGCAATCCCGGCATAAACAGGATGAATTGGACAAGCCAGCCGGCTTTCCCGATACTCGCAGCCGCACAACCCGCGGCGCCCGCGGCTTGATGAACCGGCCGGCCGCCACCATGTCTGACCATGAGACATGGCCGCTTCGCCGGCCGTAGCCGAGTCAATAGCTTGCGCCCATCAACGAAACAGGAATCCCTATGAGCACATCCCGTCACAGCCGTCTTCTGATTCTGGGTTCCGGCCCGGCCGGTTACACCGCCGCCGTGTACGCCGCGCGTGCCAACCTCGACCCGGTACTGGTGACCGGCATGGCCCAGGGCGGTCAGCTGATGACCACCACCGACGTCGACAACTGGCCGGCCGACGCAGGCGGCGTGCAGGGTCCGGAACTGATGCAGCGCTTCTTGGAGCACTCCGAGCGCTTCGGCACCGAGATGATCTTCGACCACATCCACACCGCCAGGGTCACCGAGAAGCCGATCCGTCTGATCGGCGATTCGGGCGAGTACACCTGCGACGCGCTGATCATCGCGACCGGCGCGTCGGCCCAGTACCTCGGCCTGCCGTCCGAAGAAGCGTTCTCCGGCAAGGGCGTGTCGGCGTGCGCCACCTGCGACGGTTTCTTCTACCGCAAGCAGGACGTCGCCGTGGTCGGCGGCGGCAACACCGCGGTCGAAGAGGCGCTGTACCTCGCCAACATCGCCAAGCATGTCACCCTGATCCACCGCCGCGACACCTTCCGCGCCGAGAAGATCCTGATCGACAAGCTGATGAGCCGCGTCGAAGAAGGCAAGATCACGCTGAAGCTGAACGCCACGCTCGACGAAGTGCTCGGTGACAAGTCGGGCGTGACCGGCGCACGGATCAAGTTCAAGGACGGCAACACCGAGAACCTGGAACTGACCGGCGTGTTCATCGCGATCGGCCACAAGCCGAATACCGACCTGTTCAGGGGCCAGCTGGAGATCGACAGCAACGGTTACCTGATCACCCAGGGCGGCCGCGACGGCAATGCCACCCAGACCAGCATCAAGGGCGTGTTCGCCGCCGGCGACGTGCAGGACCACATCTACCGCCAGGCGGTGACCAGCGCCTCTTCCGGCTGCCAGGCCGCCCTCGACGCCGAGCGCTTCCTCGACGGTCTGTAAGCTTGAAGAAGTCCCTCAAGGACCAGCTCAAGCCGATCAAAGCACAGGCAAGGCCCAGCGCCTTGCCTGTGCTGCGTTCGGCCACCCCGCCGCCACCCGAACCCGAGCCGGACTTCCGCCGGCTGTTCGCCGACGTCGTGCCGCTCAAGCGCGCCCCGCGCCATACCCCTACCCCGCCACGGCCCAGCGTCAAGCCACGCCGCCCCCCGCAGGAAACGCCGATCAGCGCCGCGCTGCACGCCGAACTGATGCGCCATGCGGTCGGCTGGTTTGAGCCGGCCGAGGCCGACCAGAGCTTCGCCAAACCCGGCCAGACAAGCGCCACGCTGCGCCGGCTACGCGCCGGCCACTGGCCGGTGGCCGCCGAGCTCGACCTGCACGGGCTCGACCGCTTCGCCGCGCAGGAACGCCTCGCGCTGTTCCTCTACAAGGCGCGCCACTTGGGCGTGTGCGTACGGGTGATCCACGGCAAGGGCTTCGGTTCGGTCGACGGCGAGCCGGTGCTGAAACGGATGGTGCGCGGCTGGCTCAAACACCATCCGGACGTGCTAGCCTATTGTGAGGCGGACGAACGCTGCGGTGGCCACGGCGCGCTGTTGGTGCTGCTACGCACGCTGCGTCCGCACGAACGCGATACCGACTGAGCCGCGATACAAGGGCGATGTCATTGAAGGTCAAATCCGCTAAGCTTGAGGCATAACACCAGCAAAATTGGCCGCGCGGGGCGCCTCACCCGCTGCCGCCGACAAAAACAAACGGAGTCACCTAATGGAAGGCCAACGCTGCCCCGACTTCACACTGCCCGCCACCTCGGGCCAGAGTTTCACCCTCACTACGGCCAAGAAGCCGCTGGTCATCTACTTTTACCCCAAAGACAACACCCCCGGCTGCACCACCGAAGGCGTGGCCTTCCGCGACCTGTACGGCGATTTCCAGGCCGCCGGCGCCGAGGTGGTCGGCGTCTCGCGCGACAGCCTGAAGTCGCATGAGAACTTCAAGGCCAAGTTTGCCCTGCCGTTCGAACTCTTGTCCGACAGCGACGAGACGGTGTGCAATTTGTTCGCTGTCATGAAGCTGAAAAATATGTACGGCAAACAGGTAAGAGGCGTCGAACGCAGTACCTTCGTGATCGACGCCGACGGCACCCTGGCCCGCGCCTGGCGCGGCGTAAAGGTGCCGGGTCATGCAGAGGAGGTGCTGGCGTACGTCAAGACGCTGTAACACCGCTTCCATACCGCCCGGCCCGTGGCCGGGCACTTCTCGAAAAGGGGATGCATTATGGTCAGCCACATGGTCAGCCACAGCAAAAGCAAGGTCAGCAAGCTTTTTGTCCTGGACACCAACGTTCTCCTGCACGACCCCAGCTGCCTGTTCCGCTTCGAGGAACACGATATCTTCATCCCCATCATCACCCTCGAAGAACTCGACACCCACAAGAAAGGCATGACCGAGGTCGCGCGCAACGCCCGCCAGGCCAGCCGCTTCCTCGACGAAATCGTCAGCCACAGCGAAGCCAAGATCGAAGCCGGCATCCCGCTGAAAACCGCCAGCGCTTCCGCCGACGGCAAATTGATCCTGCAGACCCAGGCGATCCACAGTGTGCTGCCCGGCTCGATGCCAGTCGGCAAGGCCGACAACCAGATCCTCGGCATCGTGATGGCGTTGAAGGAGATCCACCCTGACCGCGCGGTAATCCTCGTCTCCAAAGACATCAATATGCGCATCAAGGCGCGGGCGCTGGCGCTGGATGCCGAGGATTACTTCAACGACAAGGTGCTGGAAGACACCGACCTGCTCTATACCGGCGCACGCGAGATCAACGGCGAGTTCTGGGACCGCAACGGCCAGGACCTGCGCTCCTGGCAGGAACACGGCCGCAGCTACTACCAGCTACAGGGACCGGACGTGCAGTCCTTGCACCTGAACCAGCTGCTCTGGCAGAGCGATGAACAGAGCACGCTGGCCGCTCGGGTGGTAGGCATCAACGGCAAAAGCGCACAGCTGGAAACGCTCAAGGACTACTCGCACCAGAAGAACAACGTCTGGGGCATCGTGGCGCGCAACCGCGAGCAGAACTTCGCGCTCAACCTGCTGATGGACCCCGAGATCGACTTCGTCACCCTGCTCGGCCAAGCCGGCACCGGCAAGACGCTGCTGACGCTGGCGGCGGGCCTGGCGATGACGCTGGAACAGAAACAGTACAGCGAGATCATCATGACCCGCGTCACCGTGCCGGTCGGCGAGGACATCGGCTTTCTGCCCGGCACCGAAGAGGAAAAGATGGCACCGTGGATGGGCGCGCTCGAGGACAACCTCGACGTGCTCAACAAGAGCGACGACGACGGCGGCGACTGGGGCCGTGCCGCCACCCGCGAGCTGGTACGGTCGCGGATCAAGATCAAGTCGCTCAACTTTATGCGCGGCCGCACCTTCCTCAACAAGTACCTGATCATCGACGAGGCGCAGAACCTGACACCGAAGCAAATGAAGACGCTGATCACCCGCGCCGGCCCCGGCACCAAGGTGGTCTGCCTCGGCAACATCGCGCAGATCGACACGCCGTACTTGACCGAGGGCAGTTCCGGCATCACCTACGTGGTCGACCGCTTCAAGGGCTGGCAGCACTCCGGCCACATCACGCTGCAACGCGGCGAGCGCTCGCGACTGGCCGATCACGCCGCCGAGATTCTGTAATGTCGATCCGCCTCGAACTGATCCACGAGGCGGCAAGAGGGGCGCGGCGCGAGCTGCCGCCCCTTTTGTTCGTGCACGGCGCCTTCTGCGGCGCCTGGTGCTGGCAGGCCCGCTTCACACCCTGGCTGGCCGAACGCGGCGTCGACTGCTGGGCACTCAGCCTCGCCGGCCACGGCGAAAGCTCCGGCCACGAGCGACGCAACACGCTGAGCGTCGACGACTACGTCGACAACGTCGAGAGTGTCCTATCTCGGCTGCCGGCACCGCCGGTGCTGGTCGCGCACTCGATGGGCGGCTTCGTCGCCCAGCAGTTGCTCAGGCGCACCAGCCTGCCGGGGCTCGCACTGCTGGCGCCGGTACCGACCTACGGCCTGGCCGGCTCGACCGCGCAGCTGCTGATCCAGGCACCGGCGCTGCTGTTCAAGCTCAACCTCTACCAGCACGGCCTCTACCGACCTAACTTCGACGAATTGCGCCGGCTACTGTTTTCGGCCGACACCGACGACGAGTCCATCCTGCCCCTGGCCGAACAGGCCCAGCCGGAGAGCCTGCGCGCGATCATGGACATGACGCTGGCCGGGCTGTTACCGCCCGGCCCGCTCAATCCGCCGCCGGCGCTGGTGCTGGGCGCCGGTGACGACGCGCTGATCCCTCGCCACGACGTCGAGGCCACCGCGCGCCGACTCGGCCGGCAGGCCGAGTTCCTGCCCGGCCTCGGCCACATGATGATGCTCGACGCGCACTGGGAGGCCGTCGTACAACGCCTGTTCGACTGGCTGGTCAACGAGCTCGACCAACGCACCACAGAGGACCGTGTCCGGCTTCGGCCAACCGCGATGGCCGGCGTCGACTGAGCAGCACCCCACAAGCAAACAGGCCGCTGATGCGGCCTATGTTTTTATCGGCGTTTCCTATCGCGGCTCACTGGCTACGGTTCGCCCGCCGATACGCCCACGGCGGCGTCGGCGCCGCATCCTGCCACAGCCCGCGCTGCGCCTGCCGCGCTTCGGCCTGCGCCGCCTCGTAGCGCTCGAAGTCGCGACCCAGCTGGCTCCTCTCGGCGTACTGCCGGTAGTGCCAGGCATAGCCGTCGGCCAGCTGCGCGAGGTTCACGTCTCTGTCACCCTGCCACACCCGACCGACGCTGCGGCCATAACGGTCCCGCTCGATCACGTCGACCCGCACCTCGCGCCCGTACACGCGCTCGGCCAACACCGCCTTGGCACGTTGGCCGAACGGCTGCGCCTTCTCCGGCGCGTCGATGAAGGCGAAGCGCACCTTGTGCTCGACCTGCACCGCGTCGAGCACGGTGATGGTATCGCCGTCGGCCACCGCCACCACCCGGCCGCTGATCTCGTCCGCTTGCCCCGCCGGCGCAAAATAGGCCAAGAGCGCGAGCAGCAACACCAGAGCCGCGGCGAGCTTGCGCGTCAGGCTCGCGGTCGAGAACAAGGTCAACACGGCATTGAGCTGGCGTCGGGAAACGCGCATGAAGCCTCCGGAGATAGGACAAAGAAAATCGGGAACGACGCGGCCATGAAAAAAGGCAGCCGGCTGGAATTCAGCGGACTGCCTCGTCTGGCGCTTGCGATCAGCCTTCGGCCGACTCGGCCGGGCGACGCTTCGGCTGCCAGAGCACGTCGGGTACACCCAGCTCGCGGTTGAGCCAGCGCGCCAGCACGAACAGCCCGTCAGACAGCCGGTTGAGGTACTGACGCGACGCCTCGGACACGGTCTCGAAACGGGCCAGCGCCACCACACTGCGCTCGGCGCGTCGACACACCGAACGCGCCTGGTGCGCCAGCGCCGCGGGGCGCGAACCGCCGGGCAGGATGAACTCCTTGAGCATCGGCAGATCGGCGTTAAGCTTGCCGAGCTGCTCCTCCAGCGCCAGTACATGCACCGCAGCCAGCGCACTGTAGCCGGGCACCGCCAGTTCGGAACCGAGGTCAAACAGATCGTGCTGCACTTCGGACAGCCAGTCGGCGATCTCCTGCGGCAACGGCTCGGTCAGCAACAGGCCGACTACCGAGTTGAGCTCGTCGACCTCGCCGAGCGCGGCTATCCGCGCCGAATCCTTGTCGACCCGGCTGCCGTCGCCGAGACCGGTCGTGCCATCGTCGCCGGTGCGGGTGACGATGCGTGACAAACGGTGGCCCATCAGCCGTTCTCCTTGTGACTGGCACGGCTGACGTCGGCGACGGCCTGGCGCAGGCTTTCGCGCAGCGTCTCGCCGAACATCATGTCGTAGTCGGTCTTGAGCTGACGCATCACGCCCTCCAGCAGCTGCTCGTTCTGCATCTTGATCGCGTCCTGCAGCCACAGCGACAGTTCGGCCTTCATCCGCGGCATGATCATCTGGTAGAGCGACTCGATCAGCACCGATTCGCCGACCACCGCCACCGACTTGCCGGCGGTCTCGGCCGGGCTCGCCGCCACTAGCGGGGCCACGGCCGGGAGCGGTTCGACCGCCTCCGCAACCGCCGGCGCCGGTTGAGTCACAGCATCTAGTGCCGGGGCTTCGTGCTGCACCACCGATGCCGTCGCCCAGTCACTCAGCGGAACGACCGCGGCTTCGGCGGCGGGCACGGTCGACTCGAACGGCAGCGCGACGTCGAGCGATGCGACGGCTGGCTCGGGCGATTCGGGCTCGTCCTCGACCGCCGGCAGCGCAACTTCCTCGGTGATCGACGGCGCAGCCACCGTTTCGACCTCCAGCGCATCGGCCAACGGCGACGCCGTCACGGCCACATCGGCGACCGACTCAGCCGCTTCGGCCGCGGGCGGATTGAGTTCGACGCCCCCGGGCCCGATGCCGGTCGCCGCACGCAAGGCGGCCAGCCGCTTCTCGATCGACGCCAGCATATCGCTGTTATCGAGCGCGGCCATGCCGCCGCCCAGCACGCCGCGCGGCAGCGCGTCGAGCGGGATCGCCTTCACCTCATTGGCCGGCTCGGCGGTCGGCCGCTCACTCTGCTCCACGCCGGAAGCCGTGGACAGCCGATCGAAGTGCGGCTCGAACGGTACTGCCGGCTCGACCTCGGCAAGCGAAGCCACCGGCGGCACGTCGGCTTCGGCCAACGTGGCCGGCTCGTCGCCGAGCAGCGGCAGGTCGTCGAACGGCAGCGGCGTCGCGGCTCGCGCCGGGTCGTCTTCTCCGTAGAGCTGGAAGTCGAGCGGGATGTCGAGTTCGAGCAGCGGCAACTCGTCCATCACCAGCGGTGGTGCCGGGTCGATGTGACGGTTGGTCGAAGCGGCCGGGGTGGCGCTGGCGACAGGCTCGGGAGCAAGGTCGGTCAGCACCGGGACGTCGATGCCGTCCCAGTTTTCCGCGTGAGAAAGAGGCGCAGTCATGATGACAATTGGCTCATGTCATGGTGTTCGATGGTAAACCCCAGCTCGCGGTAGCGGCGGAAGCGTTCGCGTGCCACCGCCAGTGCGGGCGCGTCCCGCCCGACGATTTCCAGTATCCGGCCAAAACGGTCGGGCGGTTCGGGGCAACTCGGGCCGAGGTTCAACAGCACCTCGGGCAGTTCTCCGGCCGGCAGTCGACTGCTCAGCCAAATCGGCGTTTCGGCCGCTTCGTCGGCCCCGGCTCGGCAGTGCGGCACGAACAAGGTGTCGCCCAGGCACCAGAGCCGGGTACTGAACGCGTCGACGGCGGCCTCGTCGGTCAGCCAGATGAACAGCCGTTCGCGCTTCTTGTAAACGGTCTGCACCAACCGGCAGGCGAAGGCCTGCGGGTCGGCGACATTGGTATAAAAATCAATCCGCGTCATCGTCGGCCAGTTCGCTCGCCTCACGACGCGGGCGGCCACGGCGTACGACGTTACCCAGGGCGATATCGGCACGATCCTGCAGGAACTGAACCAGCATCGGTACCGGACGGCCGGTGGCGCCCTTGTCCTTGCCGCTCCTCCAGGCAGTGCCGGCGATGTCGAGGTGCGCCCAGTCGAAGGCCTTGGCAAAGCGCGACAGGAAGCAGGCCGCGGTGATGCTGCCACCCGGACGTCCGCCGATGTTCTGCATGTCGGCGAACGGGCTCTTCAGCTGTTCCTGGTACTCGTCCCACAGCGGCATGTGCCAGGCCCGGTCGCCCACTTCTTCGCCGGCGGCGGACAACTCGCGCGCCAGGCTGTCCTGGTTGGCATAGAGGCCGGTGGCGATATGACCCAGCGCGATGATGCAGGCACCGGTCAGCGTCGCCACGTCGATCACCGTGACCGGGTTGAAGCGCTCGGCGTAGGTCAGCGCGTCGCACAGCACCATGCGGCCTTCGGCGTCGGTATTGAGGATTTCGATGGTCTGGCCGGACAGCGTGGTGACGATGTCGCCCGGCTTGTTGGCCCGACCGTTCGGCATGTTCTCGCAGGCCGGCACCAGCGCGATCAGGTTGAGCGGCAGCTTCATCTCGACCGCGGCGCGGAACGAGCCGAGCACGGTGGCGGCGCCGCACATATCGTACTTCATCTCGTCCATGCCCTCGCCCGGCTTCAGCGAGATGCCGCCCGAGTCGAAGGTGATGCCCTTGCCGACCAGTACCACCGGCCGCTCGTTCTTGTCCTTCGCGCCCCAGTACTTCAGTTCGATGAAGCGCGGCGGCTCGTCCGAGCCCTTCGACACCGACAGGAACGAGTCCATCTTGAGTTCGGCGATCGCTGCCTCGTCGAGCACGGTCGCCTCGGCGCCGAGCGCCAGCGCCATGTCCTTCGCCTGGTCGGCCAGGTAGCTCGGGGTGCAAACATTGCCCGGCAGATTGCCCAGATCCTTGGCGAACGCCATGCCGTGCCCGATCGCCAGGCCGCGCGCCAGGCCCGTCTCGCCGTCGGCCAGGTCGCTGCGGCGCGGTACCGCCAAGGTCAGCTTGCGCGGCTCCTTGGCCGGCTCCTTGCCCTGGGTCTTGAACTGGTCGAAGCGGTACATCGTGTCGAGCGTCACCACGGTGGCCTGCTCAATCATCCACTCGACGTCGTGCTTCTTGACGGTCAGCTCGGTCAGGTAGCTGACCGCTTCGTTGGCCGACGTCAGCGTCAGCGCCTTGATCGACGCGCGAATCGCCTCGCGGTATTCCTTAGCGCGGAACTCTCGCTCCTTGCCGAGGCCTACCAGCAGCACGCGGTCACACAGGCTGTGCGGCAGCGAATGCAAGAGCAGCGTGCTGCCGAGCTTGCCTTCCATATCACCGCGACGCAGCACGTCGCTGATGAAGCCATTGGCGGTCCGATCGAGCAAATCGGCCGCGAAAGACAGCTTGCGCGATTCGTAAACGCCCACAATAACGCAGGCAACGCGCTGCTTTTCCGGGCTACCGCTTTTTATGTTAAATTCCATCGTGAACTCCCGTGGGTGACGAGTGCCAGCTGCCTTCTGTCCAGACAGTTACATCGAGGCGCGGGTGGCGTTCGACGTCACGCCCTTCCGGTCAAGACAATCACGCCCTTACCGAGTTTTTTGCGTAAGGCGCTTCTGAAAATATATCAATTTCAATTATCACAACGCTTCCGCTAAAAAGTCAAAAAAGGCCCTGATTTATGGTTTTTCGCAAAAGCCTAAACCGCGAGCTCACGATGACCGCCATCGGCGTCTTCGTGGTCCTGCTGGCGATTTTGGTGACCACGCAGGCAATCAACCTGCTCGGCCGCGCCGCTCAGGGCAGCGTGGCCATCGAGGCGGTGGCAGCGCTGATCGGCTTCTGGTCGCTGGGGCTGTTTCCGTTGCTGCTGATCCTGACCGTTTTCATCAGCGTGCTGACCGTACTGACGCGCTATTGGCGCGAACACGAAATGTCGGTCTGGCTCTCGTCCGGTGTAGCGCTGACCGACTGGGTCTGGCCGGTGCTGCGCTTCACCATCCCGTTCGCTATCCTGATCGGCATCCTGTCGAGCCAGATCGGCCCGTGGGCCACCCAGCGCAGCAAGGAATATGCCGAGACGCTGAAACAGCGTGAAGAGCTGTCGGCGATCGCGCCGGGCGTGTTCAAGGAGTCGTCGTCCGCTAACCGGGTGTATTTCGTCGAGAGCTTTTCCGGCACCAGCGGTGCCGCCACCAACATCTTCGTGCAGGACACCGCCGAGGGCAAAGTCGCCACGGTGTTCGCCAAAACCGGCCATCTGGCGACCAACGGGCGCGGCGAACGGCTGCTGGTGCTGGAAAATGGCCGCCGCTACGCGGGCGAGCCAGGCCAGGCCAATTTCGAGGTGGCCGACTTCGAGCGGGTCACCGTGATCATCGGCGTCGCGCCGAAACTGATCGCACCGGTGACCGACTCGCAGACCCGGTCGATGCTGCAGCTCTTCCATAGCGCCGACCCGCACGACAAAGCCGAGCTGATGTGGCGGCTGTCGCTGCCGATCAGCGCGCTGATCCTGGCGCTGCTGGCGATCCCATTGTCCTACTTCAACCCGCGCAGCGGCCACACCTACAACCTGATGTTCGCGCTGGTCGCCTACCTGATCTACCAGAACGGCCTGACCCTCAGCCGCAACTGGATCGAGGACGGCCGGCTTGGCGCCTGGGGCCTGCTGCCGATGCACTTCTTCATGCTGCTAGCCGCGATCGCCCTGCTGCGCTACCGCAACCAGCCGGCCGGGCCGTTCTGGAGCACCCTCACCTCAGCCCTGAAAAGGACTGAACGTCCATGAAACTGATTCGTCGTTATCTGATCGCCCAACTTTCTTCGGCCACCCTGTTTGCGCTGATGGCGCTGTTGGGCTTGTACGCTTTCTTTGACGTGATCAAGGAAGTCGGCTCCCTCGGCAAGGGCAATTACGGCTTCGGCTCGATGCTCAGCTATGTGGCGCTATTGATGCCGGGTCACGCCTATGAGCTGATGCCGCTGGCGGTGCTGATCGGCGGCATGGTCGCCATGACCCAGCTCGCCACCCACAGCGAATACACCATCATCCGCACCAGCGGCATCTCGCTCGCCCAGATCGCCAACACCTTGGCGATCTTCGGGCTGATCTTTGCGGCGCTGACCGTGGTGATGGGCGAGTTCATCTCGCCGTTGGCCGAACAGAAGGCCGAGCGGATGCGTCTGCAGGCGACCCGGTCAATGGTGGCGCAGGACTTCCGCTCCGGCATCTGGGTGAAGGACAACAACCACCTGATCAACGTCGGCGAGATGTTGCCGGACAACACCCTGCTGTCGGTGCGCATCTACCAGTACGACGACAACTACCGGCTGGTGAAGAGCCAGCAGGCCGAGCGCGGCCACTACAACGGCAACGGCCACTGGACGTTGAGCAATCTGCGCGAGACCACCATCGAGCCCGATCGCACCATCGCCAAGCTCTATCCGAGCTTCGACTGGCGCTCGGTGATCCAGCCGGACATCCTCAACGTGCTGTTGGTGGTGCCGGAACAGATGTCGGCGCTTAACCTGGTGAAATACATCCAGCACCTGGAGGCGAACAAGCAGAAGACCCAGCGCTACGACATCGCGCTGTGGAGCAAGCTGTTCTACCCGCTCGCCTGCCTGTCGATGGCGCTGGTCGCGCTGGCCTTCACGCCGCGCCAGCGCCGCCACGGCCAGCTCGGGGTAAGGCTGTTCCTCGGCATCTGCCTGGGGATCGGTTTTCACTTCACCAACCGCCTGTTCGGCTTCCTCGGCCTGTTGTACGACTGGAATCCGATCATGTCCGCCACCTTGCCGACACTGACCTTCCTGTTGGCCGGCGTCGCGCTGATTGCCAAGCAGGAGCGCCGCTAGCATGAACCATGCCGCACCGTTCGACCTGACCCGCCAGTGGCGTACCCAGTTGGCCGAACGGCGCGCTGCGCTGTTCACCGCCTACGCCGAGCAACGCGACTCGCGCGCGCTGCTGCGCCAGCTCAGCCAGCTGGTCGACCAGACGCTGCGCTCGGTCTGGCAGAGCCTGCCGCTCGGCCAGCAGGCGGCGCTGATCGCGGTCGGTGGCTACGGCCGCGGCGAGCTGTTTCCGCATTCCGACATCGATCTGTTGATCCTGCTGCCCGAGCCGCTGCCGGCCGGGCTCGGCCCGACCATCGAGCAGTTCATCGGCCTGCTCTGGGACATCGGCCTGGAGGTCGGCCACAGCGTGCGCACCGTCGCCGACTGCCTGCGCGAGGCCGGCGCCGACATCACGGTCGAGACCACGTTGCTGGAAAACCGCCTGCTCGCCGGCAATGTCCCGCTGCACGAGGTGCTCAACCGAGAGTTATCGCTGCGCCGCGATGCGTTTTCCTTTCTCGAGGCCAAGCAGCTCGAACAGCAGCAGCGCCACAACCGCTACTTCGGCGTCGCCAACAATCTGGAGCCGAACGTCAAGGAAAGCCCGGGCGGCCTGCGCGACCTGCACACCATCCTGTGGATCAGCAAGGCGATCGGCCTGGGTGACAACTGGGACGCGCTAGTGCGGCGCGGCATCCTGACCGCCGCCGAGAGCCGGCTATTGCAGCACAGCGTGCGCCAGCTCGAGCGGCTGCGCATCGACCTGCACCTGGCCGCGCACCGCCGCGAAGACCGGCTGATCTTCGACCTGCAGCAGTCGGTCGCCGCGGTCTGGGGTCTCGTCGATGAGCCCGGCAAGCGCGCCAGCGAGCAGCTGATGCAGCTCTATTTCCGCGCCGCACGCACGGTGATCCAGCTCAACGGCATCCTGCTGCCCAATCTGCGCGGCCGGCTCTATTCGCCGGTGCCGCGCATCACGCAGACGCTTAACGAGCGCTTCTACAGCGTCAACGACATGCTGGCGATCAGCACGCCGGACACCTTCGAGCGCGAGCCGTCGGCGATCTTCGAGGCGTTCCTGCTGCTGCAGCGCCACCCCGAACTGACCGGCATCGCGCCGCGCGCGCTGCGGGCGCTGTGGCACGCTAGGAGCCGGATCAACGAACGGTTCCGCCGCAACCCGAAGAACCACGCGCTGTTCCTGCAAATGTTCCGCGAGCCGGGGCTGACCCGCAGCCTGCGCCGGATGAACCTGTACGGCGTGCTCGGCAAGTACCTGCCGGCGTTCGGCCGCATCGTCGGCCAGATGCAGCACGACCTGTTCCATGTCTACACCGTCGACGAACACATCCTGATGGTGGTGCGCAACCTGCGCCGCTTCGCGGTGCCGGCGTTCAACCACGAGTACCCGTTCCTCTCCAGGCTGATCAACGACTTCGATAAGCCGGAGCTGCTCTACTTCGCCGGCCTGTTCCACGACATCGCCAAGGGCCGCGGCGGCAACCATTCCGAGCTCGGCTGCGCCGACGCACGGCAGTTCTGCGAAAGTCACGGCCTGCCCGAGGAAGACACCGCGCTGGTCGAATGGCTGGTCGGCGAGCACCTGACCATGTCCGGCATCGCCCAAAAGGAAGACATCTACGACCCCGAGGTGGTACAGCGCTTCGCCGAGATCGTCGCGACGCCGCGCCGCCTGACCGCGCTGTATCTGTTGACCGTCGCCGACATCCGCGGCACCAGCCCGAAGGTGTGGAACGCCTGGAAGGGCAAGCTGCTCGAGGACCTCTACCACGCGACCCAGCGGGTGCTGCAACGTGGCGGCATCGATGTGGAGTCCGAACTGGAAGAGCGCAAGGCGCAGGCGCGCGCGATCCTGCGGCTGTTTGCGGTACCGGAAGGCGCCGAGGAAAAGCTCTGGAAAGAGCTCGACACGGTGTACTTCCTGCGCCACGAAGCCAAGGAGATCGCCTGGCACGCCCGGCTACTCAACCGCTTCGTCCATGTCGACGAGCCGATGGTGCGCGCCCGATTGGCCGAAGGCCACGAGGGCATTCAGGTACTGGTGTACGCGCACGACCGCCCCGAGCTGTTCGCGCGGATCTGCGCCTTCTTCGGCCGCACCCGCTACAGCATCGTCGACGCCAAGGTCTACACCAGCCGGCACGGCTACGCGCTCGACACCTTCCACGTGTTCATCCCCGAACATCACGACGGCGACTACCGCGACCTGATCAACTTCATCGAGTTCGAACTGAGCGCCGCGATCGAGGGCACCGGCCCGATCGCCCTGCCGCCGCCGGGCCGGATCAGCCGCCACCTGAAGCACTTCCCGATCCGCCCGCAGGTGCAGATCCGCCCCGACGACCGCGAAGACTTCTTCGTGCTGTCGATCGTTGCCGGCGACCAGCCGGGCCTGTTGGCGCAACTGACCAAGCTGCTGTCCGACTACCGGCTCAACGTCCATTCGGCCAAGATCATGACGCTCGGCGGCCGGGTGGAGGACTCGTTCCTGCTCTCCGGCGCCGGTCTGAAAGAGTCGAAAACGGTGTTGGCGCTCGAATCCGACCTGTTGCAGGTGCTGTCGGTCTGACCCTGTCCCGGCCACGAAAAAGCCCCGCACTCGCGGGGCTTGTCGTTTCGGCCGAGCGGATCGTTTACTGACCGAACAGACCGCTGATGGCGTCGATCTTGGCGACCAGCGCCGCGCCGCCCGGCAGCTGCTGCACTTCGGCGCGCAGGCTGACCAGTTGCGACTTGGCTGCATCGACACGCTCGAGCAGTTCGGTGAGATCCGTGGTGTGCTTCAGGTTGAAGGTGTCGGCTAGCGACAGATTTTCTGACATGGCAATTCCTCCCTGGTGGTTACAGCTTGGTTGTACCGGGCGCCGCTCCGGCCACGATTCCAGCAAGAAAGCGCGGCGGCGACGCCCGACAATGTCTTGACATAAAGATATGACAAAGCCCCGCTGTTGCGAAGCCCAGAGCGCGATTTTCCTGCCATTTCACCCAGATCTGGCACTGTCCACACACGCAAAAACCACACTGCCGACGATAGCTCGACCAAGCCTGCAAAAGCCCGGCAGTTCAGACACTAAAAAACCGGCCAACGGCCGGTTTGTTCACAGGGTTTGCGGACTCAACGCGCCAGGCTGCGCCGCTCGTACACCGCCTGTGCCAGGGTACCGAGGTCGACGTATTCCAGCTCGCCGCCGACCGGCAGACCGCGCGCGATCCGGGTCAGCTTGACGCCCTTGTCCTTCAACAATTCGCTGATCACGTGCGCGGTCGCCTCGCCTTCGGCGGTGAAGTTGGTGGCGATGATCACCTCTTCCACCGTACCGTCGAGCGCCCGGGTGATCAGCTTGGCGAGCGCCACATCGTTGGGGCCGATCCCCTCCATCGGCGAGATCCGTCCCATCAGCACGAAGTACAGCCCGTCGTAGCACTGCGATTGCTCGAGGTTGGCGAGGTCCGCCGGCATCTCGACCACCATCAGCACGTCCTGCTTGCGCTTCTCGTCGGCGCAGACATTGCACAGCGGCGTCTCGCTGAAGGTATTGCAGCGCTCGCAGTGGGTCAGGTTACTGAGCGCGCGATCGAGCGCGCGCGCCAGCTTCTCGGCCCCTGCCTTGTCGCGCTGCAGCAGGTGGTAGGCCATCCGTTGCGCCGATTTGGGGCCGACACCGGGCAGCACCTTGAGCGCAGAAATCAGTTGGTCGAGCGAGGGCGGGTTTTTCATGGGGAATCGGCGAAAGCGGAAAAATGGCGGCGCAGGCGGGCGTGGCGCCAGCGAAACACCGCCACGATCAACGGCCGGTAGACGCCGGCAAGCCAGGGCAAGCGCGGCACGAAACCGATCCGGTCGACCAGCTCAGTGCCGCCGTTCAGCGCCCGGACACGGCGTCGGTGCAACCAATGACGCTGCGTCAGCATGTTGGAGCGCTCGTCGAAGGCAAACGGCACGAGGCGGGCGATGAACAGGTCGTCATATTCGACCGGCACCACGCCGAACAGGCGCAGCCAGCAACGCCCGACCGCCAGATTGGCCGAAGCGCCAGCCGGCAAGGTCGCGGCCGGCAGCGACATGCTGATCCACGGGAGCAGCTCGTCGTTGATGCCGGCCGGTGTGGTGACCCGGGCCCAGACCACCTCGGGCGGTGCGGGCAGCCACAGCCGCAGCGTGAAGTGGCGGAACCGGGGCATCCGGATCAGAACGGCAGTTTCATGCCCGGCGGCAGGTTCAGGCCCTGGCTGAAGCCGGCCATTTTTTCCTGCGTGGTGGCCTCCACCTTGCGTACCGCGTCGTTCAGCGCGGCGGCGATCAGGTCTTCGAGCATTTCCTTGTCTTCGCCGGCGTCGGCGAGCAGGCTATCGTCGATGCTGACGCGCTTCACCGCGTGCTGGCAGTTCATCACCACCTTGACCATGCCGGCACCGGCCTGGCCTTCGACTTCGATGTTGCCCAGCTCTTCCTGGGCTTTCTTCATGTTTTCCTGCATTTGCTGGGCCTGCTTCATCAGGCCGGCGATGCCATTTTTGCCAAACATCGGTGTTACTCCTGGATAGGTTGAATGGTATCGGTCAACAACGTGGCGCCGAACTCGCGCTCCATCGCCTTGACCACGGGGTCCTGACGCAGCGAGGCCTCGGCGGCCACCAGCTGTTCTTCTTTATAACGTGCGCGCTGCATCGCCGGGGTGTCGCCGGCGTCGTCCTGCACCACCAGCTCGACCTGGATCTCGTCACCGAGGTGCTCGGACAGCACGCTACGCAGCTTCTCGACCCGGTCGCGGTTGGTCGCCGGGGTATTGGCGAAGCTCTTCGACACCGCGAAGGTCCAGTTCGCGCCGTCGCGTTGCAGCAGCACGGCGTTGAGCGCCAGCATCTGCGCGGCGCCCAACTGTGGTGCCAACTCCAGCGCCAGCGCGCCCCAGTCGTCGAACCCAGCGTCGGCCGGCGGGCGGCGGCGGGCGGCAACTTCAGCCGGCGCGGCCGAGGCGGCCGGCTCGGCCTGGCGTGGCTCGTCATACTGTACCGGCGCTGACACCGGCTCCCCCCACTCTTCGGGCGGCGGAGGTGGCGGTGGCGGCTCGTTGTCCGATGCCCACGGCAGATCGACCGGTTCGGCCGCTGCGACGGGAGCAGCCGGCTGCGGTGCCGGCGCGGGCTTGGGTGTCAGCACCGGTGCAGCCGGCCGCGCAGGCTCGGGTTCCGGATCGCGCGGCTCGGACGACCGTGCCGCACTCTGAGTCTCGTCGCGACCGCCGGCGCGGGCCAGCGCGGCACGCGCCGCGGCGGCGCCCTGGCCGGTCGCGGCCGGAGCGCTCGGCGCCGGGTTGACCGAAGAAGCCGGACGGGCAGCGGCGGCCGGCGCCGCTGGCGCTTCGCCCGCGTCCAGCGTCAGCGGCCGGAACGCCAGCATGCGCAGCAGCGTCATCGAAAAGCCGGAATGTTCGTCCGGCGCCAGCGGCAGGTCTTTGCGACCGTGCAGCGCGATCTGATAGTAAAGCTGGACGTCTTCCGGCGTCAGCGCCGCGGCCAGCGCCACGATCGCGTCACGCTCCGGCTCGTCGTCCGGCAGCGCCGCCGGCACGGTCTGGTAGAGCGCGATCTGCTGCAGCAATGCGGCGATCTCGGCCAAGGCGCTGTCGAAACCGATGCCGCGTTCGGCCAACGCTTCGGCCTCGGCGATCAGTTGCGCGCCCTCGCCCGCCGCCAGCGCGTCGAGCAGGGTGAACAGGTAACGACGGTCGACCGCGCCGAGCATCGCGCGCACCCCGCTCTCTTCGACCTTGCCGACGCCGTAGGCGATCGCCTGATCGAGCAGGCTCAAGGCGTCGCGCATCGAACCCGCGGCGGCACGGCCGAGCAAGGCCAGCGCCGGCGCTTCATACGGCAGCGCCTCGACGTCGAGCACGTGCGCCAGATGCGCGGCGACCTGCTGCGGCGTCATATTGCGCAGCGAAAACTGCAGGCAGCGGCTCAATACCGTGACCGGCACCTTCTGCGGGTCGGTGGTGGCGAGGATGAACTTCACGTGCGCCGGCGGCTCTTCCAGCGTCTTCAGCATCGCGTTGAAGGCGCTTTTCGACAGCATGTGCACTTCGTCGATGATGTAGACCTTGAAGCGCCCGGCGCTCGGCGCGTACTGGGCGTTCTCCAGCACTTCGCGGATATTGTCGATGCCGGTATTGGACGCCGCGTCGATCTCCAGCAGGTCGACGAAACGGCCGGCGTCGATCTGGGTGCAGGCGCTGCAGACGCCGCACGGCTCGGCGGTGACGCCGGTCTCGCAGTTGAGGCTCTTGGCGAGAATGCGCGCGATGGTGGTCTTGCCCACACCGCGGGTGCCGGTGAGCAGGTAGGCGTGATGCAGCCGGTTATCGGCCAGCGCGTTCGACAACGCTCGCACCACGTGCTCCTGGCCGACCAGGTCGGCGAAGCGCTTGGGACGCCACTTGCGGGCAAGTACTTGGTAACTCATGGCGGCGGATTCTACCTTATTGCGCTTGGCGCGGGGCGAACTGTTCGGCGTAGTAGCGCTCGCGGATCGCTTCGGCCAACTCCTCGGCGGCCTTGGCGTACAGGGTGCTGCGGTTGTAGCGGGTGATCACGTAGAAGTTGTTCAAACCGAGCCAGTAATCGGTCACCCCCGGCGAGGTCTCCAGCGGCACCAGCACCGCCTTCACGTCGTCGCGCACCGGTGCTTGCGGGGAGATGCCCATCTTCTTCAGTTCGCCCACCGTGTAGTGAAGGTTGAATTTGTCGGACACCAGCTTGTCGATCTGCGGGCCCGGCGTCACCTGCGCCGGCAGCAGGATGTCGTCGCCACCGATCCAGCCGAAGGTGGCGAAGTAATGCGCGACGCTGCCGATCGCGTCGCTGCGGTTGCTCCAGATGTCGCGATGGCCGCTGCCGTCGAAGTCGACCGCCCACTTGCGGTAGCTCGACGGCATGAACTGCGGCATGCCCATCGCGCCGGCGTAGCTGCCCTTGAACGACAGCGGGTTGGCGCGCTCCTCCTTGGCCAGCAGCAGGAATTCGGTCAGCTCGCCGCGGAAGTATTCGGCGCGGCGCGGGTAGTCGAAGCCGATCGTCGACAGCACATCGACCACGCGGAAGCTGCCCATATTGCTGCCGTAGCCGGTTTCGATGCCGATGATCGCGGCGATCATCTGCGGCGGCACCTTGTAGATCTGCTGGGCTTTTTCCAGCGCCGCCAGGTTGTCACGCCAGAACTTGGCGCCGCCGGCGATCAGCCGCTCGTTCACGTGGTTGGGGCGGAACTGGTACCACGGCCGCGAGGTGGACGGCTTGTCGAGGATCTTCAGGATGTTCGGTTTGGTTTCCACGTTGGCGAACACCGCCTCCAGCTCCGGCCGGTTGAACTGGCCGGTAGCCACCTGCTCGTCGATATAGCGCTGCACGTCCGGCCGCGCGAGAAACGCCGCGTCGGCCAGCGCGTGGCCGGCGAAAATCAGGCCGACAGCGGCCAGCAGGGTCTTGCTTCGGATCATGGAAAACTCCAGTGCTGGCGCGGGTCGGCCGAACGCCGTCCCGCGCCGGGTTCATTCGTGATGCGACAGCGCGCTGCTGATGAGGCGCGCCGTGATGTCCACGATCGGGATGACTTTCTCGTAGGCCATGCGGGTCGGGCCGACCACGCCCAGCGTGCCGACCACCTGGCCGTCGATAAGGTAAGGCGCGGTGACCACCGAGCAGTCGCCGAGCGTCATCACGCCCGACTCCTCGCCGATGAAGATGCGCACACCCTGCCCGCCGCGGCTCTGGTTCAACAGTTGCAGCAGCTCGGTCTTGTGCTCGAAGGTGGCGAACAGCTCGCGCAGCCGGGTCATGTCGTCGGACAGGTCGGTGACCTGCAACAGCTTCGCCTCGCCGCTGATCACCACCGCGTCGGCCGGGTCGGACTGCGCGCGCCGGCCCAGCTCGATCGCCGCAGCCATCAGCGAGGAGATGTCGCTCTGCAACTGGGCGAGTTCCGCCGTCATCCGTTCGGCGACGGTGGCGAGCCCGAGCCCGGCGTAATGGCTGTTGAGGAAGTTGGCTGCCAGGGTCAGCTCGGCGCTGCTGTAGTCGCGCTCGGGGGTCAATAGGTGGTTCTGCACGTCGCCGTCGAGCGTGACCAGGATCAGCAGGATGCGCTTTTCCGACAGCCGCAGGAACTCGATCTGACGAAACGCCGCGTCGGGCCGCTGCGGGGTCAGCACCACGCCGGCGAAGTGGGTCAGCTCGGAGAGCAAGGACGACGCGGCCTGCACCACTCGCTGCGGGCTGTCCGGGCGCAGGCCGGTTTCGAGCTGGCTCATCAGCGAGTCCTGCAAGGGGCCGATGGTCAGCAGGTTGTCGACGAACATGCGGTAACCGCGCGCGGTCGGCACCCGGCCGGCCGAGGTGTGCGGGCTGACGATCAGCCCCATCTCTTCCAGCTCGGCCATCACGTGGCGGATCGACGCCGACGACAGTTCGAGACCGGACAGCATCGACAGCGTGCGCGAGCCGACCGGCTGACCGTCGGCGATATAGCGTTCGATCAGCGTCTTGAGCAGGCGTTGGGCGCGGTCATTCAACATGGCTTTCATTCTGTCACAGCCCTCCTTACTTGCAAAAGTGGACGCAAAGCCGCGATTTCTCAAGCGCTGCGCCCATCCCATCCGCGGCAAAAATGCGGCGCGCCGATTTGTGCGATAATTCCGGCCAGTTTCCCGTAAGCGCCGCAGGCAAAACCTGCCCGAATCCAGGCCCGGCGGGCCTGCCGACCCGGCAGCGCCTCCCCCCGGACGGCAGTGCCGGCGGCCAAAACCCAAGACCCCCGTTTGGAGAAAGCATGGCGGACGATAAAAGCAAAGCGCTGAGTGCGGCCCTGGCCCAGATCGAAAAGCAGTTCGGTAAGGGCTCGATCATGCGCATGAGCGACAACCAGATCACCGAAAACCTGCAAGTGATCTCCACCGGCTCGCTCGGCCTCGACCTGGCTCTGGGCGTGGGCGGCTTGCCGCGCGGTCGCGTGGTGGAAATCTACGGCCCGGAATCGTCCGGTAAGACCACCCTGTGCCTGCAGGTGGTCGCCGAGGCGCAAAAGCTGGGCGGCACCTGCGCCTACATCGACGCGGAAAACGCGCTCGACCCACAGTACGCGCAGAAGCTCGGCGTGAAGGTCGACGAGATGCTGATCTCGCAGCCGGACACCGGTGAACAGGCGCTGGAAATCGCCGACATGCTGGTGCGTTCGGGCGGCGTCGACGTGATCGTGGTCGACTCGGTGGCGGCTCTGGTGCCGAAGGCCGAGATCGAAGGCGAGATGGGCGACAGCCACGTCGGCCTGCAGGCCCGCCTGATGAGCCAGGCGCTGCGCAAGCTGACCGGCAACATCAAGCGCACCAACACCCTGGTGATCTTCATCAACCAGATCCGCATGAAGATCGGCGTGATGTTCGGCAACCCGGAAACCACCACCGGCGGTAACGCGCTGAAGTTCTACGCCTCGGTCCGCCTCGACATCCGTCGTATCGGCGGCATCAAGAAGGGCGAGGAAGTGGTCGGCAACGAAACCCGCGTGAAAGTGGTGAAGAACAAGGTGTCGCCACCGTTCCGCCAGGCCACCTTCGACATCCTGTACGGCGAAGGCATCTCGCGCGAAGGCGAGATCATCGATATGGGTGTCGAGCACGCCTTCGTCGACAAGTCCGGCGCGTGGTACGCCTACAACGGCCAGAAGATCGGCCAGGGCAAGGACAACACCCGTCAGTGGCTGAAGGACAACTCGGCCATCGCCCGCGAGATCGAAGCCAAGGTCCGCGAGAAGGTCGGCGTCAGTCTCTCCATCACCGAAGGCACCCAGGACGAAACCGACGGCGTACTGGCCGACGACCTGTTGGCATGACCGGAAAGAGTCTGAGGGCGCGAGCCCTAGACTTGCTGTCGCGGCGCGAGTACTCGCGGGCCGAACTGGCCCGCAAGCTCGCGCCGCACGCCGAATCGGCCGCCGAATTGGATGCCCTGCTCGCCGACCTCGCCGAGCGCGGCTGGCAGTCCGACAGCCGCTTCGCCGAGCAATTTGCCCACGTTCGCACCCAGAAATACGGCGCACGCCGGGTAGCGCAGGAGCTACGGATGAAGGGCGTTGACGACGCCACCATCCGCGAGCTGGTACAGAGCGGTGATAACGAACTCGCCACCGCCCGCGCCCAGTGGCAGAAGAAATTCGGCAGCACGCCGAGTACCCTGCAGGAAAAAGCCAAGCAAATGCGCTTCCTCGCCGCACGGGGTTTTTCCGGCAGCGTGATCCGCCAGGTACTCGACACGGCCGGCGACGATGAGCTACCCGACGACGGCTTTGACGAGTGACAGGGCTTTCGGCCAACCCGGCCAGCCACCGCCATGTTGGCCGAAAACCTTGCCAGCCGTGGCGCCAGTTGCCACAATCGACAGGTTCCGGACTCACGAATCCAGTCCCGACGCCACCGCGTCGGGCTTTTGCATTGCGACACATCGACCATGAAAACCGCTGAAATTCGCCAGAAGTTTCTGCAGTACTTCGAAAGCAAGGGCCACCAGATCGTGGCCTCGAGCAGCCTGGTGCCAGGCAACGACCCGACACTGCTGTTCACCAACGCCGGCATGGTGCAGTTCAAGGACGTGTTCCTGGGCTTCGACAAGCGCCCGTACACCCGCGCCACCACCTCACAGAAATGCGTGCGCGCCGGCGGCAAGCACAACGACCTGGAAAACGTCGGCTACACCGCGCGTCACCACACTTTCTTCGAGATGCTGGGCAACTTCTCGTTCGGCGACTACTTCAAGCGCGACGCGATCGTCTTCGCGTGGGAGTTCCTCACCTCGCCACAGTGGCTGAATCTGCCGAAGGACAAGCTGATGGTCACGGTGTACGCCACCGATGACGAAGCCTTCAATATCTGGAACAAGGAAGTCGGCGTACCGGCCGAGAAGATCGTTCGCATCGGCGACAACAAGGGTGCAGCGTACGCCTCGGACAACTTCTGGCAAATGGGCGACACCGGCCCGTGCGGCCCGTGTACCGAGATCTTCTACGATCACGGCCCGGAAATCTGGGGCGGCCCTCCGGGCAGTCCGGAAGAAGACGGCGACCGCTTCATCGAAATCTGGAACAACGTGTTCATGCAGTTCAACCGCGACGAAACCGGCACGATGCACCCGCTGCCGAAGCCGTCGGTCGACACCGGCATGGGCCTTGAGCGCATCTCGGCCGTGCTGCAGCATGTACACGCCAACTACGAGATCGACCTGTTCCAGAACCTGTTGAAAGCCGCCGCCCGCGAAGTGGGCGTGCCGTTCAGCATGGACGTGCCGTCGTTGAAGGTGATCGCCGACCACATCCGCGCCTGCTCCTTCCTGATCGCCGACGGCGTGATGCCGAGCAACGACGGCCGCGGCTACGTGCTGCGCCGGATCATCCGCCGCGCCATCCGTCACGGCTACAAGCTCGGTCAGAAGGGCGTGTTCTTCCACAAGCTGGTGGCCGACCTGGTCGCCGAGATGGGCGACGCCTACCCGGAACTGCGCGAGCGCCAGGCAATCATCGAAGACGCGCTCAAGCAGGAAGAGATCAAGTTCGCCGAGACGCTCGACAAGGGCATGGTGCTCTTGGAGGCCGCGCTGGCGAAGGGCGAAAAGGTGCTCGACGGCAAGACCGCGTTCCAGCTCTACGACACCTACGGCTTCCCGCTCGACCTGACCGCCGACATCTGCCGCGAACGCGAGCTGACCATCGACCAGGCCGGCTTCGACGCCGCGATGGAAGCGCAGCGCGCACAGAGCCGCGCCGCGTCCACCTTCAAGATGACCGGCAACGTCGACTACCAGGGCGACGACACCTGCTTCAACGGCTACGGCAGCGTCAGCGTCGACGCGCGCATCCTCGCGCTCTACAAGGGCAACGAGCAGGTTGAGACCTTGGCCGAAGGCGACGAGGGCATCGTCGTGCTCGACAACACCGCGTTCTACGCCGAGGGCGGTGGTCAGGTCGGCGACACCGGCGAGATTTCGGTCGCCGGCGGCGTCAACGCGCTGTTCGACGTGACCGACACGCAGAAGATCAAGGCCGCGGTGTTCGGCCACAGCGGTCGCGTTGCCCGCGGCCAGCTCTCGGTCGGCGACACCGTGCAGGCCACCATCGACCTGCACAAGCGCCTGGCCACCGCGCGCAACCACTCGGCGACGCACCTGTTGCACGCCGCGCTGCGCCATGTGCTCGGCGAACACGTCGCGCAGAAGGGCTCACTGGTCAACTTCGAGCGCACCCGCTTCGACTTCGCCCACACCGGCCCGGTGACCGACGTCGAGATCGCCGAGATCGAGCGCGTGGTCAACCACGTGATCGCCGCCAACTACGAGGTATCGGCGCGCCTGATGCCGTACGACGACGCGATCCGCGCCGGCGCGATGGCACTGTTCGGCGAGAAGTATGGCGACGAAGTGCGCGTCTTGAAGATGGGCGACTTCTCCACCGAACTGTGCGGCGGCACCCACGTGTCGCGCACCGGTGACATCGGCTTCTTCAAGATCGCCGCCGAGGGTGGCGTCGCCGCCGGCGTGCGCCGGATCGAGGCGGTGACCGGCGCCGGCGCACTGGCCTGGGTGCAGAACCAGGAGAACGAGCTGCGCGACGCCGCATCGCTGATCCAGGCGCAGCCGGGCGAACTGGTCAGCAAGTTGACCCGCCAGCAGGAACAGCTGAAGGCGCTCGAGAAGGAAATCGCTACGCTGAAGAACCAGATGGCGTTCACCAAGCTCGACGAGCTGATCGCCACCGCGGTGTTCGACAAGGGCGACTTCAAGCTGATCACCGCCGAGCTGGGCGGCGTCGACGCCGCCACGCTGCGCACCATGTCCGACAGGCTGCGCGATCGTCTCGGCAGCTCGGTGGTGGTGCTCGGCTCGGTGATCGAGGGCAAGGTGGCGCTGCTCGCCAGCGTCAGCAAGGAGCTGACCGGCCGCATCAAGGCCGGCGAGCTGGTCAACCACGTCGCCCAGCAGGTAGGCGGCAAGGGCGGTGGCCGTCCGGACATGGCCCAGGCCGGCGGCACCCAGCCGGAACACCTGCACCTGGCGCTCGCCAGCGTCGAGGCCTGGGTCGACGCCAAGTAAGCCGCGCCGCGTCAGTCAACAACCGCGCTCCCGCTTCGGCGGCAGCGCGGTTTTTTCATGGCTGGGAACGTCTAAAGGTTGGCCGAACGGTGGAATGCGCGGCTCAGTCCGGCCCCACCGCGATGATCGACCGCGCCGCATCGGCAAACGCCTCGATCATCTGCGCGGCGCTGTCGCCGACGGCCTTGCCGCGCACCGTCAACGCGCAGATTTCCAGGCCGATCGCCGGCTGCAGCGGCCGGGCGGCGATGCCGGTGCTGCCGGCCAGACTGGCGGTAAACGGGTCGACCAGCGCCAAGCCGCCGCCGGCCGCCACCAGCTCGCGGGCGATCTGGAAGGTCTGCACGCAGGTGGAGATCGCCGGCGTCACGCCGTGTTGTGCACAGGCGTCGGCGAACTGCCGGCCGATAGGGTCGGATTCGGGGAAGCCTATCGTCGGCGCGCCGTCGAACTCGGCGATAGCCAGTGGTTCGGCCAACGTTGCCGCCGGCCAGTAGCCCGGCGGCGCGATCGCCACCATCTCGGCGCGTGCCAGCACCCGGCTGTCAACGCCGGGATGATCGGGCGGCTGCATGGTGAAGCCGACGTCGGCCTCGCGCATCAACAGCGCCTCGACGATCTCACGGGTGTGCTGGGTGGCCAGATCGCACAGCGTGTGCGGATGCCTGCGTCGCCACTGGCCGAGCGCCTGCGGCATCACGCCGACCGCCAGCGCCGGCGTCGCCACCACCTTCACCCGCTCGGCCACCCCGCCGCGCAGATTGGCCGCCAGCCGCCGGATCGCCTGGACGTTGACGTTGAGTTTTTCTACCTCGGCGTACAGCTCGGCCGCCTCCGGCGTCGGGTAGAGCTTGCCCTTCACCCGCTCGAACAACCGAAAGCCCAGCTGCTGCTCGGCCTGCTGCAGCGCCTTGGTCACCGCCGGCTGCGACACATGCAGCCACTGCGCGGCGGCGCTGATCGAGCCGGCCTGCATCACCACGCCGAAGATCTCGATATGGCGCAGCCTCATGCCCGATCCACACCGCCCTCGACGGGCAGCAGGTGCTCGGTCAGCGCCACCCAGAACGCCGCGCCGACCAGCACATTGTCGTCGTTGAAATCGTACTGAGGGTTGTGCAGCAGGCAACCGCCCTCGCCCGCGCCGTTGCCGATGTAGACGTAGCAGCCCGGCACCGCCTGCAGCATATAGGCGAAGTCCTCGGCGCCCATGCTCGGCGGCTTGTCGAGGATCAGGTGCTCGTCGCCGACCAGGCGGCGCGCCACCTCGCGGCAGTAGCCGGCCTCGCGCTCGTGGTTGATCGTCGACGGGTAACCGCGCTGCAGCCGCACCACCGCGCGCGCGCCGTGCGCGGCGGCGGTCTGCTCGACCAGGAGCGGCAGCCGCCGCTCCAGCACCTCGCGCACCGCCGGGCTGAAGTAGCGCATCGTGCCGGACAGCGTGGCGCGCTGCGGCACCACATTGTGCACCGTGCCGGCCTGCAAGGTGCCGACCGTCACCACCGCCGACTCGAGCGGGTCGATGCTGCGGCTGACGATGGTCTGCAGCGCCAGCACCACGTGCGAGGCGATCACGATCGGGTCGACGCCCTTGTGCGGACGCGCCGCGTGCGTGCCAACGCCGATGATGTCGATGTCGAAGCGCACCGTGCCGGCCATCACCGGGCCGACGCGCACCGCCAGGGCGCCCTGCTCCATGTCAGGCTGGTTGTGCATCGCGTAGATGCCGTCGACCGGGAAACGCTCGAACAGGCCGTCGGCGATCATCCGCTCGGCGCCGGCGTCCTTTTCCTCGTCGGGCTGGAACACGAACTGCACGGTACCGTCGAAAGCGCGGGTCTGGGCCAGGTAGCGCGCCGCCAGCAGCAGCATCGCGGTATGGCCGTCGTGGCCGCAGGCGTGCATCACCCCGGCGTGCTGCGAGGCGTACGGCTTGTCGGTTTCTTCCTGGATCGGCAGCGCGTCCATGTCGGCGCGCAGACCAATGCGGCGCGTGCCGCTGCCGGCGCGCAGCGTGCCGACGAGACCCGTACCGCCGATGCCGCGGGTCACGGCTATGCCCCAGGCGGTCAAGAGCTCGGCGACGCGGTCGCTGGTGCGGAATTCCACCTGCGACAGCTCCGGGTACTGGTGCAGTTCGCGCCGGAACGCGATCAGCTCGGGCGCAAACGGCCGCAGCGCGTCGAACAGCGGGTGGGGTGAAGGGGAAATGTGATCCATGGTGCCACCGGATGAAAGACCGGCGGATTGGCCGAAGCCCCCGCCGGGAGGGGTTTGATCGCGATGCTTACTTGAGATACACGTCTTCGAAGTCGAACGATCCATTCGGGTTCATCACGAAGCCCTGCACCTCGCTGCGCATCGGGATGTAGATCTTCGAGTGCGCGATGGTGATCCACGGCCGCTCGCGCTTGAAGATTTCCTGCGCCTTCAGGTAGTAGGCGGTGCGCTGGCGCTTGTCGCTGGTCTGCCGCCCCTTTTGCAGTAGCTCGTCGAACTCCTTGTTGCAGAAGCGCTGGCCGTCCTTGCTGACGCTGCACGACAACGTGCCCCACAGGAAGTCGTCCGGGTCGCCCGAGTCGCTGGTCCAACCGCTCATATAGACGTCGTGCTCGCCCTGGCCGGCGCGCTTCAGGTATTCGCCCCACTCGTAGCTCTGGATCGTCGCCTTCACGCCGATCTTGGCCCAGTCCTGCTGGATCATCTGCGCCATCAGCTTGCCGTTCGGGTTGGTCGGCCGCTGCACCGGCAGCGCCCACAGATTCAGCGTGAAGCCGTCCGGATAGCCTGCCTTGGCGAGCAGCTGCTTGGCCTTCTCCGGGTTGTACTCGTTCTTGTTCTTGGCGTTCCAGCCCCACACCGATGGCGGGAACGGGTTGACCGCCTGCGTCGCGCCGCCTTTCGGGAACATCGCGCGGAACAAGGCGTCGCGGTCGATCGCGATGTCGAGCGCCACCCGCACGTCGCGGTTGGCCAACTGCGGGCGCTTCAGGTTGTAGGCGAGGTAGGAGATGTTCATCGCCCCGGTCGAGGCGATCTTGATCCCCGGCGTGCCGTTCAGGCCGTCGAGGTCGGACTCGCGCACCGCCGCGGCCACCTGGCACTCGTTGCCCTTGAGCTTCTGCAACCGCACCTGCGGGTCGGTGACGATCGCGAACACCAGGCTCTGCGTCTTCTGCTTCTTGCCCCAGTAGTTCGGGTTGGCCGCGTAGCGCACCGCCGAATCCTTGGCGTAGCTCTTGAACTGATACGGACCGGTGCCGATCGGCTTCTGGTTGATGTCGGCGGCGCGGCCTTCGGCCAACAGCTTGCCCGCGTACTCGGCCGACTGCATGCCGGCAAAGCCCATCGCCAGGAAGTTGATGAAGGTCGAGTTGCGCTCCTTCAGGTGCAGCTTGACGGTGTACGGGTCGACCTTCTGCACCGATACCACACTCTGCGCGATGCCGTAGTCGTTCGGGCCGAGCAACTGGGTCTTGAACGCCTTGTTGAACGGGAACTCAGGGTTCATCCAGCGGGTGATGGTGAACACCACGTCGTCGGCGTTGAAGTCGCGGCTGGGCTGGAAATAATCGGTGCTGTGGAATTTGACCCCGCGGCGCAGGTGGAAGGTGTACTCCAGCCCATCGTCCGAGATCTCCCAGCCGGTCGCCAGCGCAGGCTCCATCGCCGTACCGCCGCGCTTGAATTCGACTAGGCCCTGGAAGAGCTGCCGGACGACGTTATAGGTCGACGCGCTGTCCCACAGCGCCGGGTCGAAGCCTTCGGGTGCCGTCTCGGCACAGAACACCAGCGGTTTGGCGGCCAACGCCAGCGGCGCGGCCACGCTCACCGCGCACGCGGCCACCAGGCCAGCAAAGCGACGCTTCATCCAATTTCTCCTTTGTGTTATTTCGCAGGCCTTTTTGCAGACTGCTTTGCCGATTCTAGAGCTCCGGGCACTTCACCCCAAATGAATTATTGTGGGGAAGGCATAACCCTAGGTCATGGGCGAGCCACAAGGCTAGATTAGCAGCCTCGACCCGGCTGGCGTAACAGCGCCGTCACAGCCCGGCCCCACAACCGCAGGTTATACCCCTCGCGCATCTTTTCATTGGTCAGCCTAGCCGGCACTGCGTACGCTGAAAGCATCACCATCGGCATTCCCTACTCATGAAACGACTCTGCATCATCGGCGGCGGCGTGATCGGCCTGACCAGCGCCTACTACCTGGCGCGTGAAGGGTTGAGCGTCACCGTGCTCGACCAGGCCGACGACGTCGCCCAGGCGGCGAGCCGCGCCAACGGCGGGCAGCTCAGTTACAGCTACGTCGCCCCCTTGGCCGACTCCGGCATGCCGATGAAGGCGCTGGGTTGGTTGTGGCAAAAGGACGCCCCGATGCGGCTGAAGCTGCGCGCCGACCCCGGGCAGTGGGCGTGGCTGTGGCAGTTTCTGCATTTCTGCAACGTGTCGGCCAACCATCGCGGCACCGCAAGGCTCTGGCAGCTGGCGCAGCACAGCCGCGCGTTGATGGCGCAGCTGCGCGACGACGGTCTCGCCGGCTTTGAATGGCGCCGTAACGGCAAGCTGGTGGTGTTCCGCCAGCCAGAAGGCTTCGACGCCGCGCAGCGGCTGCTCGATTTCCAGCGCAGCCTCGGCGCCGAGCAGCAGGCGCTCGATGGCGCTGCCTGCGCCGAGCTGGAGCCGGCCTTGCAGAACCAGCAAGGCCGCATCGCCGGCGGCATCTACACCCCCAGCGAGGAAGTCGCCGACTGCCGGCTGTTCTGCCTGCAACTGAAGGAATGGATCGCCCGCGAAGGGCTCGACGTGCGCTTCGGTTTCGGCGAAACCGTGACCGGCTTCGAGCGCCACGGCAACCGCATCGGCGCGGTGCTGACCCAGAGCGGCCGCTACGAGTGCGACGCGGTGGTGCTCGCCGCCGGCGTCGGCAGCGTCGCGCTTGGGCGTCAACTCGGGCTGCGCCTGCCGCTCTACCCGCTCAAGGGCTACAGCCTCGACATGCCGCTCGGCCCGCAGGCGCCGCGGCTCAGCGTCACCGACTTCGACAACAAGGTGCTGTACGCGCCGATCGGCGAGCGGTTGCGCGTGGCGGCGATGGTCGACCTGGTCGGCTTCGATAACCGCATCGACCATGACCGCATCGCCACGCTGACCCGGTTGATCGAGAGCAGCCTGCCGCAGAGTGGCCGGCTCGATCAGGCGAACCCCTGGGCCGGCCTGCGCCCGGCCACCCCGAGCGGCGTGCCGCTGATCGGCCGCGCCGACCTCGACAACCTGTGGCTAAACCTCGGCCACGGCGCACTCGGCTTCACCCTCGCCGCGGGCAGCGCCGAGTTGCTCAGCCGCCAGCTGCTCGGCCAGCCGATCCCGCCGGAACTAACCGGCTTGCAGCCGGCGTTGTGAACACGTTGTGATCTAAATCGCGCTTACCCTAGACTGATGGCATGCGCCGGACCCTGCCTGATGCCGAGACGAGGACCCCCGCCACGATGACGCCGCCCCTGCCGCCACTCGACCCGGCGACGCTCGCCGACGCGCTGCGCCGCGCCGTGCTCGACCAGCATCTCGAACTGATCGCCGACCCGCAGGACGGTGGCCGGCCGTTGCGTCACTTCCCGTCGCTCGACCTCGCGCTGATCGCCTTCCCGCCCGGCGTCGCGCCGGTGTTCGCCAACCTGCTGTTCTCGCGCGACTTTCCCGAGGGCATTACCGCGCACTTCGATCCGGCCAGCTTGGCGATCGACAACGTCCGTTTCCTCGCCGACCAGCAGGACGCCGCGGGCAATAGCATCGCGTGGCGACCGGACAGCGACTGGTCGCGACTGGCCTGGCAACCGCTCAATCGGGCGGGCGACGACGCGCACGATTTCGTCTCCCCGTACCCGGCGTCGCTATTGAAGCTGCTGCCGGCGCTCGGCGTGCTGCAGTTGGTCGCGGCCGGCCGACTGTCACTTACCAGCCCGATCGCCTACGACGGCGAAACGCGCCCGCTGCTCGACTGGCTCGACCCGATGATCACCGTCAGCTGCAACCGCGCGACCTGCGCGTTGACCCGGCTGCTGCACGATCTCGGGCAGATCCGCCGCAACGAAGAAGGAGAAACGGCCAACACCGTCAACGCGCTGTGCGCCCGACTCGGGCTGTCGCTGCTGCGCTTCGGCGACACTGCCAGCGACGGCGGCTGGAGCAACGCGGCGGGATCGGGCGTCGGCCACCTCCACGTCGGCGCCTGGGACATGGCACGGCTGCTGTGGCTGCTGGACGACGAAGCACCCACACCGAACTGGCGAGTCGGCAATCAAGCAGTGCAACGACCGCTGAGGTTGGCCGAACGGGCGCTGCTGCGTCGCCTGCTGCGTGAGCAGGGCCTGCACGAACTGTTGTCGAGCACGGTGCTCGCCGGCGCCGGCTACCCTCGTGGCCTGCCCGCCTGGCTCGCGCCGCGCTGGCTGACGCCCGACGGCGGCGCCCGGGTCGGCGACAAGCGTTATCCGCCCGACGTAACGCGGGCGATCGACGCCGCCGAGGTCTACTTCGACCACAAGACCGGCTGCACCGAGAACTACGGCAGCGACGCCGGCATCGTGAGCGGCACCCCGGGGCGGGCCCGGCGCCACTACATCGTCGCGCTGACCAGCAACCTCGGCGAGCGCTACGCCGACCCGACACTGCCGGGCAGCGTGTACCCTAAGCAACTGGCGACGCTGGGCGCCGCCATCGATACCCTGATGACACACTGGCTGGAGCCCTGAATGACCTCGCCCGCCCTGCTTCGCCCGCTACGCCACGGCGCCACCATCGCCGTCATCGCCCCGGCCGGCCCCGCCGACGCCGAGCAGGTCGCCCACATCGAGCCATGGTTGGCCGAACGCGGCTACCACGCCGTGCTATTGCCCAGCTGCCACGCCCGCTTGCACCACCTGGCCGGCAGCGATGCCGTGCGCCTCGACGACCTGCACACTGCCTTCGCCGATCCGCGCTTCGACGCGGTGCTGTGCCTGCGCGGCGGCTACGGTTCGCCGCGGCTGCTCGACGCGATCGACGTCGGCCTGATCGCCCACCATCCCAAGCCCTTCATCGGCTATAGCGACATTACCGCCCTGCACATACTGTTCAACCAGCAGGCCGGGCTCGTCACCTTTCACGGCCCGATGATGACCAGCGACCTGATCCGCCACAACGACCCGCTGACCGAGGCCGCGCTGTGGTCACAGCTGCGTGGTGAACTCGGCGCCGGCAGCACGCTGCCACACCCGACCGGCTATCCACTCGTGACGCAGCGCGGCGGTGTGGCGCAGGGTCGGTTGGTCGGCGGCAACCTGAGCATGCTGTGCGCGATGCTCGGCACCCCATGGGCGCTACAGGCCGACGACGCGATCCTGTTCCTCGAAGACGTCAACGAGGAACCCTACCGGCTCGACCGGCTGTTCAACCAGCTGCGCCTCGCCGGCGTGCTCGGCACGCTTCGCGGTGTGCTGCTCGGCGACTTCGCGCACGCCGACGCCGACAAACTCGCCGCACTCGACATGGTCTGGGAGGACTACCTGCTGCCCTTGCAGATCCCGGTGCTGGCCGGCTGGTGCGCCGGCCATTGCACGCCGAATATGACGTTGCCGCTCGGCGCCACCGTCACCCTCGACGCCGACCGCCAGACCGTCCGGCTCGATCAAACCCTGTTTATCGCGGAGGCCCAGGATGAAGCCCGCGCACATCATCATCCCGCTTGAAGCGCTGACCGGCCACGACGAGTACGTGTCCATCCGAGACATCCCGCATGTGCGGATCGACCTGCGTTACGCCGGCAACAACAACTTCGTCGGCCGCGACCTGTACGGTCAGTTCGACGGCGGCTTCCTGCATCGGCGCGCGGCCGCGCAACTGCGCGATGCGGCGAAACGACTGCAGCGCTACCACCCTGGCTGGCAGCTGCGGGTGTTCGACGCGCTGCGCCCGGGACGAGTGCAGCGCGAGCTGTGGGCCGAGGTGGTCGGCACACCGGAAGAAATCTACGTCGCCAACCCCGATCGCGGCTCGATCCACAGCTTCGGCATGGCGATCGACCTGACGCTGGAGGACGAGCACGGCGAGGAACTCGACATGGGCACGCCATTCGACGACTTCACGGAGCTGTCGCACCCGGTGCGCGAGCAGGAGATGCTCGACTCCGGCCGGCTGAGCGCCGAGCAGCACGCCAACCGGCGGCTGCTGCGCCGCTGCATGACCGAAGCCGGCTTCGCCATCATCCCGACCGAGTGGTGGCATTTCGACGCGGCGGACAAGGCGATGATCCGTGCCACCTTCCGGCTGGTGGAGTAAGGTCTCGGCCCATCGTCGGCTGAAACCGTGTCAGGGCACCCGTGTTATGCTCTCGTCTTCAGCCTACTCGGAGCCCCGCCATGCCCGACCTGACTCATCTGTTCACCTTCGCCCTCGTCGCTCTCGGCATGGTGCTGACCCCGGGGCCGAACATGATCTACCTGCTTTCCCGTTCGCTCTGCCAGGGCCGTCATGCCGGCTTCGTCTCGCTGGGTGGCGTGGCGCTCGGCTTCGTGTTCTATCTGCTGTGCGCGGCCTTCGGCATCTCGGCGCTGTTGTTCGCCGTGCCCTACGCCTATGACGCGTTGCGTCTGACCGGCGCCGCCTACCTGCTCTACCTTGCCTGGCAGGCGCTGAAACCGGGTGGCCGATCGCCGTTCGAAGTGCGCGAACTGGCGCCGGACAGCCCGAAAAAGCTGTTCACCATCGGCCTCGTCACCAGCCTGCTCAACCCCAAGGTTGCCCTGCTCTATCTCGCGCTGCTGCCGCAATTCATCGTGCCGACCCAGGGCAGCGTCCTCGTTCAGTCGCTGGTGCTCGGCAGCACGCAGATCGCGGTCAGCCTGACCATGAACTCGCTGATCATCATCAGCGCCGCCGGCATCTCCGCCTTCCTGGCCAGACGGCCGCTGTGGCAGCGGATCCAGCGCCGACTGATGGGGGCGGTGCTCGGTGGCCTGGCGCTGAGAATGTTGGCCGAATCACGCCGTTGACCCGCAATGGCCTAATAAAAAAGCCTGCCGATTCGACAGGCTTTTTCTTTGGTGGCGGCATTCGCTCAGTGCTTGCGAAAGTCGCGCGTCAGCTTGGCCAGATCGCCGGCCGCTTCGGCCAGGCGGTCGGCGCTGCCCTCGACCAGCCGGGTGGTCGCCAGGTTATCGTCGGCCAGCGCGTTGAGTTGCTCGAGCGACGACGCCACCTCGTGCACCGCCTGCGACTTCTGCGACACCTGCGCCGCTAGCTCCACCGCCTGCGCGCTGGCCTGTTCGGCGGCGGCGATCAGGCCGTCGAGGTTGGCCGAAGACAGGCGGATCTGCTCGGTGACCTGACCCACCTCGCTGACCGTAGAGTCCATGCTCGCCACCGCCGACTGGGTGATCGTGCCGATCCGGCCGACGATGCCCCCGATCGAGTCGGTGGTGCTCGTAGTGCGCTCGGCCAACTTGCGCACCTCGTCGGCCACCACCGCGAAGCCGCGGCCCAGTTCGCCGGCGCGCGCCGCCTCGATCGCGGCGTTCAGCGCCAACAGATTGGTCTGGTCGGCGATCTCGTGAATCAGGCTGGTCATGCTGCGGATCTCGGTCATCGCCTGGTCGAGCTCTTGCATCGCCTGGCGCGACTCGTCGACCACGTTCACCGCACGCTCGGCCGCCAGCGTGGCGGCCTGCATGGTCGCGCTGCCCTCGGTCGCCACCTCGCGGGTGCGCGCCGCGCCCTGCCGGCCCTGTTCGGCCAACGTCACCACCTCGCCGATCGCGCCGCTCATCACTTCCATATTGCTGCTGATCTGTCTGAGCCCGCTCCCCTGCTCGACGGTGCGCGACGCCAGCGCGTGCATCTCCTCGCGCAGCGAGCCGGCGCCCGCCGAGGTGACGCTGCCGACGCTCGATACGTCGGCGATCACCGCGCGCAAATGGATGCGCAGCGACTCGAGCTCGACCACCAACCGGCCCACCGGCCCGCCGTCGGTGGCGTTGAGGTTCTGGTTGAGCCGCCCTTCGGCCAGCGCGCGGAAACCCTCGCGCAGCGCGCCCAGCGCTGCACTCAGACGCGCAGCCAGCCAGCCGCCGCTACCCAGCGCCAGCGCGGCACCGGGCAGTGCCAACAGCAGACGGCTACCGGTGTCGATCTCGGGGATCACCGCGCCGCCGAGCATCAACCCACCGCCGATCCCCAGGCCGATCGCCCCCCAGCGCAGCGGGTTGACGCGACGCTGCAGCGCCCGCAGCGTCGACGGCAGCGCCGCCGCGCGGCTGCGCACCGCGCGATAAAGCGCCTCGGCCGCCTGTACCTCGGCACGACTCGGCGTCGAACGCACCGACATATAGCCGACGGTACGGCCGTTCTCGATGATCGGCGTCACGTACGCCTCGACCCAGTAGAACGCACCGTTCTTGGCGCGGTTCTTCACCAGACCCCGCCACGGCCGGCCGGTCTTGACCGTGTCCCACAGGTCGCGAAACGCCTCCGGCGGCATCTCCGGGTGACGCACGACATTGTGGTTGTGACCGAGCAACTCCTCCTCGCTGAAGCCGCTGATCTCGATGAACGCTCGGTTGGCGTAGGTGATCGTGCCTTTCAGGTCGGTCTTGGTGACGATCGGATGATCGGGGTGGACGGACAGCTCTTCGTCGGTAACGGGCAGGTTTGTCTTCATTTGTAGAGATTTTTTTCGAATGGGCTGGATTATTTAAGCCATTCTATCAAAATGGTCATGCCATATGGCTTAAACTTAAGATCAATCCGTTGGAAAAAATGCTTTTTGAATAGCTGCAAATGAAAAAAAGGGGCGAACTCGCCCCTTTCTCTGCTGCTGTCACGTTTGGATCAACGATGCACGAAGATCCGCTCGACGTCGGTTAGCGCCACCAGCGTGGTGCCGCCAGCGTAGCTCACCGACGACTGCAGGTCTTCCTGCAGCTCGTTCAACAGCTTGTCGATACTGCCCTTGTAGTCGACCAGGATCTTCTTGCCTTCGACGTTGACGTAGGCGCCCTTGTTGAACTGCGAGGCGCTGCCGAAGTATTCCTTGTAGTGCTTGCCGTCGATCTCGACGATCTCGCCGGCCGACTCGTCAAAGCCGGCAAACAGCGAACCGGCCATGATCATCGTCGCGCCGCAGTTGACTGCCTTGGCCATGTCGCCGTGCTCGGAAATGCCGCCGTCGGCGATCACCGGAATGGTCACCGCGGCCGCCACGTCGAGCACCGTCGACACCATCGGGCGGTGGAAGCCGGTCTTGTTCTTGGTGATGCAGACACGGCCGCCGGCGATGCCGGCCTTCACCGCGTCGCAGCCCCAGGTCTGCAGGTCGCGTGCCGCGCCGGCGGTGGCGATGTTGCCGCCGATCAGGAAGCTGCCCGGCAGCTCGGCCTTGATGAACTTGATCATCCGCTCGGCCTTCACACACCAGGCGTTGGCGACGTCGACGGTGATGTATTCCGGGGTGATGCCGGCGGCCTTCAGCTCGCGCAGCTGCTCGTAGGAGTCATCGTTGACGCCCATGCTGATCGAGGCGAACAAGCCCTTGTCCTGCATGTCCTTGCAGAACGCCACCGCGTCGACGTTGAAGCGGTGCATGGTGTAGAACCAGCCGCGACGGGCGAAGTATTCGCAGGTATCGGCGTCGACCACCGACTTCATATTGGCCGGGTAGATCGGCATCTCGAAGCGGCGCGGGCCGAACTGCACCGAGGTGTCGCACTCCTTGCGGCTGTCGACGAGGGTTTTTTTCGGGACGAGGTAAATGTCGCCGTAGTTGATTTCAGTCTTGATCATGCGTGCGTCCTCCAAGGGTAATGCGATGTTTGACCGGCCCATAAAACGACGGGCCCCAAACAAAACGGGAGCCCCTGGGGGCTCCCGTTTGCACTTTTCCCTGCGCGCCGCACCGCGGCTCGCACACAAAATTCCTGCCAAATTTAGGCTTATTACTTCGACGTGTCAATACTTCACATCAAACTATTCGACGCTTTTCCAGAGCCTGTTCAGAATCTGTCGCGAGCTGGCCTCAGCGGGGCGAAGAGCAGCGCAGAAACCGGAATGTACTTCGAGTACATGAGGATTTCGAGCAGCACATGAACCCCGATCAGGGCCGCGCAGCAAGATTATGAACAGGCTCTCAGCCGACCCGCCCTTCGCTGATACGTAGCCAGTCGATGATCGGCTGCCAGCTCTCGCGGTCGCGCGCCACCTGCGCCGCCCGGTAATCGAACAGCGTGGCGCCGCTGCTCGCGGCCTGCACGTAGAGCTGGGTATCGCGCAGCCAGGCCAGCACCGGCACCTCGAACTGGCCGAGGAAGGACTCCAGCTCGCGCGCCGAGCGGGTGCGTGGGTCGACCCGCATCCCGACCACGCCGACATAGGCGCGGCCCTTGCGCACTGCCTTCTCCTCGAACAGCCGGGTCAGAAACTGCTCGCTCGCCGCCATGTCGAACGGCGACGGCTGGATCGGCACGATCACCCGGTCGACCCGCTCGACCAGCGCCTCGAGCTTCTTGCCGTGCAGGCCGGCCGGGCCGTCGAGCACCACCACTTCGGTGCCCTTCGGCGGCCGTGCCGGCTCGCCCACCTTGATTTCCCAGCCGGTTATCGCCGGCAAGCTGGCCGGGCGCCGCGCCAGCCAGCCGAGCGCCGATTGCTGGCGATCGACGTCGCCGAGCATCACCTTGCGGCCGGCGCCGGCGTAGTAGCCGGCCAGGTTGGTCGCCAGCGTCGACTTGCCGCTGCCGCCCTTGGGATTCGCAATCAGGATCGAAAACATCGCCGCCCCTCGGCCATCGGTATCGGCCCACTATACCCCATCCGCGCGGCCGGACCCCGGCCTGGACCAAGCGGCTCAGGCGTCGGCGATCACCGTCAGTGCGCCGTGCAGGCTGTCGGCGAGCGCCGCGCACTGCGCGTCGGCGCTGTCTTCGGCCAAGCTGACCCGCAAGCGCACCGCCTCGCTGTAGGCGACGTCGAGGATGGCCACGCCGTGCAGCTCACACCAACGCCGCAGCGCCGACTCGAGCGAAAACGGCACCTCGAACCACAGCGTCTTGCTGCGCACCACCGCGACCAGTTCGGCGTCGACCAGCGCCTCGCTGACCGCCTGCGAATACGCCCGTACCAACCCGCCGGCGCCGAGCTTGATGCCGCCGAAGTAACGCACCACTACCGCCAGCACATTGGTCAGCTTGCGGTGCATCAGCACGTTGTACATCGGCTTGGCGGCGGTGCCACCCGGCTCGCCGTCGTCGTCGAGGCCGGAGTCGGTCTCGCTGAGCAGCACCCAGCAGTGATGGCGGGCGTCCGGGTACTGCCGGCGCAATTCGGCGAGCCGCTGCATCGCCTCGGCCCGGTTCGCCACCGGTTCGACATAGGCGATGAAGCGGCTCTTCTTGATCTCGATCTCGCTCTGGCAAGGCTGTTTCAGGTGATACATGGGCAATTCGGCGACGTGGACAGGCCGGTATCTTAGAGCGCCAGACTGAAATCGGCGAGCCGAAGGCGCGGATTGGAGCCCCACGCGGCCGTCCTGCAAGCGCTCAGGGCACGAACTACACTGGGTAAAAGAACTCGTTTTCTCGCCCGCCCTTTCGTCGAGGAGGACTCATCATGTTGATGCTGCTGATTGGTTTAGGGGTTGTCGTCGTCGCAGTCGGCTTCGCGCTGCGCACCTGGTTCGACGACGAAGGCGAAGAACGGCTGTCGCACACCCTGCCCGACCGGGATCACGTCTGATGCCTTCGACATGACTTCCGGGCTTGCGATAGGCCGTCCGGAAGTCGACAATGGTCGGGGTTTTGCCTCCCGGTACCGTTGATGACGCCCACTGTCTGGTTTGTCGGCGCGCTGGTCGCGCTGATTTTCGAATTTCTCTCCGGTTCGTTCTACCTGTTGGTCGTCGCCGTGGCGCTGGCCGGCGGCGGCATGTTTGCGCTGCTCGGGGCCGAACCGGTCTATTCGCTGCTGGCCAGCAGCCTGATCGGCCTGATCGGCTTCACCATCCTGACCCGGTACCGGCGCCGTCTCAAAAAACGCCCGGTCGACCCGACCATCAACGACCCGGATCTCTACCAGCAGGTCACCATCCTGCGCCTGGATGCCGACGGTCGCGGCCGCGGCTTCTATCGCGGCGCCGAATGGGACATCCAACTCGATTCGGCCAACCCCGCCGCAGCGCCCGAGCACGGCTACATCGTCGGCCGTGACGGCAACCGACTGATTCTTTCCCTTCAGCATCCCCAACCGAGGTAAGCATGGAATTCGCGATCGTCCTGTTCGTCGCCTTCGTCATCTTCGTCTTCAAGTCGGTCACCGTGGTGCCGCAGCAAAGCGCCTATATCCTGGAGCGGCTCGGCCGCTACCACGGCACCTTGACCCCCGGCCTCAATATCATCATTCCGTTCATCGACCGGATCGCCTACAAGCACAATCTGCGCGAGATCCCGCTCGATGTGCCGAGCCAGATCTGCATCACCCGCGACAACACCCAGCTGAAGGTCGACGGCATCCTGTACTTCCAGATCACCGACCCGCAGCTGGCCTCATACGGCTCGAGCAACCATGTGGTCGCGATCAGCCAGCTGGCGCAGACCACGCTGCGCTCGGTGATCGGCAAGATGGAACTCGACAAGACCTTCGAGGAGCGCGACGAGATAAACCGCGCGGTGGTGGCGGCGCTCGACGAGGCGGCGATTTCCTGGGGCGTGAAGGTGCTGCGCTACGAGATCAAGGACCTGGTGCCGCCGCAGGAAATCCTGCACGCCATGCAGGCACAGATTACCGCCGAGCGCGAAAAACGCGCCCGCATCGCCACCTCGGAAGGCCGCAAGATCGAGCAGATCAACCTCGCCACCGGCCAGCGCGCCGCCGCGATCCAGGAGTCCGAAGGCCAGATGCAGGCGGCGATCAACCTGTCGAACGGCGAAAGACAGGCCACCATCAACAAGGCGCAAGGCGAAGCCGAGGCGCTGCGGCTGGTCGCCGACGCCACCGGCGACGCGATCCGTCGGGTTGCCGGTGCGGTGCACGAGCCGGGCGGTATCGAAGCGGTCAACCTGAAGGTGGCCCAGCAGTATGTCGACGCCTTCGGCAAATTGGCCAAGACCAACAACACCTTGATTTTGCCGGCGAATGTCGCCGACGTCGGCGGACTGGTCGCCTCGGCGCTGCAGATTGTCAAGGGTACCCAGAGCGCCGGCAAAGAGGCGGCGAAGGGCTGAGGCACGGCAACCGTCCCGGGAACCTCTCCACCACACAGCGTGTCCCATGCCAGTTTGTCAGCAGCAGCAGAGCCCGGCTCAGCCACCCTGCCCGCCTTCGGCCAACCGACGCGCCGGCTTGTCGAAGCCGGCGCCTGCCCCCATAATCGTTTGCATGAAATTTCTCGCTGACCTCTTTCCCGTCCTGCTGTTCTTCGGCGCCTACTGGTTCACCCGCGACATGTTCATCGCCACCGGCGTCGCTATGATCGCCACGGTGTTGCAGGTCGCCGTCGCCTGGATTCGCCACCGCAAGGTGGAACTGCTGCAGTGGGTCAGCCTTGGCCTGATCGTGGTGCTCGGTGGTGCGACCATCCTGCTGCACGACAAACACTTCATCATGTGGAAGCCCACCCTGCTCTACTGGATCATGGGTGGTGGCCTGTTGGCCGGGGCCCTCGCCGGCAAAAACGGCATGCGTGCCCTGATGGGGCAGCAGATCAACCTGCCCGACAGCGTCTGGAAAAAGCTCAATCTGGCCTGGTCCGGGTTCTTCCTCACCATGGGCGGCATCAATCTCTTGGTCGCCTACCACTTCAGCGAGGAAATCTGGGTCAACTTCAAACTGTTTGGCGGAATCGGCCTGATGATCGCCTTCGTCATCGCGCAAAGCCTGTTCCTGTCCAAATACATCGAGGATTCCAAGTAATGCTCTACGCCATCATCGGCCACGACCGCGACGGCTCGCTCGACGCCCGCCTCGCGGCCCGCCCGGCGCATCTTGACCGTCTGAACGCGCTGCAACAAGAAGGCCGCCTGGTGCTGGCCGGCCCGTTCCCGGCGATCGACTCGTCCGACCCCGGTCCGGCCGGTTTCTCCGGCAGCCTGATCGTCGCCGAATTCGCCTCGCTCGACGCCGCGCGCGCCTGGGCCGACGCCGACCCGTACGTGGCGGCCGGCGTCTACCAGCATGTCGACGTCAAGCCGTTCAAGCAGGTCCTGCCCGCATGAGTGATACACTCTCGCTTATGCGGGATAGGTTGGCCGAACTCGCCCCCGAACACGTCGACATCGAAGACGAAAGCGCTTTGCACGCCGGCCACGCCGGCGCCAAAAGCGGTGGCGGGCATTACCGGCTGACCATCGTTAGCCCCCGTTTCACCGGCCTGTCACGGCTGGAGCGGCAGCGGCTGATCTACAGCACACTGGGCGAACTGATGCAGACGCGCATCCATGCGCTGGCCATCCGTGCGCTCAGCCCGGAAGAAATCTAAATCTCACTCGAGGGAATAACACATGCGACTGAATCGACTGGCCGCTGCCATGCTGGCAGCCACCCTGAGCCTGCCCGTGCTGGCTGCCCCGGTAGCCACCGTCAACGGCTCGGCAATCGACAAGAGCGAAGTGGACAACGCCGTCGCCATGCTGATGAAGAACAGCAACGGCCAAGTGAAAGACAGCCCGTCGCTGCGCGAAGAGGTGAAGAACCGCCTGATCAACCGCGAGCTGATCCTGCAGGAAGCCAAGCGTCGCGGCCTCGACAAGAGCCCGGAAGTGCAGAAGCGTCTGGACGAAGTACGCAACGACCTGGTACAGGAAGCACTGTTCGCCGACATCCTGAAAAAGGACCCGGTTGACGACGCCAAGGTGAAGGCCGCCTACGACAAGATCTCGGGCAACATCAAGGGCACCAAGGAAGTGCACGCTCGCCAGATCGTGCTGGGCTCCGAAGACGACGCCAAGAAAGCCATCGCCGACCTGAAAAAAGGCGGCAACTTCGAAGCGCTGGCCAAGGCCCGCTCGAAAGACCCAGTGGCCAAGCAGAGCGGCGGCGACATGGGCTACATGAACCTGTCCGCGTTGGAACGCGACGTTCCGCCGCTGGCCACGGCGCTGAAATCGCTGCCGAAGGGCGGCGTGAGCCCGACGCCGGTAAAGTCGAACGCCGGCTGGCACGTGTTCAAGGTTGAGGACATCCGCGACGCCAAGGTGCCGCCGTTCGACCAGGTGAAGGGCCAGCTGAAGCGTGACCTGCAAGAGCAGGAAATCGCCAAGACGGTCGATGGCCTGCGCAGCTCGGCCAAAATCCAATAACACCCTGTCACAGGATCAATCATGCGCAAAACCCTTATTGCGGCCAGTCTGATGGCCGCAGTCGCCGGTAGCAGCTTTGCCGCTGCACCGGCGGTATCGCAGGCCCGCATCGACGCCATCGTGCGTTCGCTGCAAGCGCAGGGCCAGCAAGTCACCCCGGAACAGCGCGAAATGGTGCGCAACCAGTTGGTGACCGCCGAACTGCTGAAGCAGGACGCCGAGAAGAAAGGCCTCGACAAGACGCCGGAATTCCGCGCCGAGCTGGAAAACATGCAGTCCATGGCGCTCGCCAACCAGGCGATCCGCGACTTCCAGCGCCGTAACCCGGTGACCGACGCGCAGCTGAAGGCCGAGTACGACCATCTGGTCGCACAGATGCCGGCGAAGAAGAGCTACCACGCCCGCCACATCCTGGTGAAAACCGAGGCGGAAGCGAAGGCGGTGATCGACGCACTGCGCAAGGGCAAGTCGTTCGACCAGCTGGCCCGCGAGAAATCGCTCGACCCGGGCAGCAAAGCCAACGGCGGCGACCTGGGCTGGGCCGATGCGGCCAACTTCGTCGGCCCGTTCGGCGACGCGCTGACCAAGCTGTCCAAGGGCCAGGTGACCTCGACCCCGGTGAAGACCGAGTTCGGCTGGCACGTGATCAAGCTGGACGACGTCCGCACCGAGAGCGCCCCGCCACTCGAGGCGCTGAAGCCGCAGCTGCAACAGAAGATCGGCCAGGAGCGGGTCGAGCAGTACATCAACGACCTGAAGGCCAAGGCCGGCGTGAAGTAAACGACCGACTGGCCATGAAAAAGGGCGATGCTTGCATCGCCCTTTTTTCTTGCCCGCGGCTCGGTCGGCCACTCACTCCTCATCATCGTCCTCGCCGGCACCCTGCCAGGATGGCGTCCGCTTGGCGAGGAACGCCGCCACGCCTTCGCGCTGCTCGTCCTGGCCGAACAGGCGCAGGAACGCCGCCTTCTCGAGCGCCAGTTGCTCGTCGAGCGCACGCAACGGACTTGCCTCGATCAGCTTGCCGGCCTCGCCGACCGCGGCCGGCCCCTGCGCCGTCACCTTGTTGGCCAGGCTCACCGCGACAATCTTGGCGAAGCCCGAGTCGACCACCTCCTCCACCAGGCCGATCGCCAGTGCCTTGTCGGCGCCGATGGTTTCGCCGCCGAGCACGATACGCTTGGCCCAGGCCACGCCGACTTTGTCGGTCAACGCTTTGGTACCGCCGGCACAGGGCACCAGCCCCACTCGCGCTTCGGGCAGGCCCAGTTTGGCGCCGCGCTCGGCCACCATATAGTCGCAGGACAACGCCCACTCCAGCCCGCCGCCCAGCGCATAGCCGTTGATCGCCGCCACCGTCACACCGTGAAACTGGCGAACCGCCCGGAAGGCGTTGGCGAACGCGTCGGCGACTTCCGCGGCAATCGCCGCATCGCCGTTGGCGAACTGCTTCAGGTCGGCGCCGGCCGAGAAATAACCCTCGCCCGCACCGGTCATCACTACCGAACGGATGCTCGGATCGCGGTCGAGTGTGCTCATCTCGGCGAGCAGCTCCTGCAACGCCGGCAAGGACCACAGATTGGCCGGCGGGTTGTTCAGCGTGATGATGGCCGTGTGGCCTAGTTTTTCTACTACCAGATATTTCGCCATTACGGCTCTCCACAATTGTCAGACGCTCAGGGGCTGCCCAATAGCGAGGCAGTCCGGCCGTAAAGCTGTGCCACCACCAGAAACGCCACCAGTTCCAGTCAAAATCAAGACAGCAAGAAAAGCCACCTTTATTCATGCCATTAACGCAGGAAGCGGCTCTTCGGACGACATCCCGGCGAAAAATGGATGCCGTCACCTGCTCTGATCGCATTTCTCATACTATAAACTGCTAGAAAAAAATGATTACATCAAGTCTGACAAATGGGCAATTTCTCGCTCCCTGCGGGAAACCGGGCCGGCTCTGCTAAAATCGGCCGTCTGCCTCTGCCTTGCCCTCGCTGTCCGCCATGCTTGAAACCAGCCTGTTTGCCCTGTTTGTCGTCGGTCTTCTCGGCGGCGGTCACTGCCTTGGCATGTGCGGCGGGCTGGTGACGGCGTTCACCCTGCATCTGCCCGCCGGTGCCCGCCGGGCGCCGTTCCTGCTCGGCTATAACGTTGGCCGAATCGGCAGCTACTCCCTGATCGGCGCGCTGCTCGGCGGCTTGAGCGGCGCCGGGCTGACGCTGCTCGCCACCCGGCCATTCCAGTGGGCGCTGTACTTCGTCGCCAACCTGATGCTGATCGGCATGGGGCTGTACCTGGCCGGACTGTCGAGCTCGGTGACGCGGATCGAGGCGCTCGGCCGGCCGCTGTGGCGGGTGCTGCAGCCCAGGCTCGCCCGGCTGCTGCCGGTACGTTCGCCGGCGCAGTCGGTCGCGGTCGGCGCCTTGTGGGGCTGGCTGCCCTGTGGTCTGGTCTACAGCGCCAGCATCTCCGCTCTAGCCGCCGGCAACGCGTCGGGTGGCGCGCTGACGATGCTGGCGTTCGGTCTAGGTACCCTGCCCAACCTGCTGTTGATGGGCGCGTTCGCCGACGCGCTGCGCACGCTGATGCAAAAACGGCCAGTCCGCCTGCTGGCGGGACTGGCCGTGACCGCGATCGGCCTTTACAGGTTGGCCGAACCGCTCTGGACTGGTGCGCTGTTTATTTGAACGAGGCGAGGATGGTCGTGACGTTGTAACGGAACATCGTCAGATAGGTGGCCGCCGGACCGTTGGCCGGCGACAACGCGTCAGAATATAGCTTGCCGCCGATCTTCACGCCGGCTTCGTTCGACAGCTGCTTGAGCAGGCGCGGGTCGGTCATATTCTCGAAGAACACCGCCTTCACTTTTTCCTTCTTCACCTGACGGATCAGCGTGGCGACGCCCTTGGCCGACGCCTCGGTGTCGGTGCTGACACCCTGCGGTGCCAGGAAGCGCACCTGATAGCGGTCGCCGAGGTAGCCGAACGCGTCGTGCGAGGTCAGCACCTTGCGCTGCGCCACCGGCACCGCGGCGAACTGCTGCTGTGCCCAGCCGTCGAGTTCACGCAGCTGCTTGGTGTAGCTGGCGGCACGCGCCTGGTAGTAGCCGGCACCAGCCGGGTCGGCCTTGGCAAGGCCGGCCGCTATGTTCTTCACATAGGTCTGCACCCGCACCGGATCCTGGAAGGCGTGCGGGTCGATGCTGCCGTGATCGTCGTGGCCTTCTTCCTCGTCGGCCTTGCGCGGCTTGACGCCCTGGGTCGCCTCGACCATCACGCCCTTGAAGTTGGCCGAACGGCTCAGCCGGTTGATCCAGCCTTCGAAGCCCAGGCCATTGGCCACGAACACCTTGGCCGCGGCGACCTTCTTGGCGTCCGACGGCGTCGGCTGGAACACGTGCGCGTCCTGGTTCGGCCCGACCAGCGAGCTGACCTCGACCCGCTCGCCACCGACCTGGCGGGTCAGATCGGCGACGATGCTGAAGCTTGCCACCACCGGCATCGGCGCGGCCCAGATCGAACCGGACAGGCCAAGCGCCAGGCCGGCCAACAGCAGTTTTTTCACTTTATTACCCCCCTCAACCTTCAAGATGACGCGTCCGCACGTAGCGAGGCACCGCCCCCCCTACCGAACCGAACAGCAAGGAAAATAGATACACCAGCCCGGCCAGCAGAATGATCGCCGGGCCGGACGGCAGTTCGAAGTGATAGGACAGCAGCAGCCCGCCGACGCCGCTGCCGAATGCCACGCCGATCGAGGTGCCGAGCATGCCGCCGACCGAGCTGGCCCACAGCCGCGCCGAGATCGCCGGCAGCATCATCAGGCCGACCGCCATCAACGTGCCGAGCGCCTGGAAGCCGGCGACCAGATTGAGCACCACCAGCATCAGGAACAGCATGTGCCAGAAGCCGCCGCGGCTGCCGACCGCGCGCAGGAACACCGGGTCGAGGCTCTCGAGCAGCAGCGGCCGGTAGATCACCGCCAGCGCCAACAGCGTCACCGACGCCACCGAGGCGACCAGGATCAGCGCCGGCTGGTCGACCGCCAGCACCGAACCGAACAGGATGTGCATCAGGTCGACGTTGCTGCCCGATTTCGACACCAGCAGCACGCCGAGCGCCAAGGACAACAGGTAGAACGCCGCGAAGCTGGCGTCTTCCTTCAGGCTGGTGAAGCGGGTGGCGAGGCCCGCCATCAGTGCCACCAGCACGCCGGCGACGAAGCCGCCCAGGCTCATCGCCGGCAGGCTCAGGCCGGCGAGCAGGAAGCCCACCGCCGCGCCGGGCAGCACCGCGTGGCTCATCGCGTCGCCCATCAGGCTCATCCGGCGCATCACCAGGAACAGGCCGATCGGCCCGCTGCCGAGCGCCAGCGCCAGGCAGCCGGCCAGCGCGCGGCGCATGAAGGCGAAGTCGGCGAACGGCGCGACCACCAGGTCGTACAGGGACAGGGAACTGGCCAATAGCATCAGGCAGCCTCCCCGTCGACGCGGCACACTGGCGCGTGTTCCTGCCAGTGCGCGGCTCGGTTGACCGCGCGCAGCAGGTTGTCGTCGGTCAGCACCTCCTCGGTCTTGCCCCAGGCGACGATCTCGCGTGCCATCAGCAAGGTCTGCGAGAAATAGGCGCGCACCTGTTCATAGTCGTGCAGCACCGCGATCACGGTGCGCTTCTCGTCGCGCCAGCGCCGCACCAGCTCTAGCAGGTCGTAGGTGGTCTTGGCGTCGACCGCGTTGAACGGCTCGTCGAGCAGGATCAGCCGGGCGTCCTGCACCACGATGCGGGCGAACAGCACGCGCTGAAACTGGCCGCTCGACAGCGCCGAGATCGGCCGGTGCTGGAATTCGGCTAAGCCCACCTGTTCGAGCGCCGCACAAACCCGCTCGTGGCCGCTTCGGCCAACCCGGCCGAACGGGCCGGTGTGGTGCCACAGCCCGGTCGATACCAGGTCGATCACGCTCACCGGCAGGCTGCGGTCGATTTCCGACTGCTGCGGCAGGTAGGCGATGTCGCGGCGGGCGAAGCCGTTCAGGTGCACCTTGCCGTGATCGGGCTTGAGCGCGCCGATCATCGCCTTGAGCAAGGTACTCTTGCCGGCGCCGTTCGGGCCGAAGATCGCGGTGGCCTCACCCTCGGCGAACTGGCCGCTGGCGTGGTGTACCGCCGGGTGGCGTTGGTAGGAAACGGTGATGTTGTCGAGAGCGATGCTCATACGCTACCCTCCAGTGCCCAGCCGACCACGGCCCACAGGCTGGTCAGCACCAGCACCGCCAGGAGCAGGCGCTGCCAGACGGCCATCGCCAGCAGGCTCGGAGAAAATTCAGAAAGCTTCATCGGTATAAAAAGTCAGGATTCCAGACAGGCGGTCAGCGTCGCCTCGATCGCGTCGGCGTCGATATCGCGAGCGATCAGCTCGAAGCGGCTGTCGCGCCGCCACGCCACTTGCGACGCGCCCCACTGGCCGTCGACCCAGTTGAGCCACACCCAGCTGTCGAGCACGCGGAACACCCCCTTGGCGCGCACCAGCGACGGCACCTGTTTGGGCAGCGCGTCGAAGAAACGGGTCAGCCGGGCGCCGTCGAAGTTGCGGCCGGCGTCGAAGGTCCAGCCCTGCGACTGCCAGTCGCTGGCCGCTTCGGTCGGCGCGGCCGGGCGGTAGCGGGCCTTTTCGGCCAACGGCAGATCCAGCCAGGCGACGTCGACCGCGCCGTTGACCACCTCGGCGACCAGCGTCTTGGCCGGAAACAGCCCGGCCGACAGGCGTTGGAACTCGGCCATCGTCTCGACGTCGGCGAGATCGGTCTTGTTCGCCACCAGCACGTCGGCGATGCTGACCTGGTCGCGGTACAACGGCTGGCGGTTGTAGTCGGCGTTGATAAACTGGCGCGGATCGACCACGGTCAGCACCACGCCGACTTCCAGCGCGTCGCCGAGCGGCTTTTCGCGCAACTCATCGATCACGCTGGCGGCGTGCGCGAGGCCGCTCGCCTCGATCAGCAGCCGGTCGGGGCGCTCGCGGCGCAGCAGCGTCGCCACGGTCACCGTCATCTGCGGACCGGCCACGCAACACAGGCAGCCGCCGGCGATCTCGGCCACCGGCAGCGTGCCGTCGTCGATCGCCGCCGCGTCGATGCCGACCTCGCCGAATTCATTGACGATCACCGCCCATTTCTCGTGGGCCGGGCGCTGTGCCAGCAAGGCCTTCAGCGCGGTGCTCTTGCCCACACCGAGAAAGCCGGAAAACAGGTTGACGAGCGTCTTCTTCATGCCTGGCAGCTCCGGCAGGTACCGGTCAGCACCAGGTTCTGGGCTCGCGGCGTGAAGCCCACGGCGCTCATCGCGTCGGTCAGCGAAGCCAGGCAGCCGGTGGCATCCAGCTCCTCGACCCCACCGCAGCGCTCGCAGACTAGGATCAGCCCGTCGTGCGGGCAATCGAAATGGTGACAAAGGATGAAGCCGTTCAGCGCCTCGACCTTATGCAGCAGGCCCTGCTCCACCAGAAAGTCGAGCGCACGGTACACCGTCGGCGGCGCAGCCACACCGCGTTGGCGCTGCAGGTCGGCCAGTACCTGATACGCCTTGACCACGCCGGGATGCTCGAGCACCAGCTCCAGCACCTGCTGGCGCAGCTCGGTCAGGCGGCAGCCACGCGACTCGCAATGCCGGCGCGCGGCCTCGAGATAAGCGGTCTTGTCCATGTGTGCGCAATTAAGGGAGTGTTCGAACAGATGCAATGTTACTGTATAACATCGTAAATTAACAAGCATTAACATTTCTCACACATTCAGCCAAATAAGGCTGTGTTAATCTTCGCCAACTCAAGCTTCATGACAATAGGGAGAAAACCCCGATGAAAAAATGGCTATTGTTCGCGCTGACCGCCCTGTTTACCAGCCAGGCCTTTGCCGCTGACCCGATCGTCGAGCGCAAGGAAGTGTTCAAGCAGTACAAGCAGACCGTCGGCGAGATGGGCAAGGTCGTTAAGGGGCAGACCCCTTATAACAAGGACGAATTCGCCAAACTCGCCGCCCACCTCGACATGCTGTCGCAGCAACCATGGCAGTACTTCCCGGCCGGCAGCGACAAGGGCAAGACCGACGCCCGCCCGGAGATCTGGACCAAGCCGGCCGAGTTTCAGAAAGACATCGACAGCCACAAGGCCGAGACCGCCAAACTGAAGCAGGTCGCCAACGACGGTGACCTGAACGCGATCAAGGCCCAGTTCGGCGCAGTGCAGAAAACCTGTAAGGCCTGCCACGACAGCTTCCGCCAGGACTGACCCTTGCCCGCCTTCATCACGGCCCTGCCTTAGTGCAGGGCCGAACTTTTTGGTGCGCATGAGCTCAGACCCGCAGACCGGGCAAGCCGGAGCGCACCAAGAACCTGACCACTCCCTACCTGCAAGCTCATAATATGCTCGGAACCAAGCCCGGCATTTCCCAACAACCTATCCCGAATCCAGATCATGAAACGCTTCCTCGTCTGCTGTACCCTGCTGGCCGCCAGCGCGACGGCCTTCGCCAGCCCCTACCAGGATCGCGTCAGCGCGTTCAAGACCATGCTGCGTACCTTCGAACCGATGGGCGTGGTGGTGCGCGGCCGTGACCCGTACCGCCCGGATCAGTTCCAGAAGAATGCCGAGGCGCTGAAGACGCTGTCGCGCGCCCCGTTCGAGCACTTTCCGCCGAACAGCGTCGAGGGCAAGAGCCGCGCCAAGCCGGAAATCTGGACCGAGCCGGCCAAGTTCAACGCCGACAAGCAGGATTTCTTCACCAAGGTCGACGCCTTGGCCGTCGCCTCGCAAAGCCACCAGCTGGCCGACGCGAAGCGCGCCTACAGCGCCGTGGCGCAAAGCTGCAAGGCCTGTCACGACAGCTTCCGCGGCCCGGAACAGTAAGCCCCCTCTCTTCAGTCGCATGAGCATCACGCTCGCCGCGGATGACCTATGCCTGACCCAGTCTGCGGTGAGCCGCCAGGTGCAGTCGCTCGAGGAGGCGCTCGGCGTCAAGCTGCTGGTGCGTGGACATCGTTCTATCTCGTTCACCGCCGAAGGCGAGCGCCTGTTTCGAAGCGCAGACAGCGCCGTGCAGCAGTTGCAGGACGTCATCGGTGCCATCAGCGTCACCGGTGGCCGCCGACCGGTGACCATTACCGCCAGCATCGGCGTGACCGGGCTTTGGCTGCTGCCCCGTCTTGGGCGGTTTCAACAGCACCACCCCGGCATCGACGTGCGTGTCGCCGCCAACAACCGGCTTGTCGACCTCAAGAGCGTAGGCATCGACCTGGCGATCCGGTATTGCCACCAGTCTGCCGCGCCGGAAGGCGCCACCCGGCTCTTCGGCGAGACCGTCGCGCCCGTCGCCCACCCATCCCTCGGCGTGAAGTCCCTCGACTCGGCCCGGGACCTCGCCGAACAGTTCCTGCTGGAGTTCGACGACCCGCGCCGCCCCTGGCTGCAATGGAACGACTGGTTGAGCGCCATCGGTTGGGGGCACATCAAGCCGAAAGGAATTCTGCGGTTCAATCAGTACGATCAGGTCATCCAGGCCGCGGTCGCCGGTCAGGGGATTGCGCTCGGACGGCTCGAGCTGATCGGTCCGATGCTTGCCGATAGCCGGCTCGCCGTGCTGTCGACGCCGCAGCAAGGCCCCGAGACGGCCTACGCCTACTGGATGATCCAGGCCGACGCGGACCCGCGTGAGGGCGTGGGGCACGTGATCGACTGGATCAGGGCGGAAGCGCAGCAGGAAACCTTGTCGCATGCACAAGGCGCATCCCAGGAAGGCTGAAATCTCGTTTGAGAGCTTGCCTGCGTTCGCTTGTAATACAGGGACATCGACGCTTCCTCGCCGGAAGCTGAGAACCGGGCCGTCGCGCGTGACCGCACCGACGGAATGCGACGACCCGACGAACCGCACGCTCCACTTCCGGAGGATTCATGTCTTCACCTCTTCTGCTCGAGCCGCACCATCGGGGACGCCTTTTTCTTGGCGACGAGTTACCGGATCAGCCTCTCACGGCGCCGACACGGCGCTACGCCCCCTCCGCCCCGCAGCTGCCGTCCGTCGTCGCCGGGCTCGGCTACCTGAAGCCCGGCAGCGAGCGCCCGTATAACTACATGTACGAGCCACCGCACGGGGAACCATGGCAGAACTGCGAGTACGACATTCGTGCCATGCGCATCCGCGACGCGCGCAGCCTCACCTCACGGCTGTCGGTGCATAGGGAGGGATTCGAACTCTGGGACGCGCCATCGGCGGTGACCGACTTGCTCGACGAAGCCGCCATCCGCAACGTCTACTACCACGAGGCGGCCGAACTCGCGCTGGCCGTCACCGGGGCGAAGCAGGCGTATATGTTCGATCACCTGGTCCGCTAGCGCGAACCCGGCCGCCCTGCGCTCACCTTCGGCCGACACGGCGACGGCAGCCAGCCGGCTGCCTCCGGGCGGATCCACAACGACTACACGGAAGAATCGGGCCGTAAGCGACTGACACTGACCCTGCAGGATCCAGACGCGGTCGTCGCCGTTAAGCGCTACAGCATCGTCAACATCTGGCGCTCGATCAGGGGGCCGATCCTGGACACGCCGCTCGCCGTCTGCGATGCCCGCACGGTGTCGGCCGCCGACCTGGTGACGGGCGAGGTGCGCTACCCGACGCGCACCGGCGAGATCTACCTCGCGCTGCCTGCGCCGTGGCACCAGTGGTTCTACTTCGGCGAGATGGACCGTCACGAAGCGCTGATCTTCAAGCAGTACGACTCGCAGCTCAGCGGAGTGGCCCGATACACCCCGCACGCCGCCTTCGATCTTCCGGCCATACCGCCGGGCGCTCCGTTGCGCGAGAGTATCGAGACCCGCTGTCTCGTCGTGTACGAGTGAGCCCCCAGGCGCGCCCGCTGATGAGGTGCGGCGCGCGCCGATAACACGAGCGGGAGACAGCAAGATGGAAGAAGCCTTGACGCACGCCGCCCACACCGGCGGCGAGATCGAGTTCTGGTTCGAGTTCGGCAGCAACTACAGCTACCTCAGTGTGATGCGGATCGAGGACGCCGCGGCCCGGCACGGCGTGAAGCTGGTCTGGAAGCCGTTCCTGCTCGGCCCGATCTTCAAGGCCTTCGGCTGGGGCAGCTCGCCGTTCGTGCAGCAGAAGGCAAAAGGCGAATACATGTGGACGGACATGGCGCGACAGTGCCGCAAATACGATCTGCCGTGGACCCGACCGACCATGTTCCCGCGGCTCGCCTTGTTGCCGATGCGGGTTGCCCTACTTGGCGCCGAACAGTCGTGGATGGGCGAGTACTGCAAGCGGATCATGCTCTTGAACTTCGCCGCCGACCAGGACATCGACTCGCCGGAGGCGGTAGCCGAAGAGCTCATTGGGCTCGGCCTGCTCGCCGCACAGCTCATCGCCGACGTGCAGGCCGAGCCGAACAAGCTTAGCCTGCGGGAACAGACCGAACCGGCCAAGGCGCGCGGCGTCTTTGGGGCGCCGACGTTCTTTGTCCGCAACGAGATGTTCTGGGGCAACGACAGGCTTGGCGACGCACTCGCATTCGCGGCCGAGCAGGCTCGACCATGACGCCGCGCCCTGCCCGCGCACCCGGAGGGGCCGTCTAGGCTCGGCACCGCGGCGAGCCTTACATTCGCCCACCGTCGGTCTGGATGGTTCGACCGGAGATCCAGCGTGCCTCATCCGACGCCAGGAACGCGACCACGTTCGCCACATCGGCCGGCTCGGCAAGCCTGCCGAGCGGCGTCAGCAGGGTCTCATCCTGAAGGTGACCGGTCGGAATGCCAGCGGTCATGTCGGTGCGGGTGATCGCCGGAGCGACGGCGTTGACGGTAATCTGGCGCGCGCCGAGTTCCAGCGCGAAGCCGTGCGTCAGCGCGCTGACCGCCGCCTTGCTCGCCGAGTACACGGCGGTGCCGCCACCGGGCCGGTAGATCAGGCTGCTCGACACATTGACGATGCTGCCGCCGCTGGCGGGAAAGTGCGGCAACGCCACTTGTGTGACCGTGATCACGCTCCAGGTGTTGACGCGCAGCTGTTCGTCGAAAAACTCGCGCTCGATCGTGCCGACCGGCTGCGCGCCGAAGATACCGGCATTGTTGACCAGCACGTCGATCCGGCCGAAGGTCTTGACCACGTCGGCGACGGCCAGCTTGACGGCTCCCTCGTCCGACACGTCGGCCTGGAACACGGCGGCACGACCGCCGGCACTCTCGATAGCCCGAACCACCTCGTCAGCCGCAGCTCGGTTGTTCTGGTAGACGATGGCGACGCTAGCGCCTTCGCTGGCGAGCTTGATCGCCGTCGCCCTGCCGATGCCGCGTGACCCGCCGGTGACCAGTGCAATCTTGTTCTTCAGCTTCATCGTGACTCCTTTCCCCTAACGTTGTGTCATGCGACCGTGCGTCGCGCTGAACACAAGATAGGGGGAACGGATCGGCCACGGAAGCCTCAACACTGGCCATGCGGCGTTCCATTTCTGGAACGCCACGCTAGTCGAGGGTACGGAAACGCGCCTCGAGGAAGGCCAGCAGCGCGTGCACGGCCGAGGTCTGGCCGTGACGGCTGGGGTACATCGCATAGGCGGTCGTCTCGGTCGACGGGTACCGGTCCAGCACGGTGCGCAAGCTGCCATCGGCGAGGCAAGCCTCGCAGGCCCGCAGCGGCAGCTGGATCAGCCCGGCGCCGCGCGCGGCCGCTTCGCGCAAGGCGGTGATGCTGTCGGTGACGAAACGGGGGTGCGGTTCGTAACGGATCGTCTGGCCGTCTGCGCCGTCGAACAGCCAGGGGCGAACCGCGTCGAGTCGGCCCTGGCCGAGGGTGGGATACGCGTTCAACTCGTCGATCTCGCCCGGCTCACCCAGCCGATCGATCAGGCTCGGGCTGGCAAGCACCGCCATCCGTGTGCGCCCGATCGGCCGGGCCACCACATCGGCCGAGGCCAGCGGTGACGCCGAGAAGCGGATCGCCACGTCGACCCGCTCGGCCAGCAGATCGACGTAGCGGTTCGACAGGTCGAGCGCGACCCTGACCTTGGGGTACTGCTCGATGAATTCGGCCAGCCACGCCGCCAACGTATCGCCCATCAGCCGCGAGGCGCTGATACGGACCAGCCCGCTCGGTTCGGCCAAGGTTTCGCCGACCGCCGCCACCACCGCCTCGGCCTCGTCGGCGATGGTGCGGGCGTGGCGATAGACGTTCTCGCCGATCGCGGTCACGCTGAAGCGGTGCGCCGAGCGATGAATCAGCCGTACGCCCAGCCGCGTTTCGAGCGCGGCGATGCGACGGCTCAGCCGGGACTTGGGAATCCCGGTCTGGCGTTCCGCCGCGGAAAACCCGCCGGCTTCTACCACCCGCGCGAACAGATACAGATCGTTGAGTTCTTCCATGCCCCTCTTTGCCCTGCTTTGCCCAACCCGTCATGCACCGCCTGCAAACGACACGCGGCCAATGTTGGCCGAACCGGATCAGACGCGGGTCAGCAGCAGATAGACACCACCGGCGGACAGCAGCGCCATCAGCACCGCTAGGACCGGCGAGGCAAAGCGCAGGCGCGGCGCGGCGGCTCCGAGCGGTTTGCGGCCGGTCAGCATCGCGCCGACCAGGTTCTGCCGCTTCACCAGCTTGTAGACCACGATCGCCAACAGGTGCAGGCCGACCAGACCAAGCAGCAGGTTGAACGACAGCTTGTGCCAGCCGGTCACCGTCTCGGCGAGGCCGCTGTCGATCCGTGCTGCCAGCGGGCCGTCGTACAGGTAACTGTCGACATCGGCGGCGAACAGGCCGGTGCCTACCTGGAACAGCAGCACCGCCAGCAGCGCCAGCACCATCAAGGCGCCTAAGGGGTTGTGGCCCGGCTGTTCGTGCTCGGGCAGCTCACCCTTCAGATAGCGTGCGATCGTGCCCGGACCGCGCACGAAGCGGGCAAAGCGCGCCGTGTCGCTGCCGACCACACCCCACAACAGCCGGAACAGCAACAGCCCGGCGATGCCGATGCCGCACCAGATGTGATACTGCAGCAGGTCGCCGCCCTGTTTGCCGCTGTACCACATGCCGGCAAAGCCGGCGACCAGCAACCAGTGGAACAGCCGCGTCGGCGCGTCCCAGACCCGTACCCCCTGCGTCATCCTGAATATCCTTTTTCCAAAAATCGCCCGACCACCCCGCCAGTGGAGCCATCGAGCTGTCGAGCACCCGCGGTCAGACCCAGCGGCAACCCGGCCGTTCCGATGAAAGCGGAAATTATACGGTATCGCCCCGCCCGACCGGCGCACTGCCCGGCAGCCAGCCGGGTAGACCTATGCCTAGGGCAAGCCCCTTGCCCCACCCAACATTCCATCCGTATACTGGATCCAAGCCTTACCCGGCCACAGCTCGGCATGGACTCCAGTTGCCGCTACCCGCGCCCCGTCCTGCCGTGCTGCCATAGACTGTCTCCTTGTCCTGCCGTGCCACCCGCCGTCAGGCGGGGCCGGCCGGGTCAAGCAGGTCATGCCCGCCCGCCGTGGAGCAGGAGTCCAATCTCGCCACCGCACGAAAGCCACCATGACAACCAATGCGCCGCTGACACTCGATCAGCCGAGCCATCCCGGGGAAAACTCCACCGCACGCATCGCGCTCGCCAGCTTCATCGGCACCGCCATCGAGTATTACGATTTCTACGTCTTCGCCACCGCCGCCGCGCTGGTGATCGGGCCGACCTTCTTCCCGAAGGGCTCGGAAACCGTCCAGATGCTCAGTGCCTTCCTGACCTTCGGCATCGCCTTCCTTGCCCGACCGATCGGCTCGGCGCTGTTCGGCCACTTCGGCGATAGGGTCGGCCGAAAGTCCACGCTGGTCGCGTCGCTGTTGGTGATGGGCATTTCGACCGTGCTGATCGGCCTGCTGCCCGGCTACGCCAGCATCGGCATGGCCGCGCCGGTGCTGCTCTGCGTTCTGCGCTTCGGCCAGGGGATCGGCCTCGGCGGTGAATGGGGCGGCGCCGCGCTGTTGGCCACCGAAAACGCCCCGCCCGGCAAACGCGCCTGGTTCGGCATGTTTCCGCAGCTTGGCCCCTCGGTAGGCTTTCTGGTCGCCAACGGCCTGTTCTTCGGCCTGGCGATGACGCTCAGCGACGAGCAGTTCAAGAGCTGGGGCTGGCGGATTCCGTTCCTCGTTAGCGCCCTGCTCGTCATCGTCGGCCTGTACGTCCGGCTGAAACTGACCGAGACCCCGGTGTTCGCCAAGGCGATGCACGATACTCCGCCGGTCAAGCTGCCGCTGGTCGAGACGCTGACCCATTACTGGCGACCGGCACTGCTCGGCACGCTGTCTATGGTGGTGTGCTACGCGCTGTTCTACATCTCGACGGTGTTCTCGCTCAGCTACGGCACCAGCGCGATGGGTTACTCGCGCCAGCAGTTCCTCGGTCTTCTGTGCTTCGCGGTGCTGTTCATGGCGCTGGGCACGCCGTTGTCGGCCTGGGCCTGCGACCGCTGGGGCCGCAAGCCGGTGCTGCTGCTCGGCACCCTGCTGGCCGCGCTGTCCGGCTTCAGATGGCGCCGCTGCTCGGCAGCCACTCGGTCGGCGCCGTCACGCTGTTCCTGGTGATCGAGCTGTTCCTGATGGGCTTCACCTTCGGCCCGATGGGCGCGCTGCTGCCGGAGATCTTCCCGACCCGGGTGCGTTATACCGGCGCATCGATCGCCTACAACCTGGGCGGCATCCTCGGCGCCTCGGTCGCCCCGTACGCCGCGCAGTTGCTGGTCGCCCGCGGCGGCCTCGGTTGGGTCGGCGGCTACGTCACCGTCGCCGCGCTGCTGAGCTTCGTCGCCGTGCTCGGCTTGCGCGAAACCCGCGACGACAGCCTCACCGCCGATCACTGAATCCCTGCCGGCCGAAGCGGCGCGTTGACCCGCCCACTTCGGCCAACCCCTCCCCCTCTAGTCCTGCCCGCGCTTCTTTTCAAATAAATTAAAAACAATTCTCATTCCGTTGCTTTTTTGCCAATCGCAATGGCATTTCAATCCATTTAATAGCAGTGATTCTCATTTGCATATAGAATGGCGCCGGTCTTGCCCGGGCGGGAAGCACGATTGGCCCAGGGCAAGCACCTGACTTGCTGCCGATAACTACAACCGACTTACCTGTCAAACATGAACCCGATCAGACCAGCTCCCGCCACCCTTCGTACCCTCCCCCTAGCCCTACTCGCCGCCTTCGCTACCGCCCAAGCCTTCGCCACCGATAACAGCGCCACCCTCGACAATGTCGTGGTGTCGGCGGGTGCCGCCAAGCCCAGCCAGATCAGCGAGCTGCCCGGCGTCGCCTGGGTGATTAGCAACGAAGAAATTCAAGAACAGACCAAGGGCGGTGTACCGCTGAAGGAAGCGCTCGGCAACCTGATTCCTGGCCTCGACCTGGGTGGCCAGGGCCGCACCAACAACGGCCAGAACATGCGTGGCCGCAGTGTGCTGGTGATGATCGACGGTGTGTCGCTGGTCAACAGCATCCGCGGCATCAGTCGCCAGTTCGACTCGATCGACCCGTTCAACATCGAACGCATCGAGGTGATTTCCGGGGCCAACGCGCTGTACGGCGCCGGCGCCACCGGCGGCATCATCAACATCATCACCAAGCGTGGCGAAGCCGGTCCGGCCCGCTTCACCACCGAAGCGGGCGTGCGCACCGGCCTCAACGCCGGCGACGATGCCGACTGGCGCCTGGCCCAGTCAGTCAGTGGCGGCAACGACTGGGTCAACGGCCGTCTGGCGCTCGCCTACCAGAAGAACGGCGGCGCCTACGACGCCAGTGGCAAGCAGATCTTCACCGACATTACCCAGACCGACCTTCAGTACAACCAGTCGTACGACCTGCTGGGCAGCCTCGACTTCAATCTGTCGCGCGGTCAGAAACTGCGTCTGACGATGCAGGCCTACGACTCGGGTTATCAAGGCAACCGCAGCCTGTACCTCGGCAAGAATCTGAGCGGTGTATTCCCGGTTAAAACCGCCAACACTAGCCAACTGGAGATGCGTGACGGCTTCAGCTCGGACATCACCCCGAGCACCAAGCGCTACATGGGCCAGTTCGACTACTTCCTGCCGGACGTGCTGGGTGGCCAGGACGTCTACGTGCAGGGTTACGCCCGCCAGGAGAAACTGGACTTCTACCCGTTCCCGCAGACCTCGGGCACCAGTACCTCGCAGCAGAACACCAACGTCTACGGCATCAAGACCGTCTTGACCAAGGATTGGGCCAACGCCTTCAGCCTGAGCTACGGCCTCGACCTCGCCCACGAAGAGCTCGACTCCAATCAGGTCTTTTTCGACAACAAGGCGATCAATGACAGCGGTGGCCTGGTGTTCCGCCGCGCCTTCGAAACCGGTCGTTACCCAGGCATTCAGACCGATACCATCGCAGGATTCGTCCAAGGCAAATGGCGTTTGACCGACAAGCTGAGCCTCGACTTCGGCCTGCGCCAGCAGCACATCAAGAATAAGGTCGACGACTTCGTCGACGCCAAACAACAGCTTCAAATTGCCAACGGCAAACTCAAATCGGCCGATGCGGTACCCGGTGGCACCAAGAGCTATAACGTCACCCTGCCGAACCTGGGCGTCGTCTACAAACTGATGCCGGGCAGCCAGGTATGGGCCAACTACTCGGAAGGCTTTGAGCTGCCCGATCCGGCCAAATTCTACGGTCAGGGTATCTATGGCAAGCCAGTAGCCGGACACGCACCACTGATTCAGAGCGTTGATGTCGTCAGCTCACCGCTGGACGGCATCAAGACCCGCCAGGTTGAGCTAGGCTGGCGCTTCGGCCGTAACGGCTGGCAAATCCAAGCGGCACCGTTTTACACCTGGCAGGACAAGGCCATCGATTTCGTCAGCAAAACACTGTTGATTCGAGTCCTCAACCAAAAAGTGCGCACCTATGGCCTGGAAGGCCAAGTCGCCTATACCTTCAACGACAACTGGCAAGTTGGCAGCAACTTCCTCGCCATCAAGTCCGAGCAGCAGGATGCCGACGGCAAGTGGGGCAAGCAGGCGGTCACCTCGGCCAGCCCGTCCAAGGCCACCCTGTTTACCGACTGGACGGCCAACAATACCTCGCTGCGCCTGCAAGGCAACCACGAGTTCAACTTGAGCGACAGGGATGGGAACCAACTGCACGGTTACACCACGTTCGACTTGCTCGGCAGCCAGAAACTGCCGGTCGGCACGCTGAGCTTCGGCATCCAGAACCTGTTCAACAAGCAGTACGACACCATCTGGGGACAACGTGCACAGGTCTTCTACAAGGGCGCGGTTCCCCCGCAAGTCCTCGACTTCCAAGGCCGTGGCCGCACCTACGGTGTGACCTACAGCGTCGACTATTAAGACCTCTCCTGGGTATCTCAGGCACAAAAAACCCGCCGGCTCTGCCGGCGGGTTTTCTTTATCCTGCTGTCTGTCTCGCGATACGCCTGCCGAGATCACCCAGGACGCCAGCCGCAAACTGCATCCGCCGCCGTCTGCCAGTCCCGCCCCAGCATCATCGCGTGCCCACTATTCGGCAACATCAGCGGCCGCTGGCCATAAGCTCGCGCGGTTCGGCCAATGATAGCCGGCGGGATCACCTTATCGCGCGCCCCACCGATCACCACCACCGGCACCCGCACGTTCTCCACCCGTGCTTCAGGCGAGTTAGCCATCGCTTCGGCCAACACGCTCCGGGCAAAAGGACTCGCCAGGTTGTCCTGCGCCGCTCGCAGTTCATCCCGGTCGAGCTTGTCGAATGGCACCGCGCCCATCAGCACCGCCTTGCGCGCTGGATTACGGGCCAGCCAGTGTTGAACCACGAAACCGCCCATCGAATGGCCGACGATCACCGGCTCCGCCGCCAGCTCGCGGGTGATCAGCTCTACATCCTGCACATAATCGATCACCGACCCCACCCGCTCGCGGCGACTGCCGCCGTGGTTGGTCAGCGACAAGGCGATGGCGTGGTAGCCCTTCTGCGCCAGGTACGGCAGAAAGGTCTGCCGCCATTGCCAGCCGTCGCCGCCGGCGCCGTGCACCAGCACTACCGGCACCGCATCGGCATGCTCCGGGAGTTTCTCGAACACCTCGATGCCGGACGGCAACAGATAGGTGTCAATCCGCCTCGTCAGCTCGCGCTCGATGACGGGGATGAAGGCGACCGCTTCGTCGCCGTCGGTCTCGATCCGGCCGCTGAAACGATGCGCCAGCGCCATCATGCGCAGGTTACGGCGGATGAATAGGATGGCCACCTGCGAGATGCCGCGCTTGCGCGCCTCGGCGAGCGACGCGCTCAGCATCCGGCTCGACAAGCCTTGCCCGCGCGCCGGCCGGCTGACGCTGACGCCGATTTCGGCGGCCGGATGACCGGCGTCGTCGAACACGGTCAGGTGGCAGAAGCCGGCCAGACGCCCGCCCTGCCAGACGCCGTAGACGACGTCGCGGTTGTAGTTGATGCCCTGCACGTAGGCGGCCAGCGCCGCATCGTCGGCTTGGTAGGAAAAGCGCAGGAAACGGTCTTCCGCGTCCAGCGCCAACAGGTGATCAAGGATGGCCGGGGTATCCAGCTCGGTCAGCCGTACCGCCGTCCCCTCTTGTGAAGAAAACGCGACTACGTCCATGTGATCCGTCCTTTCCCGAGCACCGCGCCAGGCGCGAGGCTCTTGGTGAGTGACGTCCACAGGCTGGCAGATCGTTCCATCGATGTCAAATAAGATACTGATATCAATGAATATTCTTCCAAACTATGGACGCCTCACTATAGGCGGCGAATATGACAGAACGAAAACGCGCGACCGAATCGGCTCGCTTGCCACGGCGACGAGGGCGCAGAGTCGCCAAGCAACAAAAAAACGGACTGGGCAACCGAGGTTGCAACCAATCCGTTCCTGTTTTGCGCCTAAGCGGCAGCGCGATCAGCCTGAGTTCAGGCCACCGCCTCGTTCACCACGCCGTGCGCCTGCTCGTCGGCATGGTAGCTGGAGCGCACCATCGCACCGACCGCGGCGTGCTTGAAGCCCATCTCGTAGGCCTTCTCCTCGTACCACTTGAAGGTGTCCGGGTGCACGTAGCGCAGCACCGGCAGGTGGCCGTCGGTCGGCTGCAAATACTGACCGACGGTGATCATGTCGATGTCGTGAGCACGCATGTCGCGCATCACTTCCAACACTTCCTCGTCGGTCTCGCCGAGGCCGACCATGATGCCCGACTTGGTCGGCACGTGCGGGTTCTGCGCCTTGAAGTCCTTCAACAGCTTCAGCGAGTGCAGGTAGTCCGCGCCCGGACGCGCCTGCTTATAGAGACGCGGCGCGGTTTCCAGGTTGTGGTTCATCACGTCCGGCGGCACCGCGGTCATGATCTCGAGCGCGATGTCGAGACGGCCGCGGAAGTCCGGCACCAGCACTTCGATCTGGGTGCCCGGCGACTGCTTGCGGATCTCGTTGATGCAGTCGGCGAAGTGCTGCGCACCGCCGTCACGCAGGTCATCGCGGTCGACCGAGGTGATCACCACATACTTCAGGCGCAGTGCGGCAACGGTTTCGGCGAGGTGGATCGGCTCGTTCGGGTCGAGCGGATTCGGCCGACCGTGGCCGACGTCGCAGAACGGGCAACGACGGGTGCAGATGTCACCCATGATCATGAACGTCGCGGTGCCCTTGCTGAAGCACTCGCCGATGTTCGGACAGGTGGCCTCTTCGCAGACAGTGTGCAGCTTCTGCTCGCGCAGAATCTGCTTGATCTCGTGGAAGCGCTGGCCGTTCGGCAGCTTGGCGCGGATCCATTCCGGCTTCTTCAGCTTCTCGTCGAGCGGGACGATCTTGATCGGAATGCGCGCGGTCTTGTCCGCACCCTTGTGTTTCACGCCGGCGGCGTTGTCGATCTTCATGCAGTCTCCTCCGTCACCGCCAGGTGACGCTCCAAATGGGGTAGCAACCGATCGGCGACGTCATGCAGCGTCACCGGCCCGGCCCGTTCCTTCAATTGCGTGACTTTGAGTCCGGCGTACCCGCAGGGGTTGATCCAGTCGAACGGGGTCAGGTCCATGTCCACGTTCAGACTCAGGCCGTGATAGGTCGCATGGTTGCGGATGCGCAGGCCGAGCGAGGCGATCTTGGCACCGTCGACGTAGACGCCCGGCGCATCGACGTCACCGTAGGCATTGACGCCGTAATCGGCCAACAGGTCGATCACCGACTGCTCGATACGACGCACCAGTGCACGCACGCCGATACCGAGCCGCTTGACATCGATCAGCAGATAGACGACCAGCTGGCCCGGACCATGGTAGGTCACCTGGCCGCCGCGGTCGGTCCTCACTAGCGGGATGTCGGTATGCTTGAGCAGGTGCTCTTCCTTGCCGGCCAGGCCGAGCGTGTACACCGGCGGGTGCTCGACAATCCACACTTCGTCTGGGGTGTCGGCGCCGCGCGTCTCGGTGAACGCCTGCATGGCGCGCCAGGTCGGCTCGTAATCGACCCGGCCCAGCCATTTGACCTGGCGATCCACTACAGCACCACCTTGACCATGTGGTGGCCGGTCAGCGCTCGGTAGATGTTGTCGAGCTGCTCACGGCTGTCGGCGGTGATCGTCACCGTCAGCGCCAGGTACTTGCCGCTAGAGCTCTCGCGCACGTCGAGGTCGGATTCGGTGGTGGCCGGAGCGTGCTGCTTCACCACGTCGAGGATGGTCACGGCGAATTCGTCGTGCCGCTCGCCCATGATCTTCAACGGGAAACGGCAGGGAAATTCGAACAGATCGTCTTTATCACTCATGGCTTTATCCAGCTAGTAGGCCGCCGAACAGGGCCGGCGGCCGGATTCACAACGGCCGATTGTCGCACTATGTGGGACGACGTTCCACCCGTCTGAGAGCAGGGTCTTGCAACAGCCGACCCTGCCCTACTGCTTAGAGCCTGCTCATAATCTTGCTACGCGGACCTGATCGGGGCTCATGTGCCGCTCGAAATCCTCATGTACTCCGAGTACATTCCGGTTTCTGCGCTGCTCTTCACCCGCCGCTGAGGCCCGCTCGCGACAGCTTCTGAACAGGTTCTTCTTACATACCGAGCATCAGCTTGATGCTGTCCCACAGCCGGCCGAAGAAACCGGCTTCGCCGACGCTCTTCAGCGCCACCACCGGACGCTCCAGCAGCGGCTGGCCGTCGAGGCTGACCTTTAGCGTGCCGACCTGCTGACCGGCCTGGATCGGCGCGATCACCGGCTGCTTGGTGGTCAGCTCAGCCTTCAGCTTGGCGGCCTGGCCCTTGGCCACGGACACGAACACATCACCGGCAAAGCCGATCGGCAGCTTGTTGGCATCGCCCTTGTATACCGACACTTCCGACACCGGCTTCTGTGCGGCGTACAGCTTCGGCGTATCGAAGAACTGCAGGCCGTAGTTGAGCAGCTTGGAGCTCTCGACCGCGCGCGCTTCCGGGCTAGCGGTGCCGACTACCACCGATACGACGCGACGGCCGTCGCGGTGGCTGGAGGTGACCATATTGTAGCCGGCTGTATCGGTGTAACCGGTCTTCATGCCGTCGACGTTCGGGTCGCGGTACAGCAGCAGGTTGCGGTTCGGCTGGGTGATGTTGTTATAGGTGAACGACTTGATCGAATAGGTCGGATAGTACTCGGGGTAGTCGCGGATCAGCGCCGCGGCCAGGATGCCTAGGTCGTGCACCGTGGTGTAGTGGTTCGGGTTTGGCAGGCCGGTGGCGTTCATGAAGTTGGTGTTCTTCATGCCCAGTTTCTTGGCCTGCTGGGTCATCACCTGGGCGAACACGTCTTCGCTGCCGGCGATCGCTTCGGCCAAGGTCACGCAGGCGTCGTTGCCCGACTGCACGATCATGCCTTTGATCAGGTCGTCGACACGGGCAGGCTTTTTCGGATCGAGGAACATCCGCGAGCCTTCGGTCTTCCAGCCGCGCTGCGACACCGTCAGCATCTGGTCCGTCGACAGGCGTTTTTCCTTCAGCGCCTTGAAGGTCAGGTAGGCGGTCATCAACTTGGTCAGCGACGCCGGTTCGACGCGGGCATCCGGGTCGCGCGCCGACAGCACCTGGCCACTCTGGAAGTCCAGCAGGTAATAGGCTTTGCCAGCGATTTCAGGAGCGGGTGGCACAAAGGCCGACGATGCAAAGGCGAAACACGGCAGCGCGAACGATGCTGCCACAATCAGGCTGGTCAATTTTTTCATTGGCATTACAACTGTGGTGTGGGCTGGCAAATACTGTAGGCGGCGATTATACACCGCTACACCGGCAAGGGACGCGCCGAGCAAACTGCACCGCGCCAAAACCGCCGGCCGTGCGACGCGCGTCCGCAACGGCATTGGTGCAGTGCTACGACTTGGAGTTCCGAGCAGCGCCTGATAATCTGGACCGCAGCAATTAAAGAACCAGACATAAGAGACTCATCACAGCCATGCAAGCGAAGCACGACTACCTAGAACGCATCCTGACTTCCCGAGTTTACGACGTCGCCGAAGAGACCCCGCTCGAGCTCGCCCCCAATCTGTCGCGTCGGGTCGGTAACGACATTCTGCTCAAGCGCGAAGACCTGCAACCGGTGTTCTCGTTCAAGATCCGCGGCGCCTACAACAAGATGGCCAAGCTGTCGGCCGAACAGCTGGCGCGCGGCGTGATCACCGCCAGCGCCGGCAACCACGCGCAGGGCGTCGCGCTGTCGGCGCAGAAGCTCGGCTGTGCCGCCACCATCGTGATGCCGGTGACCACCCCGCAGATCAAGATCGACGCGGTCGCCAGTCGTGGCAGCAAGGTGGTGCTGTTCGGCGACTCGTACTCGGATGCCTACCAGCACGCGATGAAGCTGGTCGAGGAAACCGGCCTGACCTACATCCCGCCGTTCGACGACCCGGACGTGATCGCCGGCCAGGGCACCGTGGCGATGGAGATCCTGCGCCAGCACCCCGGCCACATCGACGCGGTGTTCGTCGCGATCGGCGGCGGCGGCCTCGCGGCCGGCGTGGCCAGCTACATCAAGCGCCTGAAGCCGGAAATCAAGGTGATCGGCGTGCAGACCGTCGACTCGGACGCGATGAAGCGCTCGATCGAGGCCGGCCACCGGGTCGAACTGAAGGACGTCGGCCTGTTCGCCGACGGTGTGGCGGTGAAGCTGGTCGGCGAGGAGACCTTCCGCATCTGCCGCGAGCTGCTCGACGAAATCATCCTGGTCGACACCGACGCGATCTGCGCCGCGATCAAGGACATCTTCGAAGACACCCGCTCGATCACCGAGCCGGCCGGCGCGATGGCGGTGGCCGGGGCCAAGGCCTATATCGAGCGCGAAGGGTGTAGCGGCGAGACGCTAGTCGCCATCGCCTGCGGCGCCAATATGAACTTCGACCGGCTGCGCCACGTGTCCGAACGCTCCGAGCTCGGCGAGCGGCGCGAGGCGATCATCGCCGTCACCATCCCCGAGCGGCCGGGCAGCTTCAAGAAGTTCTGCTCGGTGATCGGCAGCCGCAGCATCACCGAATTCAACTACCGCTACGCCGACGCCGGCACCGCCCACGTGTTCGTCGGCGTGCAGATCCAGAAAAAGGACGACGTCGGCCGCGTCATCGCCGACCTGCGCGCCAACGACCTCGACGGCCTCGACCTGACCGACAACGAGCTGGCCAAGCTGCACATCCGCCACCTGGTCGGCGGCCACGCGCCGTCGCTGAAGGATGAGCGGGTGTTCCGCTTCGAATTCCCCGAGCGCCCGGGCGCGCTGATGCGCTTCCTCGAAGCGATGCGCACCGACTGGAACATCAGCCTGTTCCACTACCGCAACCACGGTGCCGATTACGGCCGCGTGCTGGTCGGCATCCAGGTGCCGGACAGCAGCAACGGCGAGTTCCAGCGCTTCCTCGACACGCTGGGCTACCCCTGCGTCGAGGAAACCGACAACCCGGCGTACAAGCTGTTCCTCGGCAAGACCGCCCACTGACCCGCTTCGGCCAACCCCAGGGTTGGCCGAATGCCTTCATCTAGTGACCGAGACATGATCAAAGCAGTCCTGTTCGACCTCGACGGCACCCTCGCCGACACCGCCCGCGACTTGGGCGCCGCCCTCAACGCCCTGCTCGCCGAACACGACCTGCCGCCGCAGCCGTACGAGGCGATGCGCCCTATCGCCTCGCATGGCGCGCGCGCGCTGATCAAGCTCGGCTTCGGCATCGACAAGGAACACCCCGACTTCCCGGTGCTGCGCGCCCGCTTCATGGACCTGTACGAAAACAGCTTCGACAAGGAAACCGTGCTGTTCGACGGCGTGCCGGAGCTGATCGAAAGGTTGGCCGAACAGGGTCTGCCCTGGGGCATCATCACCAACAAGCCGCAGCGCTTCACCGCCCGGCTGGTCGACGCCCTCGCCTTCCCGGTCGCACCGGCGGTCATCGTCAGCGGCGACACCACCCCGGCACCGAAGCCCGACCCCCGCCCGATGCTGCACGCTACCGACGCGATCGGCATCGCGCCGGAACACTGCCTGTACGTCGGCGACGCCGAGCGCGACATCGAAGCCGGCCGCGTCACCGGCATGAAAACGCTGATCGCCAACTGGGGTTACATTGCCGACGACGACGAGCCGCACGCCTGGCAGGCCGACGCCTTTATCGACCACCCGCTGGATGTACTTCGCTACCTTTAAAAAGCCAAACGCACCAACTATATTGAGCGTTCCAATTCAATCGTCATATTGACCAAGGGGAGCGCACAATGGGCTTTTTTGATTTTGTCAAAAACGCGGGTGAAAAACTGTTTGGCAGCAAGGAAGCCGAAGCCGCCAAAGCTGCAGCCGAACAGAACCCGGACGACGACGCAGCGAAGGCGCAGCTCGATCAGGTCAACCGCACCGCCGGCGACGCCATCGAGGCCTATATCCGACAGAACCAACTGGACATCACCGGACTGGCGGCCACCTTCGACAGCACGACCGCCACGGCCACCCTGTTCGGGGTCGCCAAGGACCAGGCCACGCGCGAGAAAGCCACCCTGGCCGCCGGCAACGTCGAAGGCGTCAGCAAGGTCGACGACCAGCTCACGGTCAGCCAGGCCGACGAACCCGAAGCCATTTTCTACACGGTGGTCAGCGGTGACACGCTGTCCAAGATCGCCAAGGAGCAATACGGCGACGCCAATCTCTATCCTGAGATCTTCGAGGCCAACAAGCCCTTGCTCAGCCATCCGGACAAGATCTACCCCGGCCAGTCGCTACGCATCCCTCCGCGCTAAAAGCGCTGACAGGCCTTGGCCTACGGGTGTATACTGATCTCACATCTGGGGGCGACCTTGGTTTCGACGGGGGTTGCGAAGCAGATGAGGGCATACCGGGATTTCAGTCACCCCGTAAAACACTGAATTTTTTTAGTCGCAAACGACGAAACTTACGCTCTAGCTGCCTAACGGTAGCTAGACACTGCAACGGTTCGCTGATGGGCCGGGTGGGTCAAACTACTGCAGTGTCATTTTACATCAGCTAGTTCTGTGTCGGGTCACTTGGCTCAGGGCGAAACAATAGGTGACTCGCTTCAGCCAAGCCTGCCCGTCGGCGTGGTCTGCGGTTAAATCCAAATGACAAGGCTAAGTATGTAGAACTCACTGTGTAGGATTTCCGGACGCGGGTTCGATCCCCGCCGCCTCCACCAGCATTACAAAAACCCGCTAACTGCAAAGTTTAGCGGGTTTTTTCTTGCCATAAACATGGCACCGAGAACATTGACCGAACTACACATCAGCATGGATAGCAATAATCTTGGCCGATATGTGCCATTCAATTCAACAGAACCCGGCAAGCGGGAGCAAGGCAGCTTAAACTCTGCCTTTCGCCTTCAAAGGCTTTGGTTACCCCTATGACGTTCTCCTCCCTCGGTTTGATCGAGCCGCTGTTGCGAACCCTCGACACCCTCGGCTACCAAACGCCTACGCCGGTGCAGGAGCAGGCGATTCCGGCGATTCTCGCTGGGCGTGACCTGATGGCGGCGGCGCAAACCGGCACCGGCAAGACCGCCGGCTTTGCGCTGCCGCTCTTGCAAGGTCTGGCCATGGAAGGTCCGCCAGTGGCCAGCAATTCGGTGCGCGCATTGGTGTTGGTGCCAACTCGCGAACTGGCTGAGCAGGTACATGAGAGTTTTCGTGAATACGGCGCGCACTTGCCACTGCATAGCTATGCGATTTACGGCGGGGTGAGCATCAACCCGCAGATGATGAAACTGCGCAAAGGCCTCGACGTCCTGGTCGCCACACCAGGCCGCTTGCTCGACTTGCTCGACCACAACGCACTTAGGCTTTCAGCGGTCTCGATGCTGGTGCTGGATGAGGCGGATCGCCTGCTTGATATGGGCTTTGCCGACGAACTCGGGCGTATCCTCGCGCTGCTTCCGAAAAATCGCCAAAATCTGTTTTTCTCCGCGACCTTTCCGCCCGCCGTACAGGCGCTCGCTGAAAAGCTGCTACGCAATCCGACCCGCATCGAGGTGCAGCCCGCGCCGACAGCCGAGCCCACCATCCTGCAGCGAGCGATCGAGGTCGACGCCAGCCGACGCACCCAACTGTTGTGTCATTTGATTCAAGAAAACCGCTGGGACCGGGTGCTTGTTTTTGTCGCCACCAAACACTCCGCGGAACAGCTTGCCGACAAACTGGGTAAAGCCGGAATCAACGCAGCCGCCTTCCACGGCGAATTCAGTCAAGGCGCGCGCAGTCATGTCTTGGCAGAATTCAAAGCTTGTCGATTGCAGGTGGTTGTCGCCACGGATGTCGCCGCTCGGGGCATCGACATCGAGCAATTGCCTGCCGTGGTGAACTACGACCTGCCACGATCGGCGGTCGACTACACTCACCGCATCGGTCGCACCGGTCGCGCGGGTGACCTCGGTGCCGCCGTCAGCTTCATCAGCGCCGCCTCCGAAACGCATTTCCGGCTCATAGAAAAACGTCAACGCCTCCGCCTGGCACGCGAACGGATCCCGGGCTTTGAGCCTATCGGAACCACGACACCAGCCGCGGCAGCGCCGGTAGCCGCATCAACTGGGCCATCTACCGGCGGCATCAAAGGTAAACGCAAGGGCAAGAAAGACAAGCTCCGCGAAGCCGCTGCGCGAGGAAATGATTAGCCGCCGCTGTTACCTAATCGTTCCCACTGCTCGACTCAAAGCCCTGAGGCTGCTCTTACGACTCATGAAGACGCGTCGACATCCAGACCGCCACGAATCAGCGCTTTTGGCAACGACCAATCCCCACTTTTGGCCGAAAGCGGGGATTTACCAATGATCGCTCTCGACCGATTCTGTTGAAAAACTAGCTACCCCGGCAGACCGTCGGCAGAATCATCATGTCGGCGATCGCAGGGGGCATGCAGCATGATGGGGCAGCTATCGAGTGGGCAGGAGCGCCTGTTTTACTCGTTCAATCTGGAAGATCACGTCCCCTGCAACCACCTCTTGCGCAGCATCGATCGCTGTCTTGACCTCAGCGACCTGCGCCAACACCTCGCAGATTTCTATAGCCCGATTGGGCATCCCTCGATTGATCCTGAGCTGATGATCCGCATGCTGATCGTCGGCTACGGCTACGGCTATGGCATCCGCTCCGAGCGGCAGTTGTGCGAAGAGGGGTATTTGAACCTGGCCTATCGCTGGTTCTGCCCGGTTGGGACTGGAAGATGAAGTACCCAATCACTCGACGTTTTCCAAGAATCGACATGGCCGTTTTCGGGAGAGCGGTCTATTTCGCTGGTTGTTTAATGAAGTGCTGCGCCGCTGCATGGACGTAGGTCTGGTCAAGGGCGAAGGATTTGCCGTGGACGCCAGCCTCATCAAAGCGGATGCCAGCAGGCAGCGTGGTGTAGCAGAGAATGAAGAGGTCAACTGGAGCGATCCGGCACTCAGCACCCGTGCCGTGCGTGAGTACCTCCGCGCACTGGATGGCGATGCGCAGGCGGAAACGCTACCTAAGCGTGTTTCGCTGACCGACCCTCAGGCCCGCTGGACAGCAGCGCCAGGGGGCCCAGCCTTCTTCGCCTACTCCACGAACTACCTGATCGATACCGAGCACGGTGTGATTCTGGATGTGGAAGCCACGCCGGCGCACCGCACAGCCGAGGTCGAGTTCACCAAGACGATGGTTGAGCGCGTCGAAGAACAGTTCGACATCACGCCTGCACGCCTCATTGGCGACACGGCCTATGGGACAGCCCCAATGCTGGCCTGGATGGTCGAAGAAAAGCACATCGAACCGCATGTGCCGGTGTGGGACAAAACCAAGCGCAAGAACGACAGCTTCTCGAGTAACGACTTTCACTGGGATGAAACGGCTGGAGAGTACCGTTGCCCTGCAGGACGCCCCCTGCGAAGCGAGTGGCGGGCCTTCAAGCACCAGCGCTCGCACATCACCAAGGCCAATACCGTCATCTACCGTTCCAGTCAGGCTGA